>NZ_JAEULU010000202.1 GCF_016792925.1 Gemmobacter sp.
TGACCGTGGCCTCGGGCGTGGAGGATCTGCGCGTCGCCCTGTCAGAACTGACCCTGACGCCAGAGGCGGAGGCCCGCGCCGTGCCGCGCCGCGATTCGACGGCTTTTGTGGTGGCCAAGGCCGAGGCGCTGCCGGAATTGCTGCTGCCCGGCATGGTATATCTGTTCCGCGACGGGCAATTGGTGGGCGGGCAAGAGATTTCCACCGTGGCGGCGGGCGACAAGCTGGAGCTGCCCTTCGGCCCGATCGAAGGCCTGCGCCTGACGCGCGACATGCCGAAGAACAGCGAAGGCGATGCCGGGGTGTTCAGCTCTGACTCCGCGCGCAAAGAGGCGGCGGTGCTGAAGATCGAGAACCTGACGCGCGAGGCCTGGCCGGTGCATCTGGTGGATCAGGTGCCTTATTCCGAACAGGAAGATCTGGAGATCACCTATACTGCGACCGAGGCCCCGGACGAGACCGACCCGGAGGGCCAGCGCGGCCTGCTGGGCTGGCATTTTGATCTGGAACCCGGTGCCACCAGGGAAATCGGGCTTGAGGTGGACATGCGCTGGCCCGCCGGGCTGGAACTGCGCTGAGCGCTAGAACCGTTCGGCGCGCAGCACCTGCGCGTCGGACACGCTGACCACGCCGATATGGCGCTCCACCACCGCGAAGGCGGCGTCCAGCAGGGTATCCAGCCGCTCGGGGCGGATGAGGCAGATCACCGCCACCATGCCGGCGCGGCCCACCTGCCCCTCGCGGCTCCAGCGGCCCGAGCGACCCGAGCCGCCCAGAACCGGCAGGATGGTGAAGCCGGTGACCCCCGCTTTCTCCAGCGCGGCGGTCAGGCGCGTCTCCATCGGCGCCTCGATGATGATTTCCACACGTTTCGCCAGATGGGTCTGCATGGGTCAGCCTCCGGTCAGACTTTGGGCAATCGCGATGTAAAGCGGGATGCCGAGGGTCAGGTTGAAAGGGAAGGTGATGCCAAGCGCCAGCGAGAGCGAGAGCGAGGGGTTAGCCTCGGGCAAGGCCACGCGCATGGCGGCGGGCACGGCGATATAGCTGGCAGAGGCGCCCAGCACCATGAACAGCGCGACGCCGCCCGTGGAAAGGCCCAGCCCCAGCCCGGCCATCAGGGCGGCTGTGGCGCCCAGCAGCGGCATGACCATGCCGAAAGCCAGGGTGCCGCCGCGCAGCAATTTGCCCGCCTGCGCCAGCCCGCGCCCGGCCACCAGACCCATATCCAGCAGGAACAGGCACAGCACACCCTGGAACGGGGTGACGATGAATGCCTCGATCCGTGCCATACCCTTGTCGCCGGTGATCGCCCCGATCAGGAAAGACCCGACCAGCAAGACGATGGAACCATTGAGGAAAATCTCGCGCCACAGGTCGCCGTCGCCCTCGCTGCGGGCGCCGCCCCGGCTGGCCAGCCAAAGGGCGCTGATGATGGCGGGGGCTTCCATCGCGGCGGCCACCGCCACCATATAGCCCTCGGCCGCAATGCCCTGCGCTTGCAGCACCGAGGTGGCGGTGACGAAGGTGACGATGGAGATCGAGCCGTAATGCGCAGCCACCGCCGCCGCGTCGGTGACCGACATGGCCGTGATCGCGCGCAGCAGGGCGAAGGCGAGGAAGGGCAGCAGGAAGGACAGCACGATCCCGGCCAGCATGGCCTTGCCCAAGGTCAGGTCTACCCCATGCGCCGCCACCGCAACGCCGCCTTTGAAGCCGATGGCGAACAGAAGATAAATCGACATTCCCTTGGCCACGGCCTCGGGGATGGTCAGATCGGATCGCGCGACCGCCGCCAAAAGCCCCAGAACAAAGCAGAGAATGACAGGGGAAAGCAGGTTTTGCGCAGCCAGCGCCAGCATGTCGGGCATCATATCCTCCGGCATTTTGGCCCAGATAGGGTGAGTGACCCGCAGTTCAAGGTCAGATGGAGACGAAACTGCGCTGTGCCGGTTCGTAATGCTCCAGCCCGCCTTCGCCAATGTCGTTCCACAGGCCGTGAAGGGTCAGCATGTCCTGCTCCACCGCCTCGCGGACGAAGGGGAAGCTCATCAGGTTTTCCAGGCTGACCAGCACAGCCTGCTTTTCCAGCGCGGCGCCGCGCTCGGCCTCCGGCAGGTGGCTGACACGCTCGTATCCGGGGCGCAGAATATCCATCCAGCGCCCGACAAAGCTGGATTTCTCCAGCAGTTGCGGGGCTTTGCCGGAACACATGTCATCGCAGCCCTTCACGCCGCCACAGGCGGAATGGCCGATCACGATGATATGCGCGACCTTCAGCGCGGTCACGGCATATTCCACCGTGGCCGAGGTGCCGTGATTGCCGCCATCGGGGCAATAGGGCGGCACGAGGCCCGCGATATTGCGGTGAATGAAGAACTCGCCTTCATCCGCGCCGAAGATCGAGGTCACATGCTGGCGCGAGTCGCAGCAAGAGATGATCATGGCACGCGGATGCTGCCCATTGGCGGCGAGGCTTTTATACCAGGCCTTGTTGTCCTGATAGGTTGTCGCCCGCCAGCCGTGGTAGCGGCCAACCAGATAACCGGGCAGGGGCTTGGCTTGGTCCATCACATCCTCCGTCAGGTTTTTGCCTCCATATGCTGCAATTGCAGAAAATTCGAGAGGTTTCTTGGATGTGGCGAAACCTTTTGTTCAGCCTGTCGGTGCAAGCTGGGCTTGGGTGATTTCATGTGGGTGGACACATCATGGGGAATGTCACGGTCTTGCGGCCGGTTGATCAGCTGCGACAGAATATCGAGCCGGTTGCGGCCATGTATCGCGATCTGGGCACGGTTCAGGCCGAACAGGTGGTGACGCGCGCTTTGGGCGAGCTGGCTTTGACCATGTCGGGTCTGGCCGCGCAGGTGCGCGCGCATGAATTGCAGGATCTGTCGCGCCAGCTGCGCCGCTTGCAGCGCATGTCAGAACAGCTGGGCATGCTGAGCCTCTCGCAGGTCGCGGGCGATTTGCGGCAATGTCTGGATCAGGCAGACCCGACGGCGTTTTCTGCGGTCTGGGCGCGGCTGATGCGGGTGGCAGAGCGGTCTTTGGTCGTGGACAGGGCCTTGATCGAATCAAGCTGACTTGCGGGCGGCGTCGGATGGGCTAGGCTCGGGCCAAGTTGGAAGGAGCCCCGCCATGACCCCCGCCTTTGCCGATCCGCAAGCGCCCTCGCGCCCGCTGCATGTTGTCAGCCCCGACGGGCTGGAGGCCTGGCTTGAGGGCCAGCCTGCGCCGGTGGCCGCCTGGCTGCGGGATACCGGATTCAAGGCGGGGTGGGGCGAGGTGACGCTGATCCCCGGAACGGGTGTGGCGGGCGCGGTGATCGGGCTGGGCACGCCCGCCGCGCGGCGGCGGCTGCGCTTTGGGCTGGCCAAGGCTGTGGCGGTCTTGCCCGCCGGCGATTGGCATTTTGAAGGGCTGCCCCGCGAATTGGCGACCGAGGCCGCGCTTGGCTGGCTGCTCGCGCAATATCGCTTTGACCATTACAAGCCGCAATCCCGCAGCCTGCCGCAGCTGAAATGCCCCGCCGGGGCCTGCCCGCTGAGCGTGGGTGCGATGGCGGCGGGCGAGTGGCTGACCCGCGACCTCATCAACACCCCCGCCGCCGATATGGGCCCCGAGGAGTTGCAGGAGGCCTTTCTGGCGCTGGCCGACCGCTTTGACGCCGCAACGCAGGTGGTTCAAGGCGCTGATCTGGAACGCGATTTCCCAATGGTTCATGCGGTGGGCAAGGGCTCGGACCGGGCGCCGCGGATCATGTCGATGCGGTGGGGCGACCGGGGGCCCAGCGTCACGCTGGTGGGCAAGGGGGTCTGCTTTGACACGGGCGGCCTGAACCTCAAGCCCTCTTCCGGCATGCAGCTGATGAAAAAGGATATGGGCGGCGCGGCCACGGTGATGGGGCTGGCGCAGATGATCATGCAGGTCAATCTGCCGATCCGGCTGCGGGTCATTGTGCCTGCGGTGGAGAACTCTGTCTCCGGGCGGGCGATGCGCCCGAAAGACATCTTGCGCTCGCGCAAGGGCTTGACGGTCGAGGTGAATGATACCGATGCCGAAGGGCGGCTGGTTCTGGGCGATGCGCTGGCCTGGGCCGCCGAGGAAAACCCGGAACTGCTGATTTCCATGGCCACGCTGACCGGCGCGGCGCGGGTGGCGGTGGGGCCGGACCTCGCGCCCTATTACACCGACGATCCCGAACTGGCGGCGGCGCTGGAGGCGGGGGCGCTGGCGGGGGCCGATCCGGTTTGGCGGCTGCCTTTCCATGAGGCCTATGAGCCGGTGATCGAGCCGGGAATCGCCGATCTGGACAATGCGCCGGGCTTTGGCTTTGCGGGGTCGATCACGGCGGCGCTGTTCTTGCGCCGCTTTGCCGACCATCCGCGCTATATGCATTTTGACATTTACGGCCATACGCCCAGCGATGCCCCGGCGCGGCCCAAGGGGGGCGTCGGCCAGGGCGCGCGGGCGCTTTTGCTGGGCCTGCCCGCCATGCTGGGGCGGTAAGATGGATCGCCGCCTGACCCCTGCCAATGCCCGTGCCGCGCTGGAATCCCTGCGCGGTCAGGTGGATGCGCCGCGCTTTGTGGCGGGCGAGCCTGCCCGCGTGGCGGTGCCGGTGGCCGATCTGCTGAAGGCGCCCGAGGGCGCGCGCGACCGGCAGGTGATCTGGGGCGAGGCGCTGACGGTGATCGACCGGCATGCGGCCTGGGCCTTCGTGCAGGCGGCGAAGGACGGCTATTGCGGCTATCTGCGCGAGGCGCAGCTCACAGAGGCCGAGGCGGCGACGCATTGGGTCTCGACCCCCGGCACCCATCTTTACGATGGGCCAAAGGTGCAGCATCGCGACCTTGCGGCGCTGAGCATGGGCGCGCGGCTGCGGGTGACCGGCACGCAAGGCGCCTGGGCCGAGACGCCGCAGGGTTTTGTGCCGCTGGCGCATCTGAAACCGCTGGGCGAATATCACGATGACCCGGCGACGGTGGCGCAGATGTTCCTGCACACGCCCTACCTTTGGGGCGGCAATTCCCGCGCCGGGATCGACTGTTCGGGGTTGGCGCAGATCGCGTTTCACGCCTGTGGCATGGCTTTGCCGGGGGATAGCGACCTTCAGGCGGGCTGTGGGGCGGCGATCCCCGAGGGGGCGGCGTTGCAGCGCAATGACCTGTTGTTCTGGAAAGGCCATGTCGCCATCGCGCTGTCGGACAGCCGGATGATCCATGCCACCGGCGCTTTCATGGCGGTGGTCGAGGAGGAGATCGCGGCCGCCATCGCCCGCATTGCGGCCGCAGGCGACGGGCCGGTGACGGCGCGGCGACGGATCATTCGATCGGTTTGATCAGCTTGCGGTCAAAGAAGCGCAGCACCGCCGCCAGATCATGCCCGCGTCGCAAGACCTGCCCGCCCTCGCCCAGAACGGCATAGATGCCCTGCTTTGCCCGCAGCCTTGGACGCTTTTCGATGCGATACAGCGGCACCTCGGCGGTGCGGCGGAAGATCGAGAACACCGCCACCTCCCGCATCGCGGCAAAGCCGTAATCGCGCCACTCTCCGGCGGCCACCATGCGGCCATAGACCGAGAGGATGGCGCCAAGCTCGTGCCGGTCAAAGCTGACCACCTCGTCGCGGGCGGCGAAGGGGTTGGGCTGCGGTGGAACAGGGGGCATCATGCTCATGTTACAATGCTGCCATTCCCCGGTTAACAAATCAACATTCGCCGCGCGCCTTGGATTTGCCCCGAAAACTCCGCCGAATGACCCTGCGCCATCCGCATTTCCGCCACGTCAAGCGGCGATAACAAAGGTGTAGCAAGTGACAAAGCCCGGTGGGACGGACGATTGCCCCCACCCAGCCTGTTTCACCGGGTGCTTGCTGTCGGCTTGGCCCTCGCCCCTGCAAAGGCGGGGGCCTTTGCTGTTCGGGGGCTCAGGCTGGGAAGCCCTCACACGGGAAAGCCCTCAGACTGGAAAACCGGGCGCCAGCTGCACATGGCCGGTGACAAAACCCCGGCAATTGCGTTGCGCGGCATGGGTGTAGCGCGCGGCCGCCTCGGGCGACAGCACGCCGCAACGCTGCAACAGCGCGGCAATGGCGGCCTCGGAGGCGCGGGAATTGCCATCCTCGATCTTCAACGCGATGCCCAGCTGTTTTTCGGGCAGGATGGCCACGAACACCGCCTCGGCCCCGGTCTTGATCGCCACGCGCCCGCCCATCTCGCGCATGAGGATGGTGCAGGCGCGGCCCTCGCCCGCGACAAATTCGGGAAAGCTGGCCATGGCGCGGGTCAGCCGATGCGCGGCGCGTTCGCGGGCGGTGCCGCTCTCCGGCGCGGCGGCAAAAAAGGCCATGGCGCGGGCTAGGCCTTCCACCGTGCAGGCGAAATTGGGGGCCGAGCAGCCGTCAATGCCGAAACCGTGGGATGTTTCGCCGGTGGTGGCCTCGAAGGCCTCCAGAATGGCGCGTTGCAACGGGTGGCCGGGGTCAACATAGTCCGGCCCGGCACCGATATGGCGGGTATAGGTCAGCATTCCGGCATGTTTGCCGGAGCAATTGTTATGAAACTGACAGGGGCTGTCATCGGTCTTGATCAGGCGGTTGCGCTCGGCCTTGTCATAGGGCTCGTGGCTGCCGCAGCGCAGATCGGCCTCGCCCAGACCCAAGGCCGCCAGCCAGTCGCGCACCGCATTCACATGCAGCGCCGCGCCCTGATGACTGGCACAAGACAGCGCCAGTTGCGCCCCGGTCAGCCCCGCTGCATCTGCGGCCCCGCTTTCCACCAGCGGCAAGGCCTGCATCATCTTGCAGGAGGAGCGCGGGAAGATGACCCGCGCCGGGTTGCCCCAGGCCTCGACAATCTGGCCGCTGCCATCGCAGATCACGGCATGCCCAAGATGTGTGCTTTCCAGCATGCCGCCGCGCCACAGCTCGGCCATCGCTACTGCTGTCATCGGCCATCCTCCATAACAGTTGCGCGATTCCCTGCCTATCGGCCTTTCGCGCCTTGCCATTTTCCTGATATGAAGGTTTATCGGGTTGAAATTTGCCCCGCCACCGAAAAGCCGCAGCAAGCGGCAGGGGCGCGGGGCTGGCAGAGGCACTTTCGGCTGGAGGCTGAGGCATGAACTCCTTTATCGCTCGCACCCTTGGCGGGGCCACGCTGGCGCTGATCGCTGCGACCGGCGCTTATGCGCAGGAATCGACCAATCAGGTCGCCGTGATGACGGATTGGTCGGTGTTTACCGAACCGCCGGCAGGCACGCCGAAGGAATGCTGGGCCGTGACCGCCCCGAAATCCTCGGAGGCCAGCCGTGACGGCAAGCCGGTGAATGCCAGCCGCAGCGAGATCCTGCTGTTCGTGACCTATCGCGCCGGTGGCTCGAAAGGCGAGGTCAGCTATACGGGCGGCTATCCGTTTGCCAAGGACAGCACCGTGAAGCTGGATATTGACGGCACCGTGCATGACCTGTTCACCGATGGCGAATATGCCTGGACCTCGGGCGCCGAGCAGGATGCCCAGATCATCGCGGCGCTGAAAAAAGGCTCCACCGCGACGGTGACCGGCGTTTCGGGCCGTGGCACCCAGACCAAGGACACGCTGTCGCTGCGCGGGGTGACCGCCGCCATCGACGACGCCAGCAAGCGCTGCAAGTAAGCCGCGCGCACCCGTATTATCCAATGCCGCGCTCGCCATTTGGCAAGCGCGGCATTTTCCTGTAGAAACGCTGTTTACCCGCCCAAACCGCAGGGAATCCCTCGCCATGACCGCCCCGAACCTGACCCCGCAGGCGCCCATCACGCAGGACGTGCTGACGATCCCGCGCAAGCTGCCCGAGGGCGGCAAGCCGAACCTTGTGGGGATGACGCGCGATCAGCTGCGCGAGGCGCTGATCGCCGCCGGCACGCCCGAGCGTCAGGCCAAGATGCGGGTCGGGCAGGTCTGGCAATGGATCTATCACTGGGGCGTGCGCGATTTTGCGCAGATGACCAACCTCGCCAAAGAGTATCGCGCGCTTCTGGCCGAGCATTTCGTGGTCGAGGTGCCCGAGGTGGTCACCCGCCAGATCAGCGCCGACGGCACCCGCAAATACCTGCTGCGCATCGCGGGCGGGCATGAGGTCGAGGCGGTCTATATCCCTGAGGAAACCCGGGGCACGCTCTGCATCTCCAGCCAGGTCGGTTGCACGCTGACCTGTTCCTTCTGCCATACCGGCACGCAAAAGCTGGTGCGCAACCTGACCGCCGCCGAAATCGTCGGGCAGGTGATGCTGGCCCGCGATGATCTGGGTGAATGGCCGGTGCCGGGCGCGCCCAAGGATGAAACCCGCCTGATCAGCAATGTGGTGCTGATGGGCATGGGCGAGCCGCTGTATAATTTCGACAATGTGCGCGATGGCATGAAGGTGGTGATGGACAATGAGGGGCTGAGCCTCTCGCGCCGCCGCATCACGCTCTCCACCTCCGGCATCGTGCCAGAGATTGCCAAAACCGCCGAGGAAATCGGCTGCCTGCTGGCGATCTCCTTCCACGCCACCACCGATGAGGTGCGCGACCGTCTGGTGCCGGTGAACAAGAAATGGAACATCGCCACCCTGCTGGAAACGCTGCGCGACTATCCGCGCCTGTCGAACAGCGAGCGCATCACCTTTGAATATGTGATGCTGAAGGATGTGAACGACAGTGACGCCGATGCCAAACGTCTGGTGAAGCTGATCCAGGGCATCCCGGCCAAGATCAACCTGATCCCCTTCAACGAATGGCCCGGCGCCCCCTATCAGCGTTCGGATTGGGAGCGGATCGAGGCTTTTGCCGACATCATCTATAAGGCCGGTTACGCCTCGCCGATCCGCACTCCGCGCGGCGAAGACATCATGGCGGCCTGCGGCCAGTTGAAATCCGCCACCGAGCGCGCGCGCAAAAGCCGGGCCGAGATCGCGGCAGAGGCGGGGCTGTAAGCCCCGCCAGATTGCTCAGCGCTGCAATGCGGCAATAACCCGGTCATATTCCGATTGGGTCAGGATGCCGTCATCATCCAGATCGAACAGGCGCGCGCCAACGTCCATCCCCCGGCGGCCCGACAGGACAGGCAGCATCGCCTCGGCCGAGGCCTTGATCTCCTCGGTGGTCAGAAGGCTGTTCTGATCCGCATCCCCCAACAAAAAGGCCGTCGCAGCCTCGCCACCGCCGCCCCGATTGGCATGGCTGAGCGAGGCCACCAGTTCCTCGCGGCTGACCTGCCAGTCGCCATTCAGATCACTGCGCAGGATCTCGGCAACGGTCTGGGCGCGGATCGCGGCGGCCTGCACCTGCCCTTGCAGCCGATAGCTGAGCGGCAGCGCCCCATCGCGGGTCTGCCGGATGCCGCTGAGCGTTTCCACGATCCGCAACACGCTTTGGCCCGAGCGCGCGCTGGTTTCAGAGCGCAGCTGCACCCAGACCTGACCCATCAGCGGATCCCCCGCGGCGCGTGTCTCCAGCAGCGCCAGATCGGCTTTGGCCTCGGGCGTCTGACCCTGGCTTGGCCCGGCGGTCACGGCCAGCAGGGCCATCAGGGCAAGTTTTGCAATTTGTTTCATCACGATACCTCAAATCAACCTTGGCGCGAAAATGGCCGATGCCTGTGGCGGAATTTGGGCATTCTGGCGCGGGGGGTGGCGGCGCTGGCTCCGCTACTTGCAAAGCATCGCCAAGACGGGGGATTGCACGCCCAAAACCGGCTGGTAGCATGCCGGGATGACATATCCGCTGCTGACCAACCCGCAAGCCCGCGCGATCTTTCTGGATCGTCATGCCCTGGCCGAACCTCCCTCGGGCCCGGCCAAGGGCGCCGATCTGGCGGCGCTGATCGACCGCATCGGCTTTGTGCAGGTGGACAGCATCAACACCGTGGCGCGGGCACATCAGATGATTCTGTTTGCCCGGCGCCCAAGCTATCAGCCGCAGGCGCTGGACCGGCTGTTGGCGCAGCGGGGGGTGTGGGAGCATTGGACGCATGATGCCTCCATCCTGCCGAT
>NZ_JAEULU010000212.1 GCF_016792925.1 Gemmobacter sp.
CGCCCCCCGCAGGGCGGGCGCTGGCCGGTGGCTTTGGGCCCCCGGCCCAAACGCGGAAACGGTGCCGCATGACCGAGGCGATGGCCTCGGCCATCTTGCCCTCAGGCGCGCAGCCGCATGGGGCGCAGGCGCGGCACCTGCGCCGGGTCGGCGGGCACGCCAAAGCTTTCGGTCTTGCGCATCACATCCAGCAGCAGCGGCATGCAGCCGCCGCAATCGGCGCGTTTGCCAAGCGCGTGATAGATCTTGCCGGGCGTGACAATGGTGTCAGGGTCGGCGGCGCGCATCCAGGTGACGGCGGCGCGGATGTCATGGTCGGTGATGCTTTGGCAGTGGCAGACGATCATGGCGAACCCTTCGGGAAGGTCTGGCCGGACCCGCAGGCCCGGCCCTGTGGATCACTGGAAAACGGCGTCGGGGTTGTCGAGGCTGTCAGAGCCTTCAAAGGCGGTGCCGGTCAGGCCCAGCGTGGTCACCGCGCGCTCGATCGAGGCGGTTTGCGTGACCAGGGCGTTGACCGCGCCCATGATGAGCGCCTCGCCCTCCTTGTTGCCTGCCGCCAGCATCTGATCATAGGCAAAGCCGCCCTCGGCTGCGGTCTTGATCGCCTGAAGGGCGGCGACCGAGGCGTCCAGCTCGGCCTTCAGTTGCGTATCCACCGCGCCATCCTTGGCGGCGACCAGTTCCGACAGCGACGGGCCAGAGACCACGCTGCCATCCGGGCGGGTATAGCTGCCCAGATAGACATTGCGCACACCCAACCCGTCATAAAAATGGCTGTCATGGGTGTTGTCCGAGAAGCAATCATGCTCCTCCTCGGGGTCGTTCAGCATCAGGCCCAGCTTCATGCGCTCGCCCGCCTGCTCACCATAGGACAGGCTGCCCATGCCGGTCAGCATGGCCTGCACGCCCTTCGCCGGATCGGCAGAAACCGCTGCCCGCGCAGCGCCAGCCTCGGCCCAGTTCGCGGCCATTTCTTCCAGATCTGCCACCAGCAGGTCGGTCGCGGCGGTCAGATAGGCGGCGCGGCGGTCGCAATTCCCGCCGGTGCAGCCTTCGCCCGCAAGGAAATCGGTGAACGGACGGGCGCCCGCACCGGCGCCCGTGCCGTTCAAATCCTGCCCCCACAGCAGGAATTCGATGGCATGATAGCCCGAGGCGACATTGGCCTCGATGCCATCGGCCTCATGCAGGGTCTCCTTGATCAGCGCGGGCGTGATGGCGCTGGCGTCGATCTCGGTGCCGCCAATGGTGATCTTGGGCGAGGCGATCACATTCAGCGTCGAAAGCGGATTTTCCTCCGACTGGCCGTAAGAGGCATCCACATAGTCGATCAGGCCTTCGTCCAGCGGCCAGGCATTCACCCGGCCCTCCCAATCATCGACGATCGGATTGCCGAAGCGGAACACCTCGGTCTGCTGATAGGGCACGCGGGCGGCGCGCCAGGCGGCCTTGGCGGCCTCCAGCGTGTCAGCCGAAGGCGCGGCGACCAGCGCCTGAACCGCCGTTTGCAGCGCCCGCGCCGTGGCGAGACTGTCGGCATAGCCGGCCTCGGCAATATCGGCATAGGTCTTCACCACCTCGGCCTCGGTGACAGCAAGAGCCGGCACGGCAGCGGTGGACAGAAGGGCAGTCAGCAAAAGGCGTTTCATCGGCGGGTCCGTTACTTGGTGAGGATCAATTTGCCCGCGCGGGTGATGCGCAGCGAATAGACCTGATCCTGCAAGACGATGCGGGCAAGATTGCCCCCCTCGGTGAGGGCGAGTGCATCATGGCAGGGGGTCGTATCGGTGACGGTCATCAGGCTGCGGGTATCTACTTGCATGTTCATCTGGGCGTCTCCATCCGGTCGATCAGGGCCGAGACGTCCGGGGAGGCGGGGATCAGCCCTGCCATCGCCTGACGGAGAAGTTCCGTCAGGGTCGGCTCGGCTCTCAGATCGGCCAAAGGGCCGTTGGGCTGCGCTTTCATCTGGACCTCGGGGGTGCGGCAATTGCCTGTGACAATCCGGGCTGGCCCGAGGGGGTTGGCTTGGATGCGCTAAAACTGACAAAAAGACTTGGAGTTGTAAAGCCCGATTCTTTTGCTTGGGAATTTTAGCGGTGCTTGACCGGTGTCCGACCTGTGGCACGGCTGCCGATCCGGCCCTGCCTGTCGACCGTCCGCTTGGGGCCATGCTTGTGCCACATTGCTGGATTTTCTAGGCTCAGGGACAAGCGGGCGGAAACAATGGCCGGACAGAACATGAAACAGGCGCTGCGTGCGGCGTGTATGGCAGGGCTGGTGCTGGCCGCCGGGGCGGGAACTGCCCCCGCGCAGGATCGCGTAACGCTGGGCTTTGCCCGCCTTTTCACCAATGATGCGCTTGGTGATACCCATGATCGCTGGCGCACCGGCGCCTATGCGGTCAGCCGGTTTCGCGGCGACCGCTGGGGCGGCGGCGCCCCGGCCGAATTCGGCGCGATTCTCGAACAGCGCCTGCGCAGCGAGATCATCGCCCCCGACAGCCTGACGAATCCCGACCCGGATCGCCGCTATGTCGGCATCATCGCGCCGGGCCTCGCAACCCATTGGGACATGCGCGGCATCGAGGCGCGGCTGGGGGCCGAGCTGGTGATCACCGGCCCGCAAACCCAGGTCGGCGCCTTCCAACGCGAGGTCCACAAGCTGATCGGTCTGGACGAGCCGAATGTGCTGGGCACCCAGATCCCCAATGGCGTGCATCCGACGCTGAACCTGGAACTGGGCCGCAGCTTCATGGCCGGAGAGCGCGTGACCTTCCGCCCCTTCGCCGAGGCGCAGATCGGCGCCGAGGATTATCTGCGGCTGGGCGGGGATGTGATTCTGGGCCGCTTCGGTCATGAGGGCCTGTTCACCCGCGACACGGTGACCGGCCATCGCGTGCTGGGCATCGCAGGCACCGCCGAGCCGGGGTATAGCCTCACACTGGGCGGCGACGTGGCCCGCATCTCGGACAGCGACTGGCTGCCCGAAAGCGGCCCGGCCGTTCTGAAAGACACCCGCAGCCGGGCGCGGGCAGGGGTGCATTGGCAGGGTGAACGCGCCGAGGCCTTCTATGGCGTCACCTGGCTTGGCAAGGAATATGAGGGCCAGGCCGGGGGCCAGGTGGTCGGCTCGCTGCGGCTGAACCTCAGCTTCTGAAAAAGTTCCCGTTGTGGTGGTGCACAATCGGCACGCTTTGCGCGGATTGTTGCCCATAAACCATAGCCAAACGATTCGGCCCCTGTTAACCTTTGCTCATAAAAAGAAAACGAGCAGGCAAACAGGCATATGAAAACGGGCTCTCGTGGCACGTTTGTCATTTCTTGGTCTCAGACGGAAACAGACGGGGTGCCGGGCGCCCCGCTCGACATGCTGACGGTCGGCGCCGCATGGCGCTGGACGGGCGTGCCGGTGCGGGTGG
>NZ_JAEULU010000216.1 GCF_016792925.1 Gemmobacter sp.
CCACCCGCAAACCCGACCCCGCACCCTACCTCGCCGCCGTGGCCCAGGCGGGCGGCGACCCCAAACGCTCGCTGCTGGTCGGCGATACCGAGACCGACCGCAAGACCGCCGCCGCCGTGGGCGTGCCCTCCGTCCTCGTCACCTTCGGCCCCGAGGGCGCAGGCGTCTCCCGCCTCGCCCCCGAGGCGCTGCTGGATCACTACGACCACCTCCCCGCCCTCGTGGCCCGGCTGATCGGCTGACCCGCCATGGAACGTTTCACCGGAAGCTTCACCCAACAGGAACCCATCCCCGCCGAAGGGATCGAGGCCGCGCTGCGCGTCCTGCACTCGGGCCGCCTGCACCGCTACAACACCGCGCCCGGCGAAGTGGCCGAGGCCGCGCTGCTGGAGGAAGACTTCGCCGCCCAGACCGGCGCGCGCTATTGCCTCGCTGTCGCCTCGGGCGGCTATGCGCTGGCCTGCGCGCTCCGCGCCGCGGGCGTGCAACCGGGCGAGCGCGTGCTGACCAATGCCTTCACCCTCGCCCCCGTGCCCGGCGCCATCGCCAGCGTGGGGGCCGTGCCGGTGTTTGTGGGCGTCACCGAAGGCCTCGTGATCGACCTTGACGACCTCGCCGCCAAAGCCTCGGGCGCCCGCCTGCTGATGCTCAGCCACATGCGCGGCCATATCTGCGACATGGCGGCGCTGATGCGGCTCTGCGACGCGCGCGGCATCACGGTGATCGAGGATTGCGCGCATACGATGGGCGCCACATGGGCGGGCCGCCTCACCGGGCGCTGGGGGGCCATGGGCTGCTTTTCAACGCAAACCTACAAACACGCCAATTCCGGCGAGGGCGGGCTGCTGATCTCGGATGAGCCCGAGCTGATGGCCCGCGCCATCCTGCTGTCGGGCAGCTATATGCTCTATGACCGCCACCGCGCCGCGCCCCCGCCCGAGGCCTTCGCGCCCCATCGCCTGACCACGCCCAATGTCTCGGGCCGGATGGACAACCTGCGCGCCGCGATCCTGCGCCCGCAACTGCGCGACCTCGCGGCGCAATGCACCCGCTGGAACGAGCGCTACCGCGTGCTGGAACAGGGGCTCACGCAAACCCCCGGTCTCACCCTGATCGAAAGACCCGATCAGGAAGGCTTCGTCGCCTCCTCCTTCCAGTTCCTGCTGCTGGATTGGCAAGCCGAGGCCATCCAGGCCGTCCTCGCCCGCAGCGCGGCGCGCGGGGTGGAGCTGAAATGGTTCGGCGCGCCCGAGCCCGTGGCCTTCACCAGCCGCTATGACAGCTGGACCTATGCCCCCAGCGCCCCCATGCCCCGCACCGACCGCGTGCTGGCGGGCCTGATCGACATGCGCCTGCCGCTGACCTTCAGCCTCGAGGATTGCGCCCAAATCGCCCGCATCCTCCGCGCCGAAGTCTCCGCCGTGTTCCAGGGCGATCTCAGCGCCCCCATCACCACCGCCCGCGCCGATTGACCCGGCAGAAGCGGGGGTTTCACACCCCCGCACCCCCGTGGGATATTTTTGAACAGATGAAATCAGGCTGCTGTCCTGCCTTTCATCTGTTTCCAAATATCCTCGGGGGGAGGGGCCAAAGGCCCCGTGGGGGGCAGACAGCCCCCCTGCGCCGCTTAGGGCTGGCCCAACGGCACGACGGAAAGCGACATCTTGCCGGAGCCTTGGGTCAATTCGCTCGCATGGCCCAGATAGATCAGCGCCTTGTTCTTCTCGTCGTAAATCCGCGTCACCTTCAGCGACTTCAGGATCAAGGATCGCCCCTCGCTGAACACTTCCTCGCCCTCCTCGCCCCGGTCGATATTGCCCAGCGTGATCGGCCCGGTCTGGGTGCAATCCACCGCCGAATAGCTGGGGTCTTCGAACCAGTTGCCATTGCTCACCCGATCAATCAGCGAGCGGTCGAAATAGGCCAGGTGACAGGTGACGCCCTGCACCTTGGGGTCCTGGAAGGCCTCGATCAGGATGTCATTGCCCACCCAATCCACGCCCACCTGCCCGACCTCCTCGGCCGCTGCGGGCGAGAGGGCGGGCGCGGCCGTCATCAGGGCTGCCAGAAAAGCCGGGGCCAAAACCTTGCGCATCGTGAAACACTCCTTTGCTTTGCTGCAATCTGGGGGCGCGCCCGCCGCAGTGCAAGCGTGCAGATCGCGCTTGACGCGACTCGCGCGGGCCG
>NZ_JAEULU010000231.1 GCF_016792925.1 Gemmobacter sp.
ATGTGTGGGTAGATGCGGCGGCGCGGGGGCGGGGCTTGGGCCGGGCGCTGCTGGCGGCGGTGCGCGACGAGGCGGCGCGGCGATGGGGGCCGGGCTATCTGCGGCTGGCGGTCTATGAGCAGAACGCAGCCGCGCGGCGGCTGTATGCGCGGCTGGGTTTTCGGGCCAAGCCGGACGAGATCTGGCTGACATTGGAAGGCAAGGAGCTGGCGGCGCTATGAGGGCTTTTCTGGAGGCGCGGCAGGGCGCGCATGATCCGCAGATGTTCATGGCGAACGGGCGGCGTCTGCCCAATCCCGAAACGCCGGAGCGGATCGCGGTGTTGCGCGCCGGGGCCGAGGCGGCGGGGGCTGTGATCGAGGCGCCGCGCGATTTCGGCATGGGGCCGCTGGCGGCGGTGCAAAGCGCCGAATATCTGGCCTTCCTGCAAACCATCCACAGCCGCTGGCAGCGGATCGAGGGGGCGGCGGATGAGGTGATCCCGAATATCCACCCCGACCGGCGCAGCGCCAATTACCCGAAATCGGCTGTGGGGCAGGCGGGCTGGCATCAGGCCGACACCGCCTGCCCGATTGCGGCGGGCACCTGGGAGGCGGCCTATTGGTCGGCGCAAAGCGCGCTTTCGGCGGCAGAGGCGGTGCTGGCGGAGGGCCGCGCCTATGCGCTTTGCCGCCCGCCGGGGCATCATGCCTTTGCCGATCTGGCGGGCGGCTTTTGCTTTCTGAACAATGCGGGCATCGCGGCGGAGTGGCTGCGAGGGCAGGGGCTGCGCCCGGCGATCCTGGATGTCGATGTGCATCACGGCAATGGCACGCAGGGCATGTTCTATGCGCGCAGCGATGTGCTGACGGTCAGCCTGCATGCCGACCCGGACCGGTTCTACCCGTTCTTCTGGGGCGCGGCGCAGGAGCGTGGCGCGGGGGCGGGCCTTGGCTATAACCTGAACCTGCCGCTGCCGCGTGGCACGGGGGATGCCGATTATCTGGCGGCGCTGGCGGTGGCCTTGGCGCGCATCCGGGCCTTTGGCGCCGATGTGGTGGTGGTGGCCCTCGGGCTGGATGCGCATGAGGATGACCCGTTTCAGGGCTTTCGGCTGACAACACCGGGTTTCACCCGGATGGCCGAGGCGATTGCGGGCCTTGGCCTGCCGGTGCTGGTGGTGCAGGAGGGCGGCTATCTGCAACCGGCCCTCGGGGCCAATCTGACCGCCTTCTTGCAGGGGATCGGGTGAGGCGACGGCCCCTAGAGTGATGGGCAAGGGCGCAGCAGGTAACGCGTCGCGTTCCCCTCCCGCCCGCGACCAAGGCGCAGCCAGACGCCATAGACCGGCGAAGGGCACAACATGTTACCGCAATCACACGCTTGCGTGAGAAGCTGACACAAAGCTCGCATCCCCGACGGAACCAACCCACATTGTCGTGCGTATGGCTACGTCTGGCTGCGATGATCTTGCACGACCGCCAGACGATGCCTAGATTTGCCGGTCCGGTGGCGGGATACATCGCCACAGGAGAAAGGGAGACCCGATGTCGAGCTATGCCAATCTTCCCGCCCCCAGCCCCGAACAGGGGTTGAACCGCTACATGCAGGAAATCCGCAAATTTCCGCTGCTGGAGCCGGAAGAGGAATACATGCTGGCGAAGGCCTGGGTCGACCACCAGGACCCCAAATCGGCGCACCGGCTGGTGACCAGCCACCTGCGTCTGGCCGCGAAGATCGCCATGGGCTATCGCGGCTATGGCCTGCCGCAGGCCGAGGTGATCTCGGAGGCGAATGTCGGTCTGATGCAGGCGGTGAAACGCTTTGACCCCGAAAAGGGCTTCCGCCTTGCGACCTATGCGATGTGGTGGATCCGCGCCAGCATTCAGGAATATATCCTGCGCAGCTGGAGCCTTGTGAAGCTGGGCACCACCAGCGCGCAGAAGAAGCTGTTCTTCAACCTGCGCAAGGCCAAAGCCAAGGTCGGCGCGCTGGAAGAGGGCGACCTGCGCCCAGAGAATGTCGCGCAGATTGCCAAGGATCTTTCGGTGTCGGAATCCGAGGTCATTGACATGAACCGCCGCCTCGCCGGGGCGGATGCCTCGCTCAATGCCACGGTCGGCAGCGAGGATGGCGGCGCGCAGTGGCAAGACTGGCTGGAAGATGAAGACAGCGATCAGGCTGGCGCCTATGCCGAGCGCGACGAGCTGGATGCCCGGCGCGCGCTTTTGTCACAGGCGATGAGCGTGCTGAACGACCGCGAGCGCGAGATCCTCGTGCAGCGCCGTCTGGCCGAGGAGCCGGTGACGCTGGAGGAGCTGTCGGAAAGCTATGGCGTCTCGCGCGAGCGCATCCGGCAGATCGAGGTCCGGGCTTTCGAGAAGCTGCAAAGCAAGATGACCGAACTTGCGCGCGGCAAGGGCATGCTGGCGGGG
>NZ_JAEULU010000257.1 GCF_016792925.1 Gemmobacter sp.
AGGGGGCGCTCGCGCCCCCTCGGGCCTTTGGCCCTCACCCCCTGAGGATATTTGTGAACAGATGAAAGCTGATGCCGGTCTTTCATCTGTTCACAAATATCCCGGGGTGAATGGGCCGCAGGCCCAGAGGGGCAGAGCCCCTGAGCCTTGGCTTCCATGGCCGCAAGGGCTATCCCATCCCTGATGATCCTGTACCGCTCTCTGATGCGGGCGCTGACGCCCTTTCTGGCCCTGCATGCGGGGCTGCAACGGCTGCGCGGGCGCATCGGGCCGGGCGGCGTGGCCGAGCGGTTCGGGCGCGGTGCGGGCGGGGTGGGGGGCATCTGGTTTCACGGCGCTTCCAATGGCGAGCTGACCTCGGCCCGACGGGTGATCGAAGGCTTGCGGGCGGCGCGGCCGGATCTGCCGATCGTGGTGACCTCGAACAGTTGGACCGCGCGGGCGATGGTCGCGGCTTGGGCGATGCCCGGTGTCAGCGCGCGGCTGGCGCCGCTTGACACGCCGGGCGCGGTGGCGGCGTTTCGCAAGCGCTGGCAGCCGGGCGCGCTCATTTTCGTCGAAAATGAGCTTTGGCCCGAGCGGATCGCGCAGATGGCGGCGCAGGGGCCGGTGGTCTGTCTGGGTGCGCGGATGTCGGCGGGGTCGGCCCGCAACTGGCGCCGTGTCGCGCCGGGGCTGATTGGGGGCATGTTGGGCCGGATCGCGCTTTTGTCGGCGCAGGATGCCGCCTCAGAAGCGCGCTTTCTGGCGCTTGGCTTGCCCTCAGGGCGGCTTGGCCCGCGGCTGATGCTGAAAGCGGGGCTGGTGGCGCAGCCTGCCGCTTTGCCCTTCACGCCGCCGCATCCTCGTGCGCGCATCCTGCTGGCGGCCTCGACCCATGAGGGCGAGGAGGCGGTGATCTTGCGCGCCTTCGCGCAGGCGCGGGCACAGTTTGATCTGCTGATCCTCGCCCCGCGCCACCCGCGCCGCAGTGCCGAGGTGGCAGCGGCGATCCGGGCCGAAAGCCTGCCCTTTGCCACCCGCAGCGCGGGCGAGGTGCCGGGGCCAGAGACCGCCGTGTATCTGGCCGATACTCTGGGCGAGATGCCGGGCTGGTATGCCATGGCCGGGGCCACGGTGATCGGTGGCACCTTTGGCCCGGCGGGCGGGCATACGCCCTATGAGCCTGCCGCGCAGGGGTCTGCCATCTTGCACGGGCCGGGGGTGGCGAATTTCACCGAGGCCTTTGCCGCGCTGGCGGCCGCCCAGGCCACCCTGCCGGTGCGCGCGGAACGTCTGGGGGCCGCGCTGGCCGGGTTGACGGCAGAGCGACAGGCCGATCTGGCGGCGCGCGCCTCGGGCGCCTTGACCCCGGCGGATGATGCGGCGCTGATGGCTTCGGTGCTGGCGGTCTTGCCTCAGCCAAAAGGATAGGAGGCCATCGGCTCGTAAAGCGGGCCGCGCGCCTTGGGGTGGCTGGCATAAAGCGTCACCTCGGTCACGCTCCATGGCCCGGCGCGAAAGCCCTGCTGCGCCACCATCGCCGCCTCAAGCCGTGCGGCATGATCGGGCGGGGGCGGGGCAAAGCGGCCCAGCGTCACATGCGGGGTAAAGCCCTTGGCCTTGATCGCCACCCCGGCCCGCACCGCCACTTGCGCCACCTTGGCCTGAAGCCGCAGCAGCGGCTCGGACGGGGCCAGCCCGGCCCAGACCGCGCGGGGCTTGGCGCCGCCAAAGGCATTCACCGCGCACAGCTCCAGCAGGAAGCCGGGCATCTGCATCGCCTCCAGCCCCTCATGCAGATCCTGCAACACATGTTCCGGCTGTTCGCCCAGAAAGGCCAGCGTCAGGTGGAAATCCGCGGGCTCTACCCGCGCGGGCAGGGGCAGCAGGGCTTGCAGCAATGTCAGGCGCGGGCGCAGGTCTTCCGGGATGGGCAGGGCGATGAAGGTGCGGATCATGGGGCGGGGCGGCGTTCCAACAGATGCAGGCGGTCGCGCAGGGCCGCACGGA
>NZ_JAEULU010000269.1 GCF_016792925.1 Gemmobacter sp.
GCGAGGCGGCCACGCTGGAGGGGGTGAAGGTCGGGGATCGGCTGGTGACGGTGCTGGAGGTCACGCCTTTTGGCCGTGGCGAGGCGCGGCTGATGGTCAGCGATCCGCTGCCCGCCGGGTTCGAGATCGACAACCCGAACCTGATCGGCGGCGGCGCTGTCGAGGCGCTGGACTGGCTGGGGCTGGAAACCGATGCGGCGCATAGCGAATTCCGGCAGGACCGCTTCCTGACGGCGATGGATCGCTATGACAATGCCCCCTTCAAGCTGGCCTATATCGTGCGCGCCGTGTCGCCGGGCAGCTTCACCCATCCGGCGGCCTCGGTCGAGGATATGTATCGCCCCGATTTCCGCGCCCAAAGCGGCACGGGCCGGGTGACGATCGCCGAGTGATGCGCGCGCGTTGGCTGATTGCTTTGGCCGTTGCCCTTTGGGCGGCGGCCTTTGCCATGGATCGTGGCCGCGACTGGGTGGCGGCGACCGAATTGCCCAACCTGTCGATCCCCGCCTCGGTCGAGGTGGTGGACCGCAATGGCACGCTGCTGCGCGCATATACGGTGGCGGATGGGCGCTGGCGGATGGCGGCGACGCTGGCCGATGTGGACCGCGATTACCTCGCCATGCTGATCGCCTATGAGGACAAACGATTTTACGATCATGCCGGGGTGGATTGGCGCTCGGTGCTGCGGGCAGGCTGGCAAGCGGTGAAGAATGGCCGCGTGGTCTCGGGCGGATCGACGCTGACGATGCAGGTGGCGCGGCTGCTGGAGGAAAGCGGCACCGGCAAGATGGGCGGCAAGCTGCGGCAGATGCGGGTGGCGCTGGCGCTGGAACAGCGGCTGAGCAAGGACCAGATCTTGCAGCTTTACCTGCTGCTGGCCCCCTATGGCGGCAATCTGGAAGGGGTGCGGGCGGCCTCGCTGGCCTATTTCGGCAAGGAGCCGAAGCGGCTGACCCCGGCGGAGGCGGCGCTGCTGGTGGCGATTCCGCAAGCGCCCGAGGCGCGGCGGCCAGACCGCCATCCGGGCCGCGCGGCCATGGCGCGGGGGCGGGTGCTGGACCGGGCGCTGCGCGACGGGCTGATCTCGGAGGAGGAGGCGCGGCAGGTGGCGGGCGAGGTGGTGCCAGAGGCGCGCCGCCCGGTGCCGATGCTGGCGCCGCATCTGGCCGACCGGGCGGTGGCGGCGGGCGGGCCGCGCCATCAACTGACAATTGAGGCTGGGCTACAGGCGGCGCTGGAGACCCTCGCCGCCGAGGCGGTGGCGGGCAAGGGCGACCAGTTGCAGATTGCGATTCTGGCGGCCGATCATCGCTCGGGCGAGATTTTGGCCTCGGTCGGCTCGGCCGGGTTTCTGGCGGACCGGCGGCAGGGCTTTGTCGATATGACGCAAGCCCTGCGCTCGCCCGGCAGCACGCTGAAACCGCTGGTCTATGCGCTGGCCTTTGACGAGGGGCTGGCGCATCCGGAAACCATGATCGACGACCGCCCGGCGCAGTTCGGCACCTATGCGCCGCAGAATTTCGACAAGATGTGGCGCGGCACGATCCGCCTGCGCGAGGCGCTGCAACTGTCGCTGAACATCCCCGTGGTGCTGCTGACCGAGGCGCTTGGGCCCGCCAAGCTGATCGCGGCGATGGAGCGGGCGGGGATGCACCCGGCGCTGAAGGGCGACGAGCCGGGGCTGGCGATCAGCCTGGGCGGCGTCGGGGTCAGCCTGCAAGACATGGTGCAGCTATACGCCACGCTGGCGCGCGGCGGCGTGGCGCTGCCCTTGCGCTTCACCGGCGAAGGGGCCGAGGGGCAGCGGGTGGTGTCCGCCGTGGCGGCCTGGCAGGTGGGCGATATTCTGGCGGGCCTGCCGCCGCCGCCCGGTGCGCCGGAAAACCGCCTCGCCTACAAGACCGGCACCTCCTATGGCCATCGCGATGCCTGGGCGATTGGCTTTGACGGGCGCTATGTGGTGGGGGTGTGGATGGGGCGGGCCGATGGCACGCCGGTGCCGGGGGCCTTTGGCGCCGATACGGCCGCGCCGGTACTGTTTCAGGCCATGGGGCGGCTGAGCCGCAGCCTGACGCCGCTGCCGCCCGCGCCCAAGGCCACGCTGCTGGTCGCCAATGCGCAATTGCCGCAGCCGCTGCGTCGGTTCCGCTCGCGCAATGCGGCCTTCGAGGCGGCGGCGGATGCCCCAAAGCTGACCTTCCCGCCCGAGGGCGCCGAGGTGGAGCGGCTGAACGGGGCGGTGCTGGTGAAACTGTCGGGCGGCACGCTACCGCTGACGCTGATGGCCGATGGCGTGCCGCTGCGCACGGGCCTGCGCGAGCGCAGCGCGCTGCTGACCCTGCCCGGCGCGGGCTTTGTCACGCTGAGCGTGATTGACGCCGAAGGACGCTCGGCCCGCATCCGGGTGCGCGTGAAGTGACGCCAAAGCAAAAGCCCCGCGCAATGGCGGGGCTTTCGGAGGCGGGGCTTTCGAGATTCGCAGCAGTCAGGTTCAAACCCCGTAAAGGGATCAGAAGCCCAGACCGGCGTATTTGTTCTTGAACTTCGACACGCGGCCGCCGGTGTCCATCAGCTTGGCGGTCTGGCCGGTCCATGCCGGGTGCGACAGCGGGTCGATGTCGAGCGACATGGTGTCGCCTTCCTTGCCCCAAGTGGTGCGGGTCTGGAAGATCGAACCGTCGGTCATCTTGACGTCGATGAAGTGATAGTCGGGGTGGATGCCATTTTTCATCGCGCCAATCCTCACTCAGCTTTTTCTTTGTAGTTGGTGACCTCGGCGATACGCGCCGATTTGCCGCGACGGGCGCGGAGGTAATACAGCTTGGCGCGACGCACGCGGCCACGACGCACAACCTCGATCGAGTCGATGTTGGTCGAATACAGCGGGAACACGCGCTCCACGCCTTCGCCGAACGAGATCTTGCGCACGGTGAACGAGGCGGAAATGGTCATGCCGCCCTTGCGGCCGATCACGACGCCTTCATAGTTCTGCACGCGCGAACGGGTGCCTTCGGTCACTTTGAAACCGACGCGCACGGTGTCGCCGGCCTTGAAATCCGGGATGGTCTTGCCGAGGGCGGCGATTTGCTCGGCCTCGAGTTGAGCGATCAGGTTCATCGCTGTCTCCTTGCTGCCTGCGGTGATCCGCAGAGGTGATGCCGCCCCAGAGCTTCTGGTCTTTCACCGGGTCCGTGACCTTCCCCTGGGGATGGCCACGCCCGCCGAAGATGGATCGACGCTTTGCTGTGCCGCCCCCGCTGGTGGCGCCCTGCGAAAACAGTCAGGGCCAGGCCAAAGGGAATCGGGTCCGATGGGCAGACTCCGCCCCGGACTGCGCGCGTATAGGCGGCGCGGGCGGATGGGTCAAGGGGAGAAGGGCGCAGCGGCGCGGCTTGCACTTTCTGGGTGTATCGCACAATTTGAGAGTGAAAGCCGTGGAGGGTGGGAAATGGCAAGAGTGCTGGCGTTTAGCGCTTTGACGGATCGCGCGTTGACCGATTGGTCCGGGTATTACCGCACGGCAGATTCGCGCACCCACTATACCCTGGAAGAGCCCTATGAATGGCTGGGCCTGACCTATGACAGCCTGATCCAGATGGACTTGAGTCATACGCTGACCGGGAACGCCCGATCTGAATATAACGTGGATTTCGTGGGCAAGGGCATCACCTGGGCGGACCGGCAGATCACCGGCGGCGCCATCACCGGCGTTCTTTGCTATCAGCCGGGGCAGGGCATCCCGCGCTTTGGCTTTCATGTCTCGGGCCTTGATCTTTCGGCGCGCAACCTGGCGGCGGCCATCGAGCGCGGAGATGCCTTTCCGGGCAGCTATTGGACCCGGCGCATGTTGAACGGTGACGATACGTTCCTGCTGTCACGGCAGGGCGATGCTGTGCATGCGATGGGGGGGAACGACCTCATGGAAGGCCGCGCCGGGGCGGATACGCTTTGGGGTGACCAGGACAATGACACGCTGATCGGTGGCGCCGGGGCCGACCAGCTTTATGCCGATCACACCTATTACGGCCTTGGCGATGATCGCCTGCTGGGTCTGCGGGGGGATGACTATCTGCGCAGCCGGGTCGGGCAGGACAGTCTGTATGGCGGGATCGGCAATGACACCTTGTCGGCCTCGGGGCATTGGGCGGTGCTGGAGGGCGGGGCGGGTGTCGATGAGATCGAGCTTTATGGCCGCCATGGCACGATCCAGCCCGGTGGGGGCGAGACGACCGTTTTCACCGCCTATGCCGCCACCTTCATCCTGGGCGCAAGGCATCGGCATGTCGAGATCAGCGGCAATGATCTGGATAGATCCACCTTCCATATCACCGGCGGGGCCGAAAGTTACGACGCCTTGCAGATGACCGAAACCGCCACCGGCGTCACGATCCGCTGGGCGCGGGCCACGGTGGAGCTGGAGGGCATCACCGTGGCGCAACTGTCCCCGGATCGGTTCATCTTCGATTGACCGGCTGCTTTTGAGGCAAGCGCCACAATGCTGCCGCCGGGCAGTAAGGTTCTGTTAAGGGCTGCCCGGCACTCTGGCTCATGTGGGGGCTTACCAACT
>NZ_JAEULU010000285.1 GCF_016792925.1 Gemmobacter sp.
CTGTGAATGGATCGAATTCGCGGTTCGCTGGAGCCATGTGATCACGGCCAACGCCTGGATCGGGTCGAGCTTTTACTTCATCGCTCTGGATCTCGGGCTGCACCGCGACCGCAACCTCGCCTCTGGCGCCGATGGCGAGGAGTGGCAGGTGCATGGCGGCGGCTTCTATCACATCCAGAAATATCTGGTCGCCCCGGCGGCAATGCCCGATCATCTGGTGTGGTTCAAATGGGAAAGCTACATGACCTGGGTGTCGGGCTTCACCATGCTGGTCCTGGTCTATTATCTGGGGGCAGAGTTCTATCTGGTCGATCCCGCCGTGATGGAGCTGCACATCTGGCAGGCCATCCTGATCTCCATGGCCTCGCTGGCCTTTGGCTGGATCGCCTATAACACGCTGTGCAAGACCTTTGTGAATGCCAATCAGACGGTGCTGATGGTGGCCTTGTTCGGGGTGCTGGTGGCGATGAGCTATTTCTACGCCTCGGTGTTTTCGGGGCGCGCGGCGCTGCTGCATCTGGGCGCCTTCACCGCCACGATCATGTCGGCCAATGTGTTTTTCGTCATCATGCCCAATCAGCGGGTCGTGGTGGCCGATCTGAAGGCCGGGCGCAAGCCGGACCCGAAATATGGGAAAATCGCAAAACAGCGCAGCACGCATAACAATTATCTGACGCTTCCTGTTCTGTTTTTGATGTTGTCCAATCACTACCCCCTTGCCTTTGCGACGCAATATAACTGGATCATTGCGGCGCTGGTCTTCCTGATGGGGGTGACGATCCGGCATTGGTTCAACACCCAGCACGCCCGCAAAGGCGCCCCGCACTGGACATGGGCGGCAACGGTCATCCTGATGATCGTGATCGCCTGGCTCTCCTCCATCCGCCCGGAGGCGCCCGCCGAACAGGCCGCGCTCAAGGGGCAGGCGCTGGTCTATGCCAGCGCGCCGGGGTTTGAGGAGGTCACCTCCATCGTGCAGGGCCGCTGCTCGATGTGCCACGCCGCCGAGCCCGCCTGGGAGGGGATGTATTGGGCCCCAAAAGGCGTGCTGCTGGAGACGCCCGAACAGATCGCCCATGAAGCGCGGCGCATCTACGTTCAGGCCGGGGTCAGCCACGCCATGCCCCCGGCCAACCTGTCCTTCATCGAGCCGCAAGAACGCCAGCAGATCATCGACTGGTTCCGCGCCGCCGGGCAAAGCCCCGCTCTCTGACGCCCCCCTTCATCTTGGCCCAAATATCCCGGGGCCTGCGTCGGAGAAGGTTGGGGGCTGGCCCCCGGCGCTCTCAGCCAAACCGCCATTCCATAGCCTGCACCCGCACCTCCCCGGCTCCAAGGGTGATCGACGGGAAGCCCGGCTGGTTCGGCGCATCGGGCCAGTGCTGCGGCTCGATGGCAAGGCCCTCCCAGGCCTCCTGCCCCGGACGGCCCGGCTTGCGGTTGTCATAGACCTGCACGCCCGGTTCGGTGGTGGCCAAGGTCATGGTCAAGCCATTCTGCCCGGTCAGCCACAGCACATCGCGCAGCGGCTGTGGCGCGTCTGACAGGCAGAAATTGGTATCCATCGACGGGTCGCCCGGCGTAATCACCCGGCCCGCGCGCAGATCGAGCGCCGTGCCCTCCACCGGCAGCAGCCGCCCGGTCGGGATCAGATCGGCATCCACCTCGGTCACCTCTGCGGCGGCGATGCGCAGGCTATGGCCTGCCCATGTCGGGCTGCCATCCAGGTTCCAATAGGAATGGTTGGTCAGGTTCACCAGCGTCTCGGCATCGCTGGTCGTGGTCAGCGTCAGCCGCAGCGTGGCGGGGGGCAGCGCCTCCCACAGCGCGGTGATCGTCCGGTTGCCGGGAAAGCCGCCCTCGCCATCCGGCAGATCGAGGCGCAGCACCAGCCGGTCCGCCGCCGCCTCCACCACCTGCCACAGCTTGAACTGGCTGCCCGCCGCGCCGGAATGCAGCGTGTGGCGGCCCTGTTGGTTGGGGTCGAACTGGCACATTTGCCCTGCCACCACGGCTGTCGCGCCGCCGATCCGGTTCGCCACCGGCCCCACCAGCGAGCCATGGTGCCGCATCTGCCCCTGATAATCCGCCACCTTGTCAGAGCCGAGGGTCAGGCCATGTGCCACCCCCTCCAGCCGCAGATCCTGCAAGATCGCGCCCAGCGTCAGGATGGTGGCGCGCAGGCGCCCCGCCCGCAGCGTCACTGACTGCACCGCCTCACCCGCCGCTGTCGTTCCAAACTCCCGGATCATCGCGCCCTCCCCTGTTTGCGCTATCAACAGGAGAGGGCGGGCATTGGTCAAGCCCACATCACTTCTGGCTCAGGCAATCGGCCAAGGTCTTGGCCAGTCCTTGCAGCAATGCCGGATAAATCAGCGCGTCCCGCTCCACCGCGGCCCCTTCCGGGTCCAGCGCCGCGCCCAGTTTCACGCCGGTCGCCTCGGCCATCTGCTCTACCTGCTTGCCGTCATGCCCGGCCTCGGGGAAGAGGCACAGCGCCTCGGCCCCGGCCTTTTGCTGCAAATCGCGCAGATGCGCAGCCCCGGGCGAGGTCGCATCGCCAAGCGCCACCGCCCCGGCCACGGTCACCCCGTAATGCGCCGCGAAATAGCCATAGGCATCATGGAACACCACGAAGGGCTTGCCCTGCACCGGCTTCAACTGCGCCGCGATCTGCGCATCGGTTTCGGCGATCAGCGCCTTGCCCTTGGCGGCATTGGCGGCATAGGTCGCGGCATTTTCGGGATCGAGCCGCGACAGCTCTGCCGCAATCGCGTCCAGCCAGACCGCGCCATTGGCGGGGTCGAGCCAGGCATGGGGGTCGATCCCCTCATGGCTGTGGCCCTCATGACCCTCCTCGGCTTGGTCATGGCCTTCATGGTCAGCATGGCCCTCCTCTGCGCCATGCTCCGCATGCTCGTCGTGGTCCTCATGGCCTTCCGCTTCATGGTCATGGCCCTCATGATCATGCGCAGCTTCAGCCCCGAAAGCCTGCAAATGGCTGCCCTTCACCTCCAGCAGCCGCAGCTCCGGCACCGAGCCAAAGCTCTCCAGCACCCGCTCCAGCCAGGGGGACATGCGCGGGCCGACCCAGACCACCAGCCCGGCCTCCTGCAAGGCCGCCGACTGGCTGGGCTTCAACTGGAATTCATGCGCATTGGCGCCCTTGTCGAGCAGGATTTCCGGCTGACCCAGATCGCCCATCACCATCGAGACCAATCCGTAGGTCGGGGCGAAATCGGTCACCACTTTCGGCACCTCTGCCAGCGCGGCTCCCGAGGCCAGCAGGCTCGCCAAGATCGTCGATATGGTATAACGCATCACTTCACCCCTTCCGTTTCAGGCAGGGCCCTCTATGTATGTAATATTATAACAGGTCAAGAGGCCCCGGATGCACCCGACCTTCCAGCACCATGATCACAGCCATTGCGCGGGCGACAGTCTGGCCCGGGCCGAGGCGTTGATGGCCGAGCGCGGCGCGCGGCTGACCCCGGTGCGCAAGCGCGTGCTGGAGATTTTGCTGGAAGCGCATAAGGCGCTTGGCGCCTATGACGTGCTGCAACGGCTGGCCGCCGAAGGCTATGGCAACCAGCCGCCTGTCGCCTATCGCGCGCTGGATTTCCTTGTGGAACAAGGGCTTGCCCATCGCATTCAGCGGCTCAATGCCTTCACCGCCTGCATGCATGCGGGCGAGGCCCATGCCCCCGCCTTCCTGATCTGCGACCGCTGCGCCACCGTGGCCGAGGCCCCCGTGGCCCCGATCCGCGCCGCGTTGGAAGCCGCCGCCGCCGAGATGGGCTTTGCCGTCGAACGTGTGAGCCTGGAGGCCACCGGCCTCTGCCCTGCCTGCCGGGAGGCCGCATGAACGCGCTGGTTCAGGCCGATCACATCTGCGTGCGCCTGGGCGGGCAAGAGGTGCTGCATGATGTCAGCCTCGCCATCGCGCCGGGCGAGATCGTCACCATCCTTGGCCCCAATGGCTCGGGCAAATCCACGCTGCTGCGCGCGCTTCTGGGGCTGGTGCCGGTCAGCCATGGCCGGGTGCGCCGCAGCTCCGGCCTGCGCTTGGGCTATATGCCGCAGAAATTGCAGATCGACCGCAGCATGCCGATGACGGCGGCGCGGTTCCTGTCGCTGCCCAAGCGCCACAGCCCAGAGGCAACTTCAGCGATGCTGGCCCGTGTCGGTGTGGCCGAGGTGGCGAACCGCCCGCTCACCGGCCTGTCGGGCGGGCAGATGCAGCGCGTGTTGCTGGCCCGCGCCCTGCTCACCCAGCCGCAATTGCTGATCCTTGATGAGCCGACGCAGGGCCTCGACCAGCCCGGCGAGGCCGGGTTCTATCACCTGATCGACGATCTGCGGCGCGAGACCGGCGCCGCCGTGCTGATGGTCAGCCATGACCTGCATGTGGTGATGAGCGCGTCGGACCGGGTGATTTGCCTCAACGGCCATATCTGCTGCGAAGGCACACCGCGCGTGGTCTCCTCTGCCCCGGAATATCGGGCGCTGTTCGGCCTTGGCACCAAGGGCGCGCTGGCGCTCTATCAGCATGACCATGACCACGATCATACCCATGATCACGGGCATGATCACCACCATTCCCACCACGACCATCACCATGGGCATGGCCATGCTTGACGATTTCCTGATCCGGGCCGGGCTGGCCGGTCTGGGCGTGGCGCTGGCCACCGGGCCCTTGGGGTCTTTTGTGGTGTGGCGGCGGATGGCCTATTTCGGCGATGCCACCTCGCATGCCGCCATTCTGGGCGTGGCGCTGGCGCTGGCCTTTGACCTGCCGGTGGGGCTTGGCACGCTGGCGATCGCGCTGCTGATGGCGGTGACGGTCGCCACGCTGGCCGCGCGCGGCTGGGCGATGGATACCACGCTGGGCGTGCTGGCCCATTCGGCACTGGCCTTTGGCCTTGTGGCCGTCAGCTTCGTGCCCGACGCCCGCACCGACCTTTCGGCCTGGCTGTTCGGCGATATTCTGGCGGTGTCGAAATCCGATCTGGGCTTTATCTGGGGCGGCGCGGCGCTGGTGGTGGCGCTGATCCTGTGGCGCTGGTCAGCGCTGCTGACCGCCACGTTGAACGAAGATCTCGCCGCCGCTTCGGGCCTCAACCCCGACCGCGAGCGGCTGATCCTCACGCTGGCGCTGGCCGTCACCGTGGCGGTCGCCATCAAGGTGGTGGGCGCGCTGCTGATTGCCGCCATGCTGATCATCCCCGCCGCCGCCGCGCGCGGGCTAGCGCGCAGCCCCGAAGCGATGGCGGCGCTGGCCGCGCTGATCGGCGCCGCCGCCGTGCTGGGCGGCTTGCAGATGTCGCTGCATCTCGACACGCCCGCAGGCCCTTCGATCATCACGGTGGCCGCGCTGATTTTCACCTTTGCGGCGCTGTTTGACCTGCGCCGACGCTAAAAGGGCCCGGCCCCGCGACAGGGCCGGGCCGATCACTCAGCCCTCATGGGCGGGCAGTGCCTTCAGCTGCGCCTCGGTCGCGCTGACCCGCAGCACCGAGCGTTCGCCATCGGCATCGGGCGCCAGCCGCAGCATATCGGCGCTCAGCGCCACCGATTTCTCGCCGATCCCGAGGAAGCCGCCGACATCGACCACCGCGCCGGTGATCTTGCCATCGGTGCCAAGCGCCACGGCGCTGACCTCGCCCACATCCTCATTGCCGGGGCCATAGACGCGCTTGCCCACCAGATCCTCCGCGGTCATCACCGCGAAATCCACCGGCGCATCGGCGGCCGGATCAGCGGCGGTTTCGGTCGGGGTCGCGGTCTGCACCGGCGCCGTGCCCGTGCTGCCCTCGCCCATGGTGGCCGGAGCCACCGCCGGGCCATTCACCGTATAGGCGGGCGCGGCTTCCAGATCGGCCTTGCCGCCCTGGAACACGATGAAGTAATCCTGCGGGCTGTCCGCATCCGGCACCATGACGAGACGGCTCATATCCACCGCCACAGTCTTTTCCCCCATCCCGAGGAAGCCGCCGAAATCGACCAGCACGGCCTCGGTATCGCCAGACAGCGACAGGATCACATCATTGATCTCGCCCGCATCCTCCCAGCCGCTATCGGCATTGGCATAGCTGCCGCTGCCCAGCGAGGCCGTGTCGGTTTCGGTGATATAGACCCGCTTGCCGATGAAATCCGACGCGCGCACGGCATTCTCGATCCCGTCGATATAGGGCGAGGCGGGCGCGGTCTGGGCAAAGGCACCCGTGGCCGCAGCCGAGGCCAGCGTCAGCGCAACGGCGGTCGAAGTAAGAAGCTTTTTCATGGGCTTGTCTCCTGTTCTTCAAGTGCGGGCGAATGGCCTCGCACCTTCCGGACAGACAACCCCGGCGCCGCCGCCCCGTTCCGGGGGCGACGGTCACGATATGTTCAAGGGCG
>NZ_JAEULU010000297.1 GCF_016792925.1 Gemmobacter sp.
CAGACGCTCGGCCTGACCGATGAGCGAGCGGCCGAGGAACCCCTTGGCGATCCAGCCCACGATGATGGTGAAGATGAGGAAGACGATGACCCCCACGCCGCGCGTGGGGAAATTGGCCTCGGGGCCGATGTAATAGGCGACCAGCTGGTCGGGCCGCCAGGCATAGGGGATCACCGGCAGGATCCAGCTGTCGATCCAGCCCACCACCGTATAGATAAGGTAGATGGTCAGGCCGATGGGCAGCACGACGACAAGCCCGGTCAGCAGGCTGGCGCGCAGACTGGCCAGCAGGCCGGGGCGTTTGGGGCTGGGTTCGGTCATCGGTTTTCCCTGTTTTGCCCGATCTAGCCATGCAGCCCCGACGCCGCAACGCCGGGGCCACGATTTTTCGACGAAAAATCGCGGTCAGGCCCTTTGACGGGCGATTTCTCCGGCAATTGCCGCGGCGAGGCGCGCATTGTTCAGCACCAGCTCGATGTTGCTGGCGAGGGATTTGCCCCCCGTCAGCTCGAAAATCCGGTCCAGCAGGAAGGGTGTCACCTGCTTGGCGGCAATGCCCTGGGCCTCGGCCTCGGCCAGTGCCTGTTCGACCACCGGCATGATTTCGGCCAGCGGGATCTCCGCCGCCAGCGGGATCGGATTGGCCACCAATTGCCCGCCCTTGAGGCCGAGGGTCTGCCGCATCAGATGGGCGGCGGCGATCTGGGCCGCCTCATCCATCCGCAGCGGCGCCTTCATCCCGGACGACCGCGACCAGAAGGCCGGAAACTCGTCCTGCCCGTAGGCGATGACCGGAACGCCTTGGGTTTCCAGCACTTCCAGCGTTTTGGGCAGATCGAGAATGGCCTTGGCCCCCGCCGCCACCACGGTGACGGGCGAGATGCCCAGTTCGACCAGATCGGCGGAAATGTCGAACGAGGTCTCGGCTCCGCGATGCACGCCGCCGATGCCGCCGGTGGCAAAGACCGAAATCCCCGCCATGGCGGCGCAGATCATGGTGGCGGCCACCGTGGTCGCCCCCACCGCGCCAAGCGCCACACAGGCGGGCAGATCGGCGCGGCTCAGCTTCATCGCATGCGGCGTCTGGCCCAGCTGATCCAGCGCGGCATCGCCGAGGCCGATATGGATGCGCCCGCCCATCACGGCGATGGTCGCAGGCACAGCGCCGCCCTTGCGCACCTCTGCCTCCACCGCGCGCGCGGCTTCCACATTCTGCGGAAAGGGCATGCCATGGGTGATGATGGTGGATTCCAGCGCCACGACAGGGCGGCCAGCCGCCAGCGCGTCGCGGACCTCGGCGGTGAATTCAAGCGGTAGCGTCACGATCCGATTTCTCCTGAAACATAGATGGCAGCGGCGCGCAGCGCGGCGGCCAGCGCCGCCTCGCGCCCTTCGCCGCGCCGTTCGGCGACGATATGCGCCGCCATGAACGTATCCCCCGCGCCGGTGATCCGGGTGACCAGCACCGGCGGTGGGCTGTCGGTGATGACGCCACGCCCGGCGGTCCCCTCGGCGCAAGCCGCGCCGCCATGGGTGACCAGCACCCGATGCGCCCCGCGCGCCAGCATACCCTCGGCGGCCTCGGCAGCCGTGGCAAATTCGGCGGCGCAGATCAGCCGGGCTTCCTCAAGGTTCACATAAAGCGTGGCGCCGGGATGGGCGAGCAGCGGCAGCAGGCGTTCAGCCTTGCCGGGGCTGGCCGGGGCCACCCGCAGATCGGCCCTGGCAAACAAGGGCGAGGCCGCGATTTCGGCCAGAAGCGCCTCGGTCAGGTTGCCATCCAGCGCGATCAACCCGGCCCAGGGCGCGGCGGCGCTGCCCAGCCGCCCATCGGCCAGCGGGCGCAGGATCTTGTCCCCCGCCGCCTCCAGCGAATGCGCATCGGCGATGGCGGCAATCAGCCCGTTCGCGCCCTCGACCGCCATGTAGCGGTCGGTCGGCAAATCCTCGCTGCGATAGATCGCGCCGACCTCCATCCCCATGCGGGCACAGGCAGCGACCAGCTCGTCGCCCTCCGCATCGCGCCCGATGGCGGTCAGCAGCCCCGGCTGCAAGCCGAAGCGGCGCAAGGTCATGGCGATGTTCATCGCCACGCCGCCGGGCAGGCGGGTGATCCGCCCCGGCACGTCCGAGCCAAGCCGCATCACCACGGGCGAGCGGCCGATGATGTCCCACAGCACGGAACCGATGCAAAGAATATCCGGTGTCATGCCCCGCTTGTCGCCCGATCCGCGCGCCCGTGCAATCCCCCGCGCGACGCCCCCTTTCATCTTGGCCCAAATATCCATTCGCCATCGGCCCCCCTTGACCGCCCCCCACCCCATAGGCGAAACCGGCCCCATGGTTCCCTTCGACAAACTCGACCAGATCACCCGGCGCTTTGAGTTTCTGGAGGCGCGGCTTTCGGCTGGCGCCCCCCCGGCCGAGATCGCCGCCCTGTCGCGCGAATATTCCGAGCTGAAACCCGTGGTGACCCAGATTGCCGCCTATCGCCAGTCGCTTGACGATCTGGCCGAGGCGGAAGCGATGCTGGCCGACCTCGAGATGCGCGCGCTGGCCGAGGAAGAACTGCCGCGGCTGAAGGCCGCCATTCCCGAACAGGAACAGGCGCTGCGGCTGGCGCTTTTGCCGAAAGACGCCGCCGATGCCCGCCCCGCGATCCTCGAAATCCGCCCCGGCACTGGGGGCGAGGAGGCCAGCCTGTTCGCCGGCGATCTGGCCCGCATGTATCAGCGCCATGCCGAGCGCATGGGCTGGCGCTTTGAGATTCTGGAACAGCAGCTTTCCGATCTGGGCGGCATCAAGGAATTCACCGCCCATGTGCAGGGCGAGGGGGTCTTTGCCCGGCTGAAATACGAGGCGGGCACCCACCGCGTGCAGCGCGTGCCGGAAACCGAGGCGGGCGGGCGCATCCATACCTCTGCCGCCACCGTGGCCGTGCTGCCCGAGGCCGAGGAGGTCGATCTCGACATCCCCGCCGCCGACATCCGCATCGACACGATGCGCGCCAGCGGGGCAGGCGGCCAGCATGTGAACACCACCGACTCGGCGGTGCGGATCACCCATATTCCCACGGGCATCATCGTCACCAGCTCCGAGAAATCGCAGCATCGCAACCGCGAGATCGCCATGCAGGTGCTGCGCGCGCGCCTGTTCGAGATCGAGCGCGACCGCGCCGCACAGGCCCGTGCGGCAGATCGCAAGGCGCAGGTCGGCTCGGGCGACCGCAGCGAGCGCATCCGCACCTATAACTTCCCGCAAGGCCGGATGACCGATCATCGCATCAACCTGACGCTTTACGCGCTGCCGCAGATCATGGAAGGCGATCTTGCCGCCATCATCGACGCGCTGACCGCCCATGATCAGGCAGCACGACTGGCGGAGATGGAGGCATGACCGGCCCAAATCCGATCACGGGCCAAAGCCTGTTCCGCGATGGCGTGGCCCGGCTTGCCGCCGCAGGCCTGCCCGATCCCGCCCGGGATGTGCGCCTTTTGCTGGCCCATGCGCTTGGGCAACCTGCCGACCGGCTGATGATCCTTCTGCATGATCCGGTCCCGACCGAGGCCCAAAGCGCCTTCGACGCCCTGCTGGTCGCCCGCATCGCGGGCCGCCCGGTCAGCCAGATTCTGGGCCGCCGCCAGTTCTGGGGCCGCAATTTCCGCGTCACCGCCGATGTGCTGGACCCGCGCCCCGAAACCGAGGCGCTGGTGGCCGAAGCCCTGGCTCAGCCCTTCACACGGCTGCTCGATCTCGGCACCGGGTCGGGCGCCATTGCCGTCACGCTGCTGGCCGAATGCCGCCAAGCCACCGGCCTTGCCACCGACCTCTCGCCCGAGGCCCTGACGGTGGCGCGCGGCAATGCAGCCACCTTTGGCGTCGAAACCCGGCTGAGCTTTGCACAAGGCAGCTGGTTCGCCGCCGTCCCGGGCCAGTTCGACCTGATCGTCTCGAACCCGCCCTATATCACCGCCACCGAGATGGCCGAACTGGACCCCGGCGTGCTGGAGTGGGAGCCGCATCTGGCGCTGTCGCCCGGCGGCGACGGGCTTGATGCCTATCGCGCCATCGCGGCAGGCGCGCTTGCCCATCTGGCCCCCGCCGGTCGGCTGCTGGTCGAGATCGGCCCCAAGCAGGGGACGGATGTGGCGGCCCTCTTCACAGCCGCCGGCCTGCAAGCCTTGCGCATCCTGCCGGATTTCGATGGCCGCGACCGGGTTGTTTGTGCGCAGGCGCCGGGCTGAGGCGCAACAGCCACGGATTTTCGCCGAAAATCCGCAACCCGCGCACAGAATCCGCTTGTCAGCACGCCCCTGCATCATTACTCCGGTTTCAGGTGGACGGGCTGATCTGAGCCCCCGCCGATCAGCCCAAACAGATTTTCGCCGGTTGAGGATGTACCTCGCAAGGCGGCTGCTGGCCTCCCGGCCCTTTACCGGATCAAAGGACAAGATGAGATCCTCCAAGTCCCGCTCGCGTTCCAAGTCGAACCGCCCGCGTTCCATCGGCAATATCGTCAACCGCGTCTTCGACAGCTCCGGCCCCGAGGGCAAGGTGCGCGGCACGCCGCAGCAGATCATCGAGAAATACCTGATCCTCGCCCGCGATGCCCAATTGTCGAATGACCGGGTTGCCGCCGAAAACTTCCTGCAACATGCCGAGCATTACACCCGCATGCTGGGCGAGGCGCAGCGCGAGCTGGCCGCCGAGCAGGAAGCCCGCCAGCAGCAGTTCGGCCAGAACAACGGCGGCCATAACGGCCAGCACCGCGACCGGGGCGACCAGCCGCGTGGCGATTATCGCGAGCCGCGCGATCAGGCCGATTTCGGCAGCGGCGAGCAGCCCGATTTCGCCGAGCCGATGGGCTTTGTCTCCGAAGAGGACAGCCCGCTGGTGGAAACCCCGGAAGCCCGCCCGCGCGACCAACAGCGCCGCGACATGCCCCGGGACGGCAACCGCGAAACCAGTCGCGACCAGAGCCGTGACGGCCACCGCGAGCAAAACCGCGATGGCAACCGGGATCAGAACCGCGACCAGAACCGCAATCGCCAGCGCGACCGTGACCCGAACCGCGAGGGCGGCAATCGTGACACTCCGCGCGACCAGAACCGTGATCAGAACCGGGAACGCCGCGAGTTTCGCGAGCCGCGCCCGCCGCGCCCCGATCAACGGTCCGAGCCGCGCTCTGAGCAGCGCCCCGAACAGCGTGCCGACCAACGCCGCGAACCCGAGGCCGCTG
>NZ_JAEULU010000242.1 GCF_016792925.1 Gemmobacter sp.
ATCGGGCCGGTGGCCCGAAGCCACCGGCCAGCGCCCGCCCTCCGGGCGGCGGGCGCTTTGCGCCCACCGGGCGGGCTCTGGCCTCTCGGTCACAGGCTGAAACGGTCTTGCTCAACCGCTCCCGCAGGGCCGGGGAAACGCGATGCGTTTCCTCGTTCCGGCCCCAACCATGGCATCGCCCCCGCTCGCCGCACTGCGGCGCAGGCGTGACAAGCGCGGCGGCCTTGCCTATAAGGCGGCAAACCTTTCCAGCCCACGGATGCTTCCCATGATCAAGGTCTTCGGCCACAAATCCCCCGACACCGATTCCACCGGCTCGCCCATCGCCTGGGCCTGGTATCTGACCGAGGTGAAAGGCACCCCCGCCGAAGCCGTCCTGCTGGGCGAACCCAATACCGAAGCCGCCTTCGTGCTGAAGCACTGGGATCTGCCCAAACCCGCCATCATCTCCGACATCGCGGCGGGCGAGCCGGTCGTGGTGGTGGACACCAACAACCCCGCCGAACTCGTGCCCTCGATCCATGACGCCAACCTGCTGGCGATCATCGACCATCACATGCTGGTCGGCGGCCTCAAGACCAAGACGCCCATCGACATCACCATCCGCCCGCTGGCCTGCACCGCCACCATCATGGCCGACCTGATGGGCGCCGACCTCGCCCGCGCCCCGCGCGGCATCAAGGGCGCCATGCTGTCGTGCATCCTCTCCGACACGCTGGAATTCCGCAGCCCCACCACCACCGCCCATGACCGCGCCGTGGCCGAAAGCCTCGCCGCCGATCTCGGCGTCTCGCTCGCCGATCTGGCGACGGCGATGTTCGAGGCGAAATCCGATGTCTCGGCCTTCTCCGATGCCGACCTCCTGCGCATGGACAGCAAGGAATACAACGTCGCGGGCAAGGAACTGCGGGTCTCCGTGCTGGAAACCACCGCCCCCAAGGTGGTGCTGGACCGCAAGGCCAGCCTGATGGCCGCGATGGAGACCGTGGCCGCCGAGGACAAGGCCGATCAGGTGCTGCTGTTTGTCGTCGACATCCTGCGCGAAGAAGCCACCCTCCTCGTGCCGAATGACCTGGTGAAGCAAATGGCCGAAGCCAGCTTTGGCGTCACCGTCACCGGCGATACCGTGGTGCTGCCCGGCGTGATGAGCCGCAAGAAGCAGATCATCCCTGCGCTGAAACTGTAACGCCCACAGGCCCCCGGTCCCGCGGCCGGGGGCTCAGCCCACCACCGCCGCGGCAAAGCCCGCCTCGGCGCGCAACTGCGCCAGAGGCACCTCCACCCCGGCCCAGGCCAGGGCCTCCGCTTCCGACAGCGTGGGCAAAAGGCTGATCCGCGTGGTCAACGCCAGCGCCTGCTGCAACATCCGCGCCGTGCCAAAGACGGTCTCGTTGCCCACCAGCATGATACTGTCCACCGGCTCCTCGAACCGCCGCAACGCCGCCTGCATCCCCACCACGCCCAGAAACAGCTCGGTGAAACCCACCTCCACCGTCGCCACGCTGCTGGCATCGTTGAACAGGACAAAGCGCGGGTCGAACAGATCCGAGGCCATGTAATCCAGAAAACGGCGCCGCCCCTCGCGCACCGTCAACACCCCGCTGAGCTGGAAGAAGCTCAGCCGCCGCTCTGGCAGCACCCTGAATTCGAAGGGCATCCGCTTCCCCTCCCCGTGCCAACCCCAGCCATCCCATAGCATCCGGCGCGAAGCCTAGCACAGTTTTGCCACCCAAGGGCGATTCGCGCCGATGCTGGCCCCCGCCGGGTTTTGCCGCTATCAAGGGCGCGATCCATGCAGATCCACGCCACGCAGACAGGTGCGCCCCATGACCGAGATGATCACCGCCTTCGCCCAGATCTCCCACCGCTACCGGGCGGTGTTCTGCGATCTCTGGGGCTGCCTGCATGATGGCAAGACCCCCTTCCCCGCCGCCGTCGCCGCGCTGCAAGCCTTCCGCGCGCAAGGCGGCGTGGTGGTGCTGATGACCAATGCCCCGCGCCCCTTTGGCTCTGTCGCCGCGCAGCTGGAGCGGATCGGCGCCCCGCGCGACTGCTATGACCTGATCATCTCCTCGGGCGATGCCGCGCAGCCCGCGCTGGTCAGCGGCGCCGTGGGCCGCCGCGTGGCCTTCATCGGCGCCGAGAAGGACATGCCCTTCTTCACCGATCTGCCGCCCGCGCTGAAAGGCCAGACCGTGCCCGAGATCGTGCCCATGGCCGAGGCCGAGGGGGTGGTCTGCACGGGCCTGCGCGAGGACGCGACCGAAACGCCCGAGGATTACCGCGCCGAACTGGCGCTCGCCAAGGCGCGCGGGCTGACCATGCTTTGCGCCAATCCCGACATCGTGGTGGATATGGGCAGCGCCCGGCTGTGGTGCGCCGGGGCGCTGGCCAAAGATTACGAGGCGCGCGGCGGCGCGGTGCTGTATTTCGGCAAGCCGCATCCGCCGATCTACGACATGGCGCGCCGCGCCCTGGCCGAGCAGTTCGAGGCGATCGGCAATGATGACATCCTCTGCATCGGCGACGGGCCCTGGACCGATGTTCTGGGCGGCCAGTCCGAGGGGATCGACACGCTGTTCATCACCGGCGGCATTGCGGCCAAACATTTCGGCCCCGACGCCGCCCAGCCCGACAAGGCCCTGCTGGAGGCCTGGCTGGACAGCGAGGGCCTCGCCCCCACCTATGCCATGGCGCATCTGGGGTAAGGCGCCTTCCATGGCCGAGGCCATCGCCGAGGTCATGCGGAAACGCCTGCGAGTTTGGGCCGGTGGCCCAAAGCCACCGGCCAGCGCCCGCCCTCCGGGCGGCGGGCGCTTCGCACCCGCCGGGCGGGCTCGGGCCTCTCAATCGCATGCTGAAACGGTCTTGCTTCGCCGCGCCCACACGGGCGGGGAAACGCGCTGCGTTTCCTGATCCGCCCGCCCCAAAAACCGCCCCGCAACAAAATTACATCTTTCGTCGCACCAGCGCCCGAATCTTACCCTCCCGATTGCGCCGCATCGCAGCATCTGCTACATTGCACCGCAGCAACCCGAGGAATCGACCCATGCTGGACAACATGCCGCGCGGAACCATCTGCATCGAAGACATCGAAATCGGCATGTCGCGTCACCTGCGCAAGACCGTGACCGACCGCGACATCGAGCTGTTCGCCGAGGTCTCGACCGACCGCAACCCGGTCCATCTCGACGAGGCCTATGCCCGGGACACCATCTTTCAGGGCCGCATCGCCCATGGCATGCTCACCGCCGGGCTGATCTCCGCCGTCATCGGCGAACAACTCCCCGGACATGGCACCGTCTATCTCGGCCAAAGCCTGAAATTCATGGCCCCCGTGCGCCCCGGCGATACCGTCTATGCCGAGGTCAAGGTCACCGCCATCGACCATGCCAAACGCCGCGTGACCCTTGAAACCCATTGCGCAGTCGGTAATACCGTGGTCCTGAAGGGCGAGGCGCTGGTTCTGGCGCCCAGCCGCAAGTTCGACTGAGGGCAGCGCCCTCGCCACGGGGCCACATGAAGATCATCTCAGATTGGCAGGGGCTGACGCAGGCCGATCGGGGCGCCTCGGTTGCCATGGGCAATTTCGATGGCGTCCATCTCGGCCACCGCTCGGTGATCGAGGCCGCCGCAGCCCACGGCCCCCTGGGTGTCCTCACCTTTGAACCCCACCCGCGCGAGTTTTTCGCCCCCGACGCGCCGCCCTTCCGGCTGATGAATGCCGAAGCCCGCGCCAATCGCCTCGCCAAACTCGGGGTCGACCGGCTCTACCAACTGCCCTTCGACGCCCAAATGGCGGCGCTGACGCCCGAGGCCTTCGCCGCCGAGGTGCTGGCCGCAGGGCTTGGCGTGCGCCACGTCACCGTCGGCGCCGATTTCTGCTTTGGCAAGGGCCGCACCGGCACCGTCACCGACCTGCAAACCCTTGGCGCGCACCACGGTTTCGGCGTCACCATCGCGCCGCTCCTGCGCGCGGGTGGCAAAGAGGTCTCCTCCACCGCCATCCGCAATGCGCTGAGCGAGGGCCGCCCGCGCGACGCCGCCTCCATGCTCGGCCACCTGCACCGCATCGAGGGCGCCGTGATCCATGGCGAGAAACGCGGCCGCGAACTGGGCTACCCCACCGCCAATATGTCGGTCGCCGGGCTGCACCTGCCCCGGCTGGGCGTCTATGCCGTCAAGGTCGATGTGCTGACCGGCCCGCAGCGCGGCAGCTATGGCGGCGCCGCCAGCCTCGGCGTCCGCCCGATGTTTGGCGAAAACACCCCGAACCTTGAAACCTTTCTGTTTGATTTCAAGGGCGACCTCTATGGTCACCATCTCTCGGTCGCCCTCGTCGATTACCTGCGCCCCGAGCTGAAATTCGACGGCCTCCCCGCCCTCATCACCCAGATGGAGGCCGATTGCAGCCGCGCCCGTCAGATTCTGGCGGTGGCCTGATGCGCCCGCGCTTCTGGGAAACCGTCCCCCTCGCCAAGATGACCCCCGAGGAATGGGAGGCGCTGTGCGACGGCTGCGGCAAATGCTGCCTGAACAAGATCGAATATGAGGACACCGGCGAGGTGGAGTTCACCCGCGTCGCCTGCCGCCTGCTTGATGGCGACAGCTGCCGCTGCACCCAATACCCGATCCGCAAGCAATTCGTCCCCGATTGCGTGCAGCTCACCCCCGCCCGCCTGCCCGAGATCGCCTATTGGATGCCGCAAACCTGCGCCTACCGCCTGCTGCATTTCGGGCACCCCATCCCCGACTGGCACCCGCTGCTCACCGGCAACCCCGACTCGGTGCATGAGGCCGGGGCCTCGGTGCGCGGCTGGACGGTTCCTGAATATGAGGTCAGCGAAGAGGACTGGGACGATTATATCGTCGAAGGCGGTCTGTGATGTGGTTCACCTCCGACAATGCCGCCGGTTGCCCGCCCGAGGTTTTCGCGGCCCTCGCCGCCGCCAATGCAAACTGTATAGCCGGTTACAGTTTGCCCCCGTCGGAGGGGGCAAACGAAACGCCCGGTTACACTTCCGGCTATGGCACCGACCCGCTGACCGAGGAGGTGCAGGCCCGCATCCGCCGCCTGTTCGGCCATCCCGATGCCGTGGTGCGTCTGGTCACCACCGGCACCGCCGCCAATGCGCTGGCTCTGGCCTGCCTGTGCCCGCCTTGGGGCACGGTGTTTTGCGCCCGCGAGGCGCATATCCTGGTGGACGAATGCGGCGCGCCCGAGTTTTTTGCCCATGGTTCCCGTATGTTAGGGGTAGATGGCCCGGATGGCCGCATCAGCCCGCAGGGCTTGCGCCGCGCGGTCGAGGCCACGGGCCAAAGCCTGCACAACATGCAGCGCGGCGCGCTGTCGCTGACCAATGTGACCGAGGCCGGCACGGTCTACACTGCCGCCCAAACCGCCGAACTTGCTGAAATCGCTCAGGATTTTGGCCTGTCCGTGCATCTTGACGGCGCGCGCTTCTGCAATGCGGTCGCCGCCACTGGCGCCACCCCCGCCGCGCTCAGCTGGCGCGCGGGCGTGGATGTGCTGTCTTTTGGGGGCACCAAAAACGGCCTGCTCGGGGTCGAGGCCGTGGTGTTTTTCAACCCTAACCTCTTGGAAAACTTTGATTTTCGCCGCAAGCGCGGCGGGCATCTGCTGTCCAAGGGGCGCTATCTCGCGGCCCAGATGCTCGCCATGCTGGAGGCAGACCGTTGGTTGCACTGGGCCAGCCATGCCAATGCCATGGCGGCGCGGCTGGCGCAGGGTTTGGTCGCGCGCGGGGTGCGGCTTGCTTACCCGGTGCAGGCAAATATCCTTTTTCCCCAATGGGATGCAGGCATTTCCTCACATCTGCGCGCCGCCGGGGCGCAGTTTTACGACATGCCCGCGCCCGAGGGGACGGAGGGGGCGCGGCTGGTGACAAGCTGGTCCACGACGCCCGCCGAGGTGGATGCTTTCCTCAACCTTTTCCAAGGCTTGCGCGGATAAGCTCAGCCACCTCGCGCGGATGGGTGATCGGCAGCATATGCGCCGCCCCCGGCACCACCGCCCGGCGGGCTTGCGGCAACCGCGCCGCCAGCGCCGACTGGATCGCCGCCACGATGGGCGGGCTTTCGCTGCCCTCCAGCAAAAGCACTGGCAAATCAAGGGCTTCCAGACGCCCCGGCGCCACCAGCCGCGCGCGATCCTGCACCAGAACCGGGTCTTGCGCCGCCACCAAAGGCATCCGCGCCGCCATATAGTCCCGCTGCGCAGGCGGCAGGCGCGCGAAATCGCCATGGCCCCAAACGCTGTGGAACAGCGCCGCCGCCTTGGCGGAATCTGCCGTCATGGCGCTGTGGACCGCCGCGTAACCCGCTGCGAAAGCGTCAAATTCTGGCATTCCCCGCGCGGCGGAAAACAACACAGGCTCGATCAGCACCAGCTGCCGCACCCGCTCCGGGGCCTCCAGCGCCAGCCGCAGCGCCACCGTGGCGCCAAAGCTGTGCCCGATCAGCAGCACCGGCCCCTCTCCCATCGCAGCCCGCGCGACCCGGCAGGCCTCGTCGTGCAAATCCTGCCCCGGCGCCAGATCCGCCGCCCGCCCATGCCCCGGCAGGTCCGGCGCGGCCAGATCCAGCTCCGGCAAAGCCGCCGCCAAACCAGCCCAGGCCCCACCATGCGCCAGCGAACAATGCAGCGCCAGAGCGGCCCGGCGTGGCGCTGGCTGGCTCACAGCTTGCCAGCCAGATGCAGGCCCAAATCCTCGATATGGTCTTGCCCCCAGAAGCAAGCCCCATCATCCAGGATATAGAACGGCACACCAAAGGCACCCCGGCTCACCGCCTCCTCCAGATTGACGCCATAGGTTTCCGCCGCCGACAGCATGCCGCGCTGCGCCACCATGGGGTCAAATCCGGCAGCCGCCAGACAATCGGCGATCACCTCATCATCGGCAATATTGCGGTTCTCGGCCCAGCACGCCCGCGCCAGACCATGCACCAAGGCGCCCAGATCGCCGCCCCCCGCCGCCTGCGCGCTGATGATCGCATAGGCCGAAGGCGCTGGATTCACAGGCCAAAAGGCCGGTTGCAGGTTCAGCGCCAGCCCCAGCTTGCGCGATTGCCGCGTCAGCTCCTGCAAGCGATACGCCTTGCGGCTCGCGTGCCGCTCGGCCAGCGCCTGCCCGCCGGTGCGGGCAAACAGCTGCGACGGGTCCAACGGCTTGTAGCTGATCGAGGCCCCGGCCTCAGCTGCCGCCGCCTCCAGCCGCTGCCCCGCCAGATAGACAAATGGCGACACGGCCGAGAAAAAATAGTCGATATGGGCCATCAGACGCCCTCCCCTGCTTTTGCGCGGTTTGCGGAGACCCTAGCCGGGTGGTAAGCGGTGTCAACGCCTGACCGGGCGTTGCGAATCCACGCGAATCCACGGCCCAACGGATCACAGGACGACAGACATGGCTGCCATGACCGAACCGAAACTCATCGCCGGCAATGCGAACCGCAGCCTTGCCAACAACATCGCGCGGCGCATGTCGATGCATCGGGGGATGCAGGTCGGCCTGGTCGACGCCCGTGTCGAGCGCTTCAATGACGGCGAGATTTTCGTCGAAGTGTTCGAGAATGTCCGTGGCGAGGATATGTATATCATCCAGCCGACCTCGCGCCCGGCCAATGACAACCTCATGGAATTGCTGATCATTGCCGATGCGCTGCGCCGGTCGAGCGCCGATCGCATCACCGCCGTGATCCCCTATTTCGGCTATGCCCGCCAGGATCGCCGCGCCAAGGCCCGCACGCCGATCAGCGCCAAATTGGTGGCCAATCTGCTGACCGAGGCGGGCATCGACCGCATCCTGACGCTGGACCTGCATGCCGCGCAAATTCAGGGCTTCTTCGACATTCCGGTCGACAACCTCTATGCCAGCCCGATCTTCAGCCTGGATATTGAACATCACTTCAAGGGCCAGATGGATGATGTGATGGTGGTTTCGCCTGATGTCGGCGGCGTGGCCCGCGCCCGCGACATCGCCAAGCGGATCAATGCACCGCTTTCCATCGTCGACAAGCGCCGCGAGAAGGCGGGCGAAGTGGCGGGCATGACGGTGATTGGCGACGTGCGCGGCAAGAAATGCATCATCGTGGATGACATTTGTGACACCGCCGGAACGCTGTGCAAGGCCGCCGAGACGCTGATCGAGGCAGGCGCGACCGAGGTGCACAGCTATATCACCCATGGCGTGCTGTCCGGCCCGGCGGTGGAGCGGGTGCAGAATTCGGTGATGAAATCGCTGGTGATCACCGATTCCATCGAGCCGACCGAAGCGGTGAAGGCCTGCCCGAATATCCGCATCGTGCCGACGGCGCCGATGTTTGCCCAAGCCATTCTGAACACCTGGCACGGCACCTCGGTCTCGTCGCTGTTCGAGACCGACACGCTGGTGCCGATCTATGAAGGCATCTATCAGCGCAGCTAAGCTGCGGATTTTCGGCGAAAATCCGGGGCCGCCTTCGGGCGGCCTTTTTCATGCCTGCGAACTTTCGGCGAAAATTCGGATCAATAAAGCTGCCAGTCATCCTCGCTGCGGACAGAGCCGATCGCCGTCCAATCCGCCCGGATACGGGCCACACGGGTATCGCCCCAGGTGCGGAATACGATGTGAAAGCCGCGCTCGGTGATGGCATCGGCGGTGATGTCGGCGCGGGAATTATGCTTGTGGTCCATATCCCACATCGAGATGCCCACCATCACCATCGGCGGGTCGAGGAACTCTTCCTTGAAGGTCACGATGAACCGGCTTTCGCGCGGCCCCTGCCCTGTCCACATGGCGCCGCCATCGGCAAAATCGGTGAACATGACCCGACTGCCCTGCACGATCCCGAAAGAGCTGGTATTGATCCGCTTCATGCGCCCTCTGTCCCGCGCCCGAGTAATGGCCGACAATCGCCTGAATTTCAGGCAAAAATGGGGAAACCGCAATAGCAAAGGCCCCGATTTCCCGGGGCCTGAGCGTCATCTTGTCCGGGCTTCAATGCGCGGCGTGGTGGCGCAGCGCCAGAATGTCCTGCACGGTCTTTTCGGCGGCATCCTTCATCTCTGCCGGGGCGAGGGCGGCCAGATCGCGGGCCTCCTGCACCATGGCATCCAGAATGGTGCCCGAAAGATCGTCCACCGGAATGGCGCGCTCGGCCAGAACGGTGACGCCGGAGGCCGTGATCTCGGCAAAACCGCCGGTCACCGCGAAGGCCTGCGTCCCTTGCGCGGAAACCGCTTTCAGGATGCCGGGGCGCAGGGTGGTGATGGTGGCCGCATGGCCCTCCATCGCCGTCATGTCGCCGTCGGCCCCCGGGATCTGCACCTCGGTGGCCTGAACGGAAGCGAGCTTCCGTTCGGGCGACACCAGGTCGAATTGCAGGGTGTTGGCCATTTATGCCCCCTTACGCCGCAGCTGCGGAGAGTTTGGCAGCCTTGGCTTTCACTTCCTCGATGTCGCCGACCATGTAGAAGGCGGCTTCCGGCAGGTGGTCATATTCGCCAGCAACCACAGCCTTGAACGAAGCGATGGTTTTTTCCAGCGGAACCTGCACACCGTCCGAGCCGGTGAAGACTTTTGCCACGTCGAAGGGCTGCGACAGGAAGCGCTCGATCTTGCGGGCGCGGGCCACGGCCAGCTTGTCGTCTTCCGACAGTTCGTCCATCCCGAGGATGGCGATGATGTCTTGCAGCGACTTGTAGCGTTGCAGCACTTTCTGCACGTCGGTGGCGACCTTGTAATGCTCTTCGCCGATGATCAGCGGGTCGAGCAGACGCGAGGTCGAGCCGAGCGGGTCCACAGCCGGGTAGATGCCTTTTTCCGAGATCGCACGGTCCAGAACGGTCGTGGCGTCAAGGTGGGCAAAGGAGGTGGCCGGAGCCGGGTCGGTAAGGTCGTCGGCCGGAACGTAAACGGCTTGCACCGAGGTGATCGAGCCGTTCTTGGTCGAGGTGATGCGTTCTTGCATCGCGCCCATGTCGGTTGCCAGCGTCGGCTGGTAGCCCACGGCCGAAGGAATACGGCCCAGCAGAGCCGACACTTCCGAACCTGCCTGGGTGAAGCGGAAGATGTTGTCCACGAAGAACAGCACGTCGGCGCCGGTCTCGTCGCGGAACTGTTCGGCCAGGGTCAGACCCGACAGAGCGATCCGCATACGGGCCCCCGGAGGCTCGTTCATCTGACCGTAAACCAGCGCGATTTTCGACTTGGACATGTCTTCCAGGTCGATAACGCCGGATTCGATCATTTCGTGATAGAGGTCGTTGCCCTCACGGGTCCGCTCGCCCACACCGGCGAACACGGACACGCCCGAGTGGACCTTGGCGATGTTGTTGATCAGTTCCATGATCAACACGGTCTTGCCCACGCCGGCGCCGCCGAACAGGCCGATCTTGCCGCCCTTGGTATAGGGGGCCAGCAGGTCGATGACCTTGATGCCGGTCACGAGGATCTCGGTCGCGGTCGATTGCTGCGCGAAATCCGGGGCCGGGGCGTGGATGGCGCGGGTGGTGGTGGCGTTGACCGGGCCTTTTTCGTCAACGGGTTCGCCGATGACGTTCAGGATGCGGCCGAGGGTGGCGGTGCCGACCGGAACCGAGATCGGGGCGCCGGTATCGGTGACGGCTGCGCCGCGCACCAGACCTTCGGTTGCGTCCATGGCGACCGCACGCACGGTGTTCTCACCAAGGTGCTGGGCCACTTCCATGACCAGGGTCTTGCCATTGTTGTCGGTGGTGATGGCGTTCAGAATCGCGGGCAGATCGCCTTCGAACTGAACGTCCACAACGGCGCCGATGACTTGCGTCACTTTGCCTTTTGCTTGTGCCATGTCATTTCTCCGTTCGGGTCGTCAGAGCGCCTCGGCGCCCGAGATGATTTCGATAAGCTCTTTGGTGATCGCGGCCTGACGGCTCCGGTTATACTGGATCGTCAGACGGTTGATCATGTCGCCCGCGTTGCGGGTTGCGTTATCCATCGCGCTCATCCGGGCACCCTGTTCAGACGCCCCGTTTTCCAGCAATGCGGTGAAGATCTGCGTCGCGACACCGCGCGGCAGCAGATCGGCCAGAATGGCCTCCTCGCTGGGCTCGTAGTCGTAAAGCGCGGTCGCACCAGCGGCCTCTCCCGGTTGGGCCGGGATGATCTGCTGGGCGGTCGGGATCTGGCTGATGACCGACTGGAAGCGGTTGAAGAAGATCGTCGCCACGTCAAATTCGCCAGCTTCAAAGCGGGCAAAGATTTCGCGGGCGATGTCTTGCGCATTGGCATAGCCCACGCGCTTCACTTCGGCCATGTCGACGTGACCGACGAAATATTCGCCCAGGTCACGGCGCAGCTGTTCCCGGCCCTTCTTGCCGACCGTCAGGATCTTGACGGTCTTGCCAGCGGCCAGCAACTCGGCAGCCTTCGCGCGGACAAGCCGCACGATGGTGGTGTTGAAACCGCCGCACAGGCCGCGCTCCGAGGTCATGACGACCAGCAGATGCACCTTGTCGGCACCCGTCCCGGCCAGAAGCCGGGGCGCGCCATCCGAACCGCCGACCGATGCCGCCAGCCCGGCGATGACCGCATTCATGCGGTCAGCGTAGGGGCGTGCGGCCTCGGCGGCCTCTTGCGCGCGGCGCAGTTTCGCCGCGGCCACCATTTGCATGGCCTTCGTGATCTTCCGCGTGTTCTTGACGCTTCCGATCCGGTTTTTGAGGTCCTTAAGGCTGGGCATTCTCTGCTCCCCTCAGGCCGCTCAAGCGAAGGTCTTGGCGAAATCGGCGATCGCGTCTTTCAGCTTCTGCTCGTCGGCACCCTTGATCTTCGGATCGCTGTTGGTGATCCAGTCCAGGATGTCCTTGCGCTGGCCGCGCAGATAGGCCAGCAGGCCCGCTTCAAAGCGGCCCACGTCCTTCACCGACACCTTGTCGAGGAAGCCAGCGGTGCCCGCATAGATCACGCAGACGATTTCCGCGTTGGTCAGCGGCGAGTATTGCGCTTGCTTCATCAGCTCGGTCAGACGGGCGCCGCGGTTCAGCAGGGCCTGGGTCGAGGCGTCGAGGTCGGAACCGAACTGGGCGAAAGCGGCCATCTCGCGATACTGGGCGAGCGACAGTTTCACCGGGCCGGCCACGGTTTTCATCGAGTTGGTCTGGGCCGAGGAGCCCACGCGCGACACCGAGAGACCGGTGTTCACGGCCGGGCGGATGCCCTGGTAGAACAGTTCGGTTTCCAGGAAGATCTGGCCGTCGGTGATCGAGATCACGTTGGTCGGGATGAAGGCCGACACGTCGCCGCCCTGGGTTTCGATGATCGGCAGAGCGGTCAGCGAGCCAGCGCCGAAATCTTCGTTCAGCTTGGCCGAACGCTCCAGCAGGCGCGAGTGGAGGTAGAACACGTCGCCCGGATAGGCTTCACGGCCCGGCGGGCGGCGCAGCAGCAGCGACATCTGACGATAGGACACGGCCTGTTTCGACAGGTCATCATAGATGATCAGGGCGTGACGGCCATTGTCGCGGAAGAATTCCGCCATCGCGGTCGCGGCATAGGGGGCCAGGAACTGCATCGGGGCCGGGTCGGAGGCGGTGGCGGCCACGACGATGGTGTAATCAATCGCGCCGGTTTCTTCCAGCTTCTTCACCAGCTGCGCCACGGTCGAACGCTTCTGGCCGACGGCGACGTAGATGCAATACAGCTTCTTCGACTCGTCCGAGCCGGCAGCCTCATTGTAGGATTTCTGGTTCAGGATGGTGTCGAGCGCCACGGCGGTCTTGCCGGTCTGACGGTCGCCGATGATCAGTTCGCGCTGGCCACGGCCAACGGGGATCATCGCGTCCACGGCCTTGAGGCCGGTTGCCATCGGCTCATGCACCGATTTGCGCGGGATGATGCCGGGCGCCTTCACGTCGGCGATGCGACGCTCGGTGGCAGCGATGGGGCCCTTGCCGTCGATCGGGTTGCCCAGACCGTCCACAACGCGGCCCAGCAGGGCGTCACCGGCGGGCACGTCCACGATGGACTTGGTGCGCTTGACGGTATCGCCTTCCTTGATGTCCTGGTCGGAACCGAAGATCACGACGCCGACATTGTCGACTTCGAGGTTCAGCGCCATCCCGCGGATGCCACCGGGGAATTCGACCATTTCACCGGCCTGGACATTGTCCAGACCATGCACGCGCGCAATACCGTCGCCAACCGACAGCACACGACCAACTTCGGCGACCGCAGCGTCTTTGCCGAAGTTCTTGATCTGCTCCTTGAGGATCGCAGAGATCTCAGCAGCCTGGATTCCCATCACCCAACCTCTTTCATTGCATTCTGGAGAGCCGCGAGCTTCGACTTGATCGAGGTGTCGATCATGGTCGAGCCCAGCTTGACGACAAGACCACCGATGAGGCTTTCATCGACGGCAACATTCACTTTCACGTCCTTGCCGACGCGCGCTTTCAGCGTTTCGGCCAGCTTGGCCGATTGCTCGGCCGACAGCGCAGTGGCGGCGATGACCTCGGCGGTCACCTCGCCCTTGGCGGCCGCGATGCGGGCGCGCAGGTCCGCCAGCAGCTGCGGCAGCACGAACAGGCGCCGCTTGGCCGCCAGCAGCGCCAGCGTGTTGGAGGTCAGGGCCGAGAGACCGGCCTTGGCGGCGATGGCCGCAATGGCATTGCCCTGCTCATCGCGCGTGTAAAGCGGCGAGGAGATCAGGTCGCGCAGATCGGCAGAGGACCGGAGGGCTGCGTCGATCGCATCGACATCCCCTTCCAGTGCCTGAAGCCCGCTCGTCTCGGTGGCGAGATCGAACAGGGCGGTTGCGTAGCGCGCGGCAATGCCGGAGGAGATCGAAGCTGTTTCGGACACGACAACCCTTCCGCTGCTTGCCTCTTTTCTGCGCGGTCAGGCGACAAGCGCCGCACAGGCAAGAGGCTATTGTTGGCGCATGATGACCATGCGTCTCAAATCCGAGGCGTCTCTAGCAGACGTGCCCCAATGCCGCAACCGTGAACAGACGTTTAATTCCACATGTAGGACGCAAACATTCCATTCCTTTTGCGACCTTTGGCGCAGGGCCTGCGCCATGCCCGTCAAAACCCGTCAGGACGGCTGCAAAGCGGGGGAATCGGCCCGATCACGGCGCTTCACCATCCCGTCATCCGGCGCCCGCCCCGGTTGCGTCTTACATTCCGCTTCCGCAATATGTGTGGCAAACAGGATCAGGAGAGCCCGATGCCCCCACAGCCCCCCCACCCGCTTCACAGCCGCCGCAGCGCCCTTCGTCTCGGGCTGGCCGGGGGGCTTGCCGCAGGCCTTGGCACGCTGGCGGCACCCGGCCTTTTGCGCGCCGAGCCGGTGCGCGCCAATACCTCGGGCTTCGTGGCGCAGCGCTGGCAGGATCATTTCGACACGCTGGCCAAAGGCGCCATCGTCGCCGATACCGGATCGCGCGCGCTGCATTTCTGGAATGCCGATGCCTCGATCTATCGCATTTTCCCCACCTCGGTGCCCCGGTCGGACGAGCTGACCAAGCGCGGCTATACCGAGATCGTGCGCAAGAAAATCGGCCCGAGCTGGACGCCGACCCCCTCGCAGATGCAGCGCTTCCCCGACTGGAAGCCCATCGGCCCCGGCCCGCAAAATCCGCTGGGCACCCATGCCATGTATCTGGGCTGGCCTGCCTATATCATCCATGGCACCCATGACACCCGCAAGATCGGCCGCAAATCCTCGGATGGCTGCATCGGCCTTTACAATGAGATGATCGCCGAGCTGTTCGATCTGGCCCCGATCGGCACGCAGGTGCGCATCATCTGACCCTTCGACGGGTCAGCTGCGGGTCAGTTGCGGTCAAGCCGGTTCAGTGCCGGCTCCGGGCTGGCCTGCCCGATGCCCTCCAGCACGCGCAGCGGCTTTTTCACCACCGCGCCCAGCCCGCCCCGCGTCGGCGCATAGACCTGCTTGCTGGCCTCGACCATCAGCACGCCGCCCGCCATCCAGGGGGCAAAGCGCCGCCCGGCGCGCTCCCAGAAGGGCGCGGTGCGCAGCCAGAACCGCCGTCCCGAAGGCGGGGCGAACAGCGCCGCAACATGGCGTTCGGGGGTAAAGCCATGGCGGCGCAGCTGCGCCTCCAGCTGCCGCAGCGAATAGGGGCGGCCAAAGCCGAAAGGCGTGCCGTCCCCCCGCGCCCAAAGGCCCGAGCGGTTGGGCACCACGAACATCACCTTCCCCCCCGGCCCCAGCACCCGGTGGCATTCTTCCAGAATGGCACTGGGCTGCTCCGAGGTCTCCAGCCCGTGCATCAGCACCAGCCGGTCGACAAAGCCGGTGGCCAGCGGCCAGTCGGTCTCCTCGCACAGCACGCTCACATTCTCCATGCCCGCGGGCCAGGGCATCACGCCCTGCGGCCCGGGCATGAGGCCAATGACCCGCCGCGCCTCGGCCAGCCAGGGGCGCAGCAGCGGCACGGCAAAGCCGAACCCCGCCACGGTCTGCCCCGGCCCAGGCTGCCACATGCTCACCAGCTGGTCGCGGATCGCCCGCTGCGCCACCCGCCCCAAAGGCGTGCGGTAATAGAAGTTTCGCAAATCCAACACGTCCAGATGCATTGCGCCCGCCCGGCCCCAGCCCCACATTCAGGGGCAGATTAGCCGAAAGCCCGGGAAACGCCATGCTGTCACTCGTCACCATCCCCTGCCTGAAAGACAATTACGCCTTTCTGGTGCATGACGCGGCCAGCGGCACCACCGCCCTGATCGACGCGCCCGAGGCCGCGCCCATTCTGGCCGAGCTGGACGCGCGCGGCTGGGCTCTCAGCCATGTGCTGCTGACCCATCACCATTGGGACCATGTTGACGGGCTGCCCGGCCTCGGCCTTGGCCCCGATGTCACCGTCATCGGGGCCGCCGCCGATGTGC
>NZ_JAEULU010000351.1 GCF_016792925.1 Gemmobacter sp.
ACCCGCAGATGCGCGGCGCGGTGCTGGAGAGCCACGGGCTGTTCACCTGGGCGGATGATGCGAAAGAGTGCTATCTGACCACGCTGGAGATCATCAACAAGGCGGCAAGCTGGCTGGAGGCCAGGATGGCGGGCAAGCCGGCTTTTGGCGGCCAGGTGCGGCCCACGCTTCCGGCTGACGAACGCCGGGCGGTGGCGGCGCGGCTGATGCCGGTGATTCGGGGGCTGATCTCGCAGGACCGGCACAAGGTGGGGCATTTCGACGACAGCCCGGCAGTGCTGGAATTTGTGGGGTCTGCACAATTGGAGGTGCTGGCACCGATGGGCACCTCTTGCCCCGATCACTTCCTGCGCACCAAAATTCGTCCGCTGCTGGTGCAGTTTGATCCGGCCAAGCCTGATCTGGAGGCGACGATTGCGGGCCTCGCGCAGGCAGCGGCGGCGTATCGCGCCGATTACGCGGCCTATTACGACCGCTGCAAAAAGCCTGACAGCCCGGCGCTGCGCGACCCCAACGCGGTGGTCTGGCTGGTGCCCGGCGTGGGCATGATCACCTTCGCGCTGGACAAGGCGACGGCCCGCGTCTCGGGCGAGTTTTATGTGAACGCGATCAATGTGATGCGCGGCGCGAGTGCGGTTTCCACCTATCAGGGCCTGCCCGAGCAGGAGGCCTTTGACATCGAATACTGGCTGCTGGAGGAAGCGAAGCTGCAACGGATGCCCAAGCCCAAGGCGCTGGCGGGCCGGGTGGCTTTGGTGACGGGCGGCGCGGGCGGCATTGGCTCGGCCACGGCGGAACGCTTTCTGAAAGAGGGCGCCTGCGTGGTGCTGGCCGATATTGATGGCGCGGCGGCGGCGGATGTGGCGGCGGGCATGGCCCGCGTGTTCGGGGCCGATCTGGTGCGCAGCGTGGCGATGAACGTGACCGACGAGGCGCAGGTGATCGCCGCCTATGCCGAGACGGCGGTGGAGTTCGGCGGCGTGGATATTCTGGTCTCCAATGCCGGGATCGCCTCTTCGGCGCCGGTCGAGGAAACCAGCCTCGCGCTGTGGAACAAGAATATGGATATTCTCTCCACCGGCTATTTCCTCGTGTCGCGCGAGGCGTTCAAATGCTTCCGCACGCAAGGGATTGGCGGATCGGTGGTGTTTGTGGCGTCGAAAAACGGCTTGGCCGCTTCGCCCAATGCCAGCGCCTATTGCACCGCCAAGGCGGCGGAAATTCATCTGGCGCGCTGCCTTGCGCTGGAAGGCGCCGAGGCCGGGATTCGCGTCAATGTGGTGAACCCGGATGCGGTGCTGCGGGGCAGCAAGATCTGGTCGGGCGAATGGCTGGATCAGCGCGCCTCGACCTATGGCAAGGACAAGGAGGGGCTGGAAGAAATGTATCGCCAGCGCAGCATGTTGAAACGCTCGGTCCTGCCAGAGGATATTGCGGAAGGCGCCTATTTCTTTGCGTCGGACCTTTCGGCCAAATCGACCGGGAATATCCTGAATGTCGATGCGGGCAATGTGCAGGCTTTCACGCGGTGAGCATGATGGACAAGACCCTGATCGAGGCCGAAAACGCCGCCCGCCATGCCGCCTTGACGGCGGATTACGAGGCCCTTGGGGCGCAACTGGCGCGCCGGGGCGTGGAGATCGAGGCGATCACCGCCCGCGCCATGGGCTTTGGCGTGGCCGTGCCCAGCTGGGGCACCGGCACCGGCGGCACGCGCTTTGCGCGCTTTCCCGGCGAGGGGGAGCCGCGCCATATCTTTGACAAGCTGGATGATTGCGGGGTCATTCATGCCCTGACGCAAGCCACGCCGAAGGTTTCGCTGCATATCCCGTGGGACAAGGCGCCGGCGGCGGATCTGCTGGCCAAGGCGGCGGAGCATGGGTTGGGCTTTGATGCCATGAACTCCAACACCTTTCAGGATCAGGCGGATCAGACGCATAGCTACAAATACGGCTCGCTGTCGCATACCGCCGCCGCCACCCGCGCGCAGGCGGTGGAGCATAATCTGGAATGTATCGAGATTGGCCGAGAGATCGGCTCGACCGCGCTGACGGTGTGGATTGGCGACGGGTCGAACTTCCCCGGCCAGACCTCGCTCAGCCGCCAGTTCGACCGCTATCTGGAGAGCATGACGGCGATTTATGCCGGGCTGCCCGAGGGCTGGCGGCTGTTCAGCGAACACAAGATCTATGAACCGGCGTTTTATTCGACGGTGGTGCAGGATTGGGGCACCAGCCTGATGATTGCGCAGGAGCTGGGGCCAAAGGCGCAATGTCTGGTCGATCTGGGGCATCACGCGCCGAATGTGAATATCGAGATGATCGTGGCGCGGTTGATCCGGGCGGGCAAGCTGGGCGGGTTTCATTTCAACGACAGCAAATATGGCGATGACGATCTGGACAGCGGCACGATTGATCCGTTCCGGCTGTTTCTGGTGTGG
>NZ_JAEULU010000030.1 GCF_016792925.1 Gemmobacter sp.
TCTTTTTGCGGGCGCCCAGGAATTTGATCAGCGCGACGACAGCCGCGGCAATCGCCAGCGTGAGGTGTGCGATGTAGAAATCATCGGGGTGCGACACCAGTTTGCCCATGACAGTGGCGCGGTCTTCCAGTTCGGGGCGCAGCATCAACATGTCCGAGGGCAATTTTTTCCCTTCGCTTTCCACGGCAGAGATCGCCAGAGTCTTCAGGAGGTCAGACCCATTGTTCAGGCTCCAGAATGTCACCTGAGGATGCCCGGCTTCGGTCGCGCCTTGCACGGAAGCCTGCATGAAAGCCTCATACTCGGCCTCGTCGTCAAACAGCACGACCCCACGCGGCTCTTTCGCGGCAAAGCCTGCATCATCGGCATAGATCTCGGCGACGATACCTTTGGAATCCAGCCCCTTGCCTGTTTTCGAGACAGACCAGTAGCCCTCTCCGATCACGGCGGTCAATGCAATTTCACCTGTCTCAGGACGGGCCAGACCGTCTTGCGTGCCGGGGGCGACGGTTGCGAGGTCGACGACCTCGGGGGCGGGTTGGCTGAGTGCGGCGGCAAAGGCCTCGGCCTCGGCGCGAGAGTCGGCATAATTGTCCCAAGACAGATAGCTCAGCCCCAAAGCGGCGAGGACGTACAGATACCAAGGGGCATTCAAAGCAAGTCGAATCATCAAGGAACCTCAAGATAGTTGTTTGGGCACCCCATAAATCAGCCGTGGGTTGTCAAACAAGGCTGTTTCACGCCGTTTTCGGCCGCGCTTTGGCCTTTGCCCGGCGGATTGGCTGGGGTAGCCATGACGGCAGAGGCAGGACAGTGAGACGGGCTTTTGAAACAGGGCTTTCCCATCGCGACGCGCGGCATGACCATTGGCCTTCTGGGCGGCTCGTTCGATCCGGCGCATGAGGGGCATGTGCATATCACGCGCGAGGCCCTGCGGCGCTTTGGCCTCGACCGGGTGTGGTGGCTGGTCAGCCCCGGCAACCCGCTGAAGCCCCGGCCTCCGGCGCCTTTGGCCGCGCGGATGGCGGCGGCGCGGGCGATCATGCGGCATCCGAAGGTGGCGATCACCGCGCTGGAGGTGCCGCTGCGCACCCGTGCCACCGCCGACACGATCCGGGCCCTGAAGGCGCGCTATCCGGGGGTGCGCTTTGTCTGGCTGATGGGGGCCGACAATCTGGTGCAGTTCCACCGCTGGAACCAGTGGGAGGACATCATGCGCATGGTGCCGGTGGGGGTGCTGGCACGGCCCGGCTGGGGGGTGAAGGGGCGGCTGGGGCGCGCGGCGCGGGTCTACGCCACGGACCGGGTAAGCGAGGGGGCGGCGGGCGATCTGGGCCATCGCGCCCCGCCCGCCTGGCTCTTGGCGGATGTGCCGCTGAACGATCTGTCCTCCTCGGCCATCCGGGCCTCGGGCGCCTGGGGGGCCAGGGGCGCGCGGCGCGGCTGAGGTTACTCGGCCGCTTTCACGGCGGGCAGGCCTTCCTCGGTATCATCCAGCAACGCGGTGCGCAGGTCTTCATCCAGACGGCGGGCGCGGGCGATGTAATCGGGGTTGAGATGCACCGGCTGGCCCGGCCGCCACAGCGCCGCCAGATCGCGCATCGCGGCGCGGTCCACCCGGAAATAGGTCTTGGCGTGATTGGCGGCCTCGTATTCCGTCAACCCCATGTTTTCCAGCACATAGCGCCCGGCGCGGATCGAGCTGTCGAAGGTCTCGCGCACGATGTCATCGGCCCCGGCCTGATACAGTTCGTAAACATGGGTGCGGTCATAGGCGCGGGCGACGATATGCAGATCGGGGCGGGCCTTGCGGGCGAAGGCCACGATGCGCAGCGCATTGGCCTGATCATCCACCGCCACCACCAGCACCTGCGCCGTATCAAGCCCTGCCGCATGCAGCAGATCGGGGCGCGAGGGATCGCCGAAATAGCCCTTCACGCCGAAGCGCCGCATGCGTTCGACCGCCGCCGCATCGGCATCCAGCACCACGGTCGACAGGCCCGCGCTGCGCGCCATCCGGTTCACCACCTGACCAAAGCGGCCAATGCCCGCGATCAGCACCGGGCCTTTCTCGTCGATCTCGTCGGGGCGGGCCGCCGGGGCGCGGCGGGCCTGCCATTGCGCCAGCCGCCCTTGCAGCGCAAACAGCAGGGGCGTCAGCAGCATGGACAGGCTGATGACCAGCAACGCGCGCTGCGCCTGCACCTCGGGCAGCAGGTTCTGCGCCACGGTGAAGCTGACGATCAGGAAGCCGAACTCGCCCCCCTGCGCCAGCGACAGCGCAAACAGCGTGCGGTCGCGCCCCGCCATGCGGAAGGCGGTGGCGAGGCCGAACAGCACCGCCGCCTTCACCGCGATCAGGGTGAGGGTCAGGCCCAGCATGCGCAGGGGCTGATCGGCCAGCAGCGGCAGGTCGATGCTCATGCCGACGGTCATGAAGAACAGGCCCAGCAGGATGCCCTTGAAGGGTTTCAGATCGGCCTCGATCTGGTGGCGGAATTCGGAGTTGGCCAACACCACCCCGGCAATGAAGGTGCCAAGCGCGGGCGAAAGGCCCACCAGCATCATCAGAAAGGCAATGCCGATCACGATCAGCAGCGCGATGGAGGTGCCGATCTCGGGCAGGCGGGCGGCATGGACAAAGCGGAACACCGGCCCTGCGAAGAAATGCCCGGCCAGCACGATGGCGGCGACGATGCCCAGCGTGAGGCCGGTCACTGCCAGACCGGGCAGCGATTGCACGAGCGACAACAGCGGCTCTGCCGCGCCCTCGGCGGTTTCGGCGGGTGCGCGGGCGCCCCCCGCCATCAGCGGGATCAGCGCCAGCATCGGCACCACGGCAATATCCTGCGACAGCAGCACCGCAAAGGCGCTGCGCCCGCCGGGGCTGCGCAGCAGGCCCTTTTCGGTCAGGGTCTGCAAGACGATGGCGGTGGAGGACAGCGAGAACAACAGGCCCAGCACCAGCGCCACCCGCCAGGGCTCGCCGATCGCCAGCAGGATCGCGGCCACCAGACCGGCGGTCAGCACCACCTGCATGCCGCCGAGGCCCAGCAGCCGGTGGCGCATGTCCCACAGGGTGCGGGGTTGCAGCTCCAGCCCGATGAGGAACAGCATGACCACCACGCCAAATTCGGCAAAGTGTTGCAGATCATGGGTTTCGTGTCCGGCAAGGCCCAGGGCGGGCCCCAGCACCAGCCCCGCCGCCAGATAGCCCAGCACCGAGCCCAGCCCGAGGCGCACCGTGACGGGCACGATGATGACGGCGGCAGCGAGGTAATAGGTGGCTTGCAGCAGAAGGCTTTCCATGCCGCAAGTATCGGCGCTGCGCCGGGCGGGCGCAACCGGGCGGCGGCGGGCGCCGCGTCACAGTTTTCGGCAAATGTTACAATAGGCGTGAGATTGCGGGCGTGAAATTTCGGGCATGCGCCTGCGGGCGCGTGGGTCGACAGGCCTGGCCTCAGCCGCGCGGCATCGCGAGGGCCACCATGCGCCCGCCCTTCTTGTAGCGCAATTCGCTTTCGGTGATCGCGGCCACGGTGCCGCCATCCACCCGGTCGCCCACCCGGACCTTCTTGTACTGGCCCGAGCCCAGCCGGATCAGCGCATAGCGCTTGGAGGGCGTGCCATAGACGCCGATCAGGTTGGTCTTGCCCAGATTGATGGCATTGGCAAAGGTGGCATTCTTGGCGACCGAGGCCTTGGTGGGCACTTTGGGCGCCTTGGCGGCGGGGGCCACGGGTTCCTCATCTTCGCCGGGTTCGGCGCTGCGGGCGGTGCGCTGCGGCTCTTCGGGTTCGGCCTCGGGCGCCGGTTTGGCGCGGGCGGCAGGGGCCGCGGCGGCGGCGACGGCGGCCTGAACCCGGCGGTTGAAATCGCGCGGCTTGGTGGGGGGCTTGCGCGAGATCGCCACGGCCTGCGGGCTGATCGGACCGGCGCGCGGCGCGATGGCGGCAGAGGAAGCGGCGGCGGCAATCGCCTCGGCGGTGGGGTCTTCACCTTGCGGCACCGTCGCGGCGCCGGGCTGGGCGGCGGCGGTGGCGGAAAGCGAAGCGGCGGCGGCAGCGGCGCGGGCGGCCTCGTCCTGCGCGGCCTGACGGGAGAGTTGCGCAGCGCGGGCGGCGGCTTCCTCGGCCAGGGCGGCGGGGCGGGCGCGCGGGCGCAGGCTGGTCATGCGGCGCTCGGCGGGGATCGCCAGCGCGGCATCATCGGCGCCGGGGACGCGCAAGCCCTCGGGGCGCGGGCGCGGGCGGAAGCCTTGCAGGCGCGGATCGGCGGCGGGAGCCGCAGCGGGCGTTTCGGCGGCGGGCACTTCGGCGGCGGGCGCATTGGCGCTGGAGGCGGCCAGCGCGGCAATGGCGGCGGGGCGCGGCGGCGGCACTT
>NZ_JAEULU010000256.1 GCF_016792925.1 Gemmobacter sp.
GCGCTGTGGACGAGGGGTGCGGTGATGCAGTACATCGAACGCGAGTTCGGCGGGCGGTTGTCGATCCGCGCCACCGGCGAGTACCTGCGCCGCTGGGGCTTCACGCCGCAAAAGCCGATCAAGCGCGCCTACGAGCAGCGCCCCGAGGCGGTCAAGCAGTGGCTCAATCACGAGTACCCGGCGATCGAACAGCGTGCCAAGGCCGAGGGCGGCGAGATCCACTGGGGCGACGAGACGGCGCTGATCAACACCGATGTGCGCGGCCGCAGCTACGCGCCTCGTGGCAAGACGCCGGTGACCATGGCCGTGGGCGGCACGCGCGAGAAGCTGTCGATGATCTCCACCGTCACCAACCAGGGCCGGGCCAACTGGATGATCATCGACGGCGCCTTCAACCACGAGCGGCTCATCGAGTTCCTGGACGCGCTGCGGCGCGATGGCCGGCGCCGGCGCAAGAAGGTCTTCCTGATCCTGGACAACCTGGGCGTGCATCACTGCAAGCCCGTCAAAGCCTGGCTGGCCGAGCACCAGGCCGACATCGAGGCGTTCTTCCTGCCCAGCTACAGCCCCGAGCTCAACCCCGACGAGCGGCTCAACGCCGACTTGAAGCACGCCATCGGCTCGAAGGTGCCGGTGCGCACGAAGGCCAAGCTGCGTGCCGCCGCCAACGAGCACATGCAGTTCATCGTCGCCAATCGCGACCGCGTTCGGGCCTACTTCCAAGACCCGATCGTCAAGTACGCAGCCTGAAGACTTCATGTTGCCGGATTAATAGCTAAGCCATTGATTTTATTAACGCGGTTCCGACGGACTTTGATTGGTGCGGTCAGGACTACTGTGTGCGCCGGAAAAAATGTCAGTTACCGCAAACAGAGTTGCTGACTGCAGAACAAAGTCGATGACTGCGATTTCTGCCGCATTAACAGTGTCGCTGACTGAGTTGGGGGCGGCCCGCCCTAACCCGAGCATCATGGTCTCAAGTCAGGATTGCCGCTTCGTGCGCCGGCATGCGGACGCTGGCGGGGACGGGTGCAGTCGAAAGCTGCCGTCAAGTACTGGATGCATGGTTTCAGAACTTGCCTACGCCTGCTGGGCTCAACGAAGACAACTTGTCGCTACGCGCCTTCATCGACACGGCTAGGCCTCCACCGCCTACGACATCTCGAGCTTCAAGGCGATCTAGCCATGCGGCGATCTTGCTTGCCGCCCGTCGATTGACCGGCTTGCGGCGGCTAAGCCGCGCAAGAGGCGACGTGTGCCAACCTGCGCAGCGACCAAACACCACTGCGCCCGTCAGAGATGCTGCAGCGCGATTGACCGTGCGCAAGCTGCAGCAGCTTGGCGGGCCTACATTGTGTTGCTGTTCACTGAGGAGCAATCATGAAGATCGCAGCACGTGGGGTACTGGTCTTGTGTATTGCGGCAGCAGTCGGGGTCTCGATGGCCCAGCCCGCTTCGGCGCCGGGTAAGGGTCCAGGCCCGGGAGGGCCGGGCGTCGGAATGCCCGCCAGCGGGCCGGGCATGGGTGGCGGTCCCGGAATGGGCCGCGGGCGCGGCGGCATGGCGGGGCCCGACTATTCGCCTGGCTGGTCGCTCATGACACCGGACGAACGCAGTCAGCACCAGGCGAAGATGCGCTCGATGACGAACTACGACGAATGCAAGACGTACATGGCGCAGCAGCACGAGCAAATGGCAGCGCGGGCCAAGGCGCAGGGTACCCAGTTGCCCCCGCAGCCACGCCGCGATGGGTGTGCTGGTCTGAAGCCCTGAGCGCCACAACCGCTGATTGGTTCTGCACCGTCCGCGGAGTGCCTTGATGATTGCGCTGGGTTCATGCCCAGTTGAGCTGCCCCTCGCATTCCATGCGCATAGCGGTGGTGATCGATAAGGATCGGAGCCGTCCGGTCCGTCAGTGCCTTGGGCGGGTCTTCACCGCAGTCAATGTCAGCGCTTCGTGGCGCTGGGTTCCTACGCAAATCTCGAGTCATTTGATCTGATTGAAGAACCGGTGGATACATTTCTGCATCTGATGAGCAGCGGCGCCGGGAACCTGGCTGCGTACTTGGCAGCACATGTGTTGCTTTGCCTGGTTCCGGCGTTCTTCATCGCTGGCGCCATGGCCGCGCTGATCCCCAAGCCCAGCATCACGCGGTGGCTCGGCCACGATGCGCCATACAGAGTGTCCTATCCAGCTGCAGCGGCTGCAGGTTCGCTGCTGGCGGTGTGCTCGTGCACCATCGTGCCCCTGTTTGCAGGCATCTACAAAAAGGGGGCTGGCCTCGGTCCG
>NZ_JAEULU010000042.1 GCF_016792925.1 Gemmobacter sp.
TGACGGGCCGGGTGTGGAAAGGCACCGCCTTCGGCGGCGCGCGCGGGCGCACGGATGTGCCGAAAATCGTGGACTGGTATATGGATGGCAAGGTGGAGATCGACAGCATGATCACCCACACCCTGCCGCTGGAGCGCATCAATGAAGGGTTCGAGTTGATGCACAAGGGCGAAAGCATCCGCGCCGTGGTGGTGTATTGACCCACAGCAGCGGGGGGCCAGCCCCCCGCACCCCCCGGGATATTTGGATCAGGTTGAAGGGGAAGGCTTACTCTGAAAGGGCCGCTTTCACCTTGGTGCAAATATCCTCATGGCCGGGCGGGCGCGGTCCGCCCCCCCTTGAGGTGAATGGGCCAAAGGCCCAGAGGGGGCGCGAGCGCCCCCTATTCTTTGACGGAGGCGGTGAGCCATGGCATCAACCCAAGCCTTGAGATTTCTGGCGGCTCAGGGTGTGGCGGTGACGCTGCATCCCTATGACTATGATCCCGGCGCCGAGGCGGTGGGGATGCAGGCGGCGATGGCACTTGGGATTGATCCGGCGCTGATGCTCAAGACCCTGATGGTCGAGGTCGATGGCAAGCCCGCCTGCTGCGTCATCCCCGCCGACCGGCAGCTGTCGATGAAGCGGGTCGCGGCGGGCTTTGGCGGCAAGGCGGCGGCGATGATGCCGCCCGCCAAGGCCGAAAAGCTGACAGGCTATCGTGTGGGCGGCATTTCTCCCTTCGGGCAAAAGCGGGCCGTGCCCACGGCGCTGGAGGCTGCGGCCTGCGCCGCGCCGAAGGTCTGGATCAATGCGGGCCAGCGCGGGCTGTTGCTGGGCATCGCGCCCGGTGCGGCGCTGGCGGTGCTGACGGCTCAGGCCTTGCCCTTGATCGCCTGATCCTCGGCCCATTCCGGCAGCGGGAACAGCCGGTCCCAAGCCCAGTTGAAGGCGAAGGCATAGACCATATAGAACAGCGCAAAGCCGATATCGAGCAGCACGGCCTGCCACAGGCTGACGCCCAGCACCCAGGCGATGAAGGGGGCCAGCACGATCAGCAGCCCCGCCTCGAACAGCACCGCATGCAGCACCCGCGCGCCCCAGCCCTTTTGCGTGCTGCCGCGCAGCCGGTGCAGGGCCAGATCGAACAGCCAGTTGTAAACGCCGGTCCACAGCATCGCGATCAGCGCACTGCCCGCCGCCACCATGCCGATCTGATCCAGAGGGTGATGCAGCACCAAGGCTGCCAGCGGGGTGATCAGCAGCACCCCCAGAATTTCAAAGCACAGCGCATGGCGCACACGGTCGGCGAAGCTCCGCATCTGACGCGTCCTGTCAGGGGGCGGGCCGTCCCGCGTGGTCTGAAATCCCCGAAGTCGTCTTCGGTGGTGCAGATATAGGCGGCGCGGCGCGGCTTGCCAAGGGCTCAGCCTGCGCTGCGCGCCCGTTCCCGCGCCGAGATATAGAGCGCGCAGGCGATCAGCACGGCGACGCCTGCAAAGGTCCAGAGATCGGGGAAATCGCCAAAGAACCACCAGCCCACGGCCACCGCCATGATCATCTCGGTATAGGCCAGCGGGGCCAGCAGGCTGGCTTCGGCATGATCATAGGCCATGACGATCAGCCCGTGGCCCAGCGTGGAGATCAGCCCAAGTGCGCCGAACAGCGCCCATTGCTCGGGCGTGGGGGGCTGCCACACCAGCCAGACCAGCGCCGAGACGATCAGCGTGCCCAGAAGCGAGGTGCGGAAGGTGGTGACCATCGCCGCATCGCGCCCGGCAATCCGCCGCGTCAGCAGGAAATACAGCGCCAGCGCACAGCCCGCGCCAAAGGCCAGCGCCGTGCCGGGGTTGAAGGCCTGCAAGCCGGGGCGGATGATGATGAGCGTGCCGATGAACCCCACGGCCACGGCAGCCCAGCGGCGCGGCCCCACATGCTCGCGCAGGATCAGCGGCGAAAGCGCTGTCACCACAAGGGGTTGCACGAAGAACACCGCCAGGGCATCGGCGATCGGCAGAAATTTCAGCGCCGCAAAGAACAGGAAGGTGGCGAGGATCAGCAGCACTGCCCGCAGCGAGTGGATGCCCGCCCGCTCGGGCCACAGGCCGCGCGGCCCGGCCGCCCGCAGCGCGAGAGGCGCGGTCAGCACCGCGCCAAAGGCCATGCGCGCCCAGACGATCTGCAAGACCGGCACGCCCATCTCGCCCAGCGTCTTGGCCACCACATCCAGAAACGGCAGCACTGCCATCGCCCCGATCATCAGCCCCACGCCCAGAAGGCTGCCGCGTCCGCTTTGCATCGCATTTCCCTGTTGCCTGCGCCTTTGTGGCGCCCTGCGCCGGCGACTGCCCGCCTGTTCGCGACGCAAGCGCGGCAAAACGGCTTTGCAAAGCGCCGCCCGACCTGTGACAATGGCCGCCAAGAACAACAAGAGGATGCCATGCCCGAAGCCCGCGCCCCCAGACTTTGTGTGTTGATCGACGCCGACAATGTGCCCTCGGGCTATGCCGTCGCGATTTTCGAGGAAATCGCCAGCCTGGGCGAGGCCTCGGTGCGCCGCATCTATGGCGACTGGTCGGCGCAGCGCTTGGGCGGCTGGGCCAAGAAGGTGGCGAGCCTCGGTCTGGTGGCGGATCAGCAGTTTTCCAATACCAAGGGCAAGAATGCCTCGGATATCGGCCTTGTGATCTCGGCGATGGATTTCCTGCATTCGGGGCTGTTTGACGGCTTTGTGCTGGTCAGTTCCGACAGCGATTTCACCCGGCTGGCCGCGCGCATCCGCGAGCAGGGTCTGGATGTTTACGGCATCGGCGAGAAGAAAACCCCCGAGGCGTTCCGGCAGGCCTGCAAGCGCTTCATCTATGTGGAAAATCTGGGGGCGGATGAGGGCGAAGACCTG
>NZ_JAEULU010000059.1 GCF_016792925.1 Gemmobacter sp.
CCATCGAGGCCTTCAACCAGATCGCCCAGGGGCAGATGGAGATCGAGCTGTATTATGCCGATCAGATCGTCCCCACCGGCGAGCTGTTCCAGGCCCTGCAAGCCGGCACCATTGATTGCGTGCAATCCGATGATGACAGCATGGCCTCGCCCACCGAGGTCACGGTGTTCGGCGGCTATTTCCCGCTCGGCCTGCGCTATTCGCTGGATGTGCCGGCGCTGTTCAACAAATACGGGCTGAAGAAGATCTGGGAAGACGAATACGCCGCCGTGGGGGTGAAACACATCTCCGCCGGGTCGTGGGATCCCTGCCATTTCTCGACCAAAGATCCGATCAACAGCCTGAAAGACCTTGAGGGCAAGCGGGTGTTCACCTTCCCCACCGCCGGGCGCTTCCTGTCGCAATTCGGCGTGGTGCCGGTCACCCTGCCCTGGGAAGACATCGAAGTGGCGATGCAGACCGGCGAGCTGGACGGCATCGCATGGTCGGGCATCACCGAGGTCTATACCGTCGGCTGGTCCAACGTGACCAATTACTTCCTGACGAACAACATTTCCGGCGCCTGGATCGGCCATTTCTTCGCCAATATGGAGCGCTGGAATGCCCTGCCGCCGCATCTGCAAAAGCTGCTGGAGGTCTGTTTCGAGCAATCGCACTACCACCGCCAGCACTGGTATTGGGCGGGCGAGGCCGATCTGCGCATCAATGGCGGCAAGCTGAAACTGACCACCATCCCCGCCGAGGAATGGAAAACGGTCGAAGACGCCGCCGTCACCTTCTGGGACGAGATTGCCGCCGAAAGCGAAGTGAAAGCCAAGGTGGTGCAGATCATCAAGACCTATAACGAGACCATGGTGAAGGCAGGCCCACCCTACCGCTACTGACCTACCGCGCCTGATCGCCCCTCCGGTCGAGCCGTCCTTGCACGGCTCGACCCCTCAAGATATGATCAAATTCCGGCCAGCTTGGCCGAAGGGAGAAAAAGGATGACCCCGGTTCAGCATCCCGCCTGCACGCGCCCCGCCTGCTGGCCCCGCAAGCCCGAATTTGGCGGCGGCTGCGCCCTCCTGCGCGCCTGAACCCCCTTCCCTTTTCCAGACCAGAGGCCCCCATGCCCGCCAATCTCACCTTCGACACCCTGAAAGCCGCCGTCGCCAGCGGCGAGATCGACACCGTCGCCGTCTGCCTTGTTGACATGCAAGGCCGCCTGATGGGCAAGCGCTTTGTCGCGCAGCATTTCATCGACGGCGCCCATGACGAGACCCATTGCTGCAACTACCTGCTTGCCACCGATATGGAGATGCACACCGTCCCCGGTTACGAAAGCACTTCCTGGGCGGCGGGTTACGGCGATTACGTCATGAAGCCCGATCTCTCGACCCTGCGCCGCCTGCCCTGGGCGCCCGGCACCGCCATGGTGCTGTGCGATGTGCTGGATCACCACACCCACCAGCCCGTGCCGCATTCGCCCCGCGCCATCCTGAAACGTCAGGTCGAACGCGCCCGCGCCATGGGCTTTGACGCCATGATGGCGACCGAGCTGGAATTCTTCCTGTTCGACGAGAGCTTTTCCGAGCTGTTCGACCGCGGCCACCCCCTGCCCACCCCCAAGGCGCGGCACAATGTCGATTACTCGATCTGGGGCACCTCCGCCGATGAACCGATCATGCGCGACATCCGCAACCACCTCTGGGGCGCGGGCATCCCGATCGAATGTTCCAAGGGCGAGGCCGATGCCGGGCAAGAGGAGGTGAATGCCAAATATTCCGACGCGCTCGACACCTCGGATATGCACAGCATC
>NZ_JAEULU010000062.1 GCF_016792925.1 Gemmobacter sp.
CCGCGGCTCAGGGTTCGGACATGCGGTATCCCGCCCCCGGCTCGGTGCGCAGGATCGTGGGGTTGCTGGGGTCTGGCTCGATCTTGGCGCGCAGCTGACCGATGAAGACACGCAGATATTGCGTATCGTCCTGATGCGCCGGACCCCAGACCGCCGTCAAAATCTGACGGTGGGTGACCACACGGCCCAGGTTGCGCGCCAGCACCGCCAGCAGGTTGTATTCCTTGGGCGTCAGGCGCAGCGCCTCGCCGCCCCGGGTCACCAGCCGCTTGTCGAGGTCGATGACCAGATCGCCGATCTCGACGCGCTGCACCTCGCCCCGGCCACGGGCCGCATGGCGGGCGGCCGTGCGCAGCCGCGCTTGCAGCTCGGCGATGCCAAAGGGCTTTTCCAGATAATCATCGGCGCCGAGGTCAAGCGCCGCCACCTTCTCGGCCTCGCGGTCCCGCGCCGACAGGACGATGACCGGAACCTGGGAAAAGGCGCGCAGATCCGCCAGAACCTCTTTGCCATCGCGATCGGGCAGGCCGAGGTCAAGGAGGATGGCATCCGGGGCGATCAGGGCGGCCAGCCGCAGGGCCTCGGCGCCGGTCAGGGCGGGTCGGGTCTGGTGGCCCGCACTCTCCAGCCCGATGCGAAGCATGGTCTGGATCTGCGGGTCGTCATCGACGATCAGGATCAGGGACATCAGCCTTCCTCGACCGGCAGTTCTGCGGCGGGCAGACGCACCACCATCCGCGTGCCACGCCGCCGCACGGCGGGGCTTTCGGCATGGATCGTGCCACCCATGGCCTGCACCAGACCGCGGCAGATCGAGAGGCCCAGCCCTGTTCCAGGCTTGCGCCGATCCGTTCCGCCCGCCCGGTAGAATTTCTCGAACACGCGTTCAAGATCGGCGGGTTTTATCCCCGGCCCTTCGTCGGTCACACTGATCATCACCTGATCCCCCAGATTGCGGGCGTGGATCGCCACCTCTCCACCTTCGGCATATTTATGGGCGTTGTCGGCCAGGTTGAACATGACCTGACCCAGCAGATCCTGATCGCCGCGCACGAACCGCAGATCGGGGGCAAGGCTGATCCGGGTCACCTGCCCCGGATGGGTCTGCGCGCAGCGCTCGACCGCCTCGCGGATCGCATCGCCCACATCCACCCAGTCGCGCCGCATCTTGACTGCACCGGATTCGATCCGGCTCATTTCCATCAGATTGCCGACAAAGCGGTTCAGACGCCCGGCCTCTTGTCCGATGGTCTGCAAGAGGTCATGTCTTTGACCCTCCGACAGCGCCCCCCGCGCCTGCAATGTCGTCACCGAGCCAAGGATCGCCGCGAGGGGCGTGCGCAGGTCATGGCTGAGCGATGCCAGCAGCGCGTCGCGGATATTCTCGTTCTCCTGAAGGGCTGCGGCCTTGACCGCCTCATGCACAAGCAGCGCGCGGTCAAGCGCCAGCGCCGCCTGTTCGATGGTGGCCGCCAGCTGGGTCTCATCCTCGGGCGACAGCGGGTCTTGCGGCTTGATGCCAAGCACCGCGACAACCCGACTTGGGGTTTTCAGCGGATGAAAGCGCCAGCGGAGGTTCGGCAGCGTCCCGGTCCGCCAGCCTGCGATTTCCGATCTCTCCAAAGCCCAGCGGGCGGCCGTCAGATCGGCCGGGTCGGCCAGCTCGTCCGGTGGCCAGGCGGCGCGGGCCGGCAACTCAGCGCCATCGGGCAGCAACAGGATCGCATGCGCCCCCGTCAGCGCATGGACTTGCGCGACCGTCGCCCAAAGCACGTCCTCCTCGGTCGAGGCGACCGCGAGTTTCCGCGAAAACCCCGCCTGGGATTCGATGGCGCGGGTCTGGGCCAGCGCCGCCCGCGCCTGGGCGCGGATCTGCCCGGTCAGCGACCCGGTGAGCGTGGCCACGGCCAGAAAGATCAGAAGCGCAAAAAGCTCATGCGGTTTGGCAATGGTCAGCGTGTGAACCGGATCAATGAAAAAGAAGTTGTAGGCCAGAAAGGCGCAGGCCGCCGCCAGAACCGCCGCCCGCGTGCCGCGCAGCACAGAGGCCGCGAGAACCCCGAGGAGGAACAGCATCGACAGGTTTGGAAGCTCCATGACGGCGGCAAGGCCGAGGCCCGCCGCGACGCCAAGGCTGGTCGCGAGCAGGGCCAGACTGACATCGCCGGTCAGGCCCGGGCCGAGCCACGACCCGAAGGCCCAGCCCCGTGGTGGCTCCGCAAGCGGCACGACCGTCACCGGGATCTCGTCGGCCTGGGCCAGCAGCGCGCGGGCCAGCGACCGGCGCCTGCGCCTTTGGCCCAGAAGGATCTGGCTGACATTCTCGCGCCGGGCCAGTCGCAAAAGATCGGTCACGAAATCCGTGCTGGTCATCCGCAGAGTCTCGCCCCCGAGACTTTCGGCCAGCGCCAGCGCCTCGGCGACACCCGGCCCCGCCCGCCCCGGCTGCGCCAGCGAAACGGCGATCCAGCTTGCGTTCAGCGAGGCCGCTTGCCGTGCCGCCAGCCGCACCAGCCGCTCGCCCGCGCCATCCGGGCCGATGCAGACCAGAAGCCGCTCCGAGGCGCCCCAAGGCCCTTCGATCGCCTTCTGGCGCAGGATCTGCGTCATCTGATCCTCCACCCGGTCGGCGGTGCGGCGCAGCGCAAGCTCGCGCAGGGCGGTCAGGTTGCCGGGGGTGAAGAAATTCTCGGTCGCCCGCCGCGCCGTCTGTGGCAGGTAAATCTTGCCCGCCCGCAGCCTTGCGATCAGCTCGTCGGGCGGAATGTCCACCAGAACCACATCCTGCGCCTTTTGCAGAACGGCATCCGGCACCGTCTCGCGCACCTGAACTCCGGTGATTTGCGCCACGACATCGGCGAGGCTTTCGAGGTGCTGGATGTTCAACGCCGTCCAGACATCAATGCCTGCATCCAGCAACTCCTGCACATCCTGCCAGCGCTTTGGGTGGCGGCTGCCCTCGGCATTGCTATGCGCCAGCTCGTCGACGATCAAAAGCGCCGGGCGCTGCGCCAGCGCCAGATCGAGATCGAATTCCTCCAGCATCTGACCGCGATAGGCGATCTGGCGCCGCGGGAGCATTTCAAGGCCCTCGGTCAGGGCCATGGTCTCCTTGCGGCCATGGGTCTCGATCAGGCCCAGAACCGGGGGGTGGCCCTCGGATTTCAGCCGTTGTGCCGCCGAGAGCATGGCATAGGTCTTGCCCACCCCCGGCGCGGCCCCCAGGAAAATCTTCAGACGGCCCGGCCTGTCGGCTCTGGTCAGGGCCAGAAGCGCGTCGGGGTCGGGCCGTTTCGGGGTCGGGTCTTGGGGGGCCATGTGCCTATC
>NZ_JAEULU010000104.1 GCF_016792925.1 Gemmobacter sp.
CGCGCGCGGCATCGCCTATACGTTTCAGATCACCTCGATCTATGCCGGGCTTTCGGTCTTTGACAATCTGGCGCTGGCCGTGCAACGCAGCCGCCCGCGCGACCTGCGCCAAGCGGTGCAGGCGGCGGCGGATCGCGTGGGCCTAGGGGGCCATTTGCAAGCCGAGGCCGGGCAGCTGTCCTATGGCCATCAGCGCCTGCTGGAGCTGGGCATGGGGCTGGCCTTGCAGCCAAAGCTCTTGATCCTCGATGAGCCGACACAGGGCCTTGCGGCAGGGGAGATAGCCGATTTCATCAGCCTGATCCGTGGCTTGCAAGACACCACCGTCTTGCTGATCGAGCATAATATGGAGGTGGTCATGGCTTTGGCGCAGCGGATCACCGTGCTGAACATGGGTCAGGTGCTGGCCTCGGGCAGCCCCGAGGAGATCCGCGCCAATGCCGCCGTGCAGGCCGCTTATCTGGGGGCAGACCATGTTGCGGATTGAAGGCCTGACCGCCGGATATGGCGCGGTGACCGTGCTGCGCGAGGTGAACCTGATCGCTGAGCCGGGGCGCGTCACCTGCGTGATGGGCCGCAATGGCGCGGGCAAAACCAGCTTGCTGCGCAGCATCATGGGGCAGACCACGCAGCTTTCGGGCAGCATTTTCCTGAACCAGACGCCGCTGCATCGCCTGCCCGCGCATGAGGTGCCGGGCCATGGCCTCGGCTATGTGCCGCAGGGCCGACGCTTGTTCGGGCCGCTGACCGTGGCCGAAAACCTGCAAGTCGGCCTGATGACGCGCGGCAAATCCGCCGCCACGCTGGAGCGCGTGCTGACACTGTTTCCCCGCTTGCGCGAACGGCTGAACCAGCAAGCCGGAACCCTTTCGGGGGGCGAACAGCAGATGCTGGCTTTGGCCCGCGCGCTGTGCCTTGAACCTGCGGTGCTGCTGCTGGACGAACCGACCGAGGGGCTGCAACCCTCGATGATCCAGCTGATCCGCGACAGTGTGACGACCCTGAAAGCCGAAGGCGTTGCCATCATTCTGGTGGAGCAACGGGTAGAGGCAGTGCTGTCGATTGCCGATACCATCGCCTTCATGGCGCAGGGTCAGATCGTCGAAACCCTGCCCGCCCAAGGCATCGGCCCCGAGCCATTCCAAAGGCATATCGGAATATAAAACGGGCGTTCACATTCAATGTAAACGCCCGTTCTGTTAACACAGATTAATCGCGCAGCAATTCATTGATCGAGGTTTTCGACCGGGTCTGCGCATCCACCTTTTTCACGATCACCGCGCAATAAAGGTTGATCCCGTTCTTCGACGGCATCGACCCGGCCACCACAACCGACCCCGCCGGAACCTCGCCATAGGTCACGGCGCCGGTCTCGCGATCCACGATCTTGGTGGATTTGCCGATGAACACGCCCATGCCCAGAACCGAGCCTTCGCGCACGATGCAGCCTTCCACCACCTCGGAGCGCGCGCCGATAAAGCAGTTATCCTCGATGATGGTCGGGCCTGCCTGCATCGGCTCCAGCACGCCGCCGATGCCGACGCCGCCCGACAGATGCACGTTCTTGCCGATCTGCGCGCAGGAGCCGACGGTGGCCCAGGTATCGACCATGCTGCCCTCATCGACATAGGCGCCAAGGTTCACGAAGCTGGGCATCAGCACCACGCCCTTGGCGATGAAGGCCGATTTGCGTACGATGCAATTCGGCACGGCGCGGAAGCCGGCCGCGCGGAACTCGCCCTCGCCCCAGCCTGCAAACTTGCTGTCAACCTTGTCCCACCAGCTCGACCCCTGCGGGCCGCCGGATTGCAGCTCCATATCCTTCAGGCGGAAGCCCAGCAGCACCGCCTTCTTGGCCCATTGGTTCACATGCCAATCGGCACCGCGCTTTTCCGCCACGCGCAAGCTGCCTGCGCCAAGCGCCTCCAGCGTGGCCTCGATGGCATCGCGGGTCTCGCCCTTGGTGGCCGGGGTGATGGAGTCGCGCGCTTCCCACGCGGCTTCGATGGCGGTTTCCAAGGCGGCGTTGGACATGGGCGTTCCCTTCCCTATGGCGATCAATCGGGCAAAGCTATAGACGTGGCGGCAGGCCCGCGCAACGCCGACAGGAGGACCGATGACCGACGACACCCGCAGCCACCCGTTCCGCGACAGTGTGCAGGATGTGGCCGCCACCCATCGCATCCCCGACACGCCGCAAACCCGGGCGCCCGCCTATCGGCTGGCCTTCACCGATACCGATTTCCTGATGCGCGAGGAATTGCGCCCGGTGCGCCTGCAACTGGAGCTGCTGAAGCCCCAGATGATTCTGGATGAGCGCGGCATCAAATCGACCATCGTGCTGTTTGGCGGTGCGCGCATTCCGCGCCCGGAACATGCCGAAACCGCGCGCACGCCGGTGCTGGGCGCATTGTCCAAGTATTACGAAGAGGCCCGCCGTTTCGCCCGGATGATGACCGAGCGCAGCGTGGAAAGCTATGGCCGCGAGGATGTGATCGTCACCGGCGGTGGCCCCGGCGTGATGGAGGCCGGAAACCTGGGCGCGCATGAGGCGGGCGGGCAATCCATCGGTTTGAACATCGTGCTGCCGCATGAACAGGCGCCGAACGCCTATGTCACGCCCGACCTGTCGTTCAACTTCCACTATTTCGCCATCCGCAAGATGCATTTCCTGATGCGCGCCAAGGCGATCTGCATTTTCCCCGGTGGCTTTGGCACGCTGGACGAGATGTTTGAAAGCCTGACGCTGATCCAGACCAAGCGGATGAAGCCGGTGCCCTTCCTGCTGTTCGGCCGCAGCTTCTGGGAGCGGGTGCTGAACTGGGAGGCCCTGGCCGAGGCAGGCACGATCAGCCCGGAAGACCTTGATCTGTTTCAATATGTTGAAACCGCCGAAGAGGCGATGGCCGCGATTGACGGCTTCGCTCAGCCCTGCACGTGAAGGGTTTCGCGCTGCCAGTCGGGCGCGAATTCCACCTCTGACACCCCGGCAAAGCGGGCGAGGCGGGCCAGTTCCGCCTCCAGCTTGGCCCGGCGGGCGGCGGTCAGACGCAGGCCTGCCTCGGGCCAGAAAGCCCGCACCCGCAGCCGATCTGCATCGCGAAACGCCTTGGCGTCGATGCGGCCGATCAGGCGGTCACCCTCCAGCACTGGAAAGACGTAATAGCCGTATTTGCGCTGCGCCTCCGGCACGAAAACCTCGATCCGGTAGTGAAAGCCGAACAGGCGCTCGGCGCGCTTGCGGTCGCGCAGCGCCGGATCGAATGGGGAAAGGATGCGCAGGCGCGGGGTGACCTGAGGCTGTTCGGTCAGCGTTTCGGGGCGGCACAGATGCTTGCGCAAGCTGCCATCGGCCCCGGTCACCATAACCTCCACCACCTCGCCCCGGCGCAGCGCGGCCTCGGCCCAGGCACGCGCCTCTTCGGGCGTCACGGCGGCCCAATAGGCGGCAATTTCGCCCGGCGTGGCAAAGCCCAGCCGATCCAGCGCCGCCGCACAGAGCGCCTCGCGGCTTTCGTCCTCCGAAGGCTCGGCCAGCCGGACCGGGGCCGGAATCACCCGCTCTGTCAGGTCATAGACCTTGCGGAACCCCTCGCGCCGGGTGACCGACAGGGCACCCGCCCGCCACAGGAACTCCAGCGCGGCCTTGGAGGGATGCCAATCCCACCAGCCGCCCTTGCCGCGCGCCTCGCCCTCTCCCACCTCGGCGGAGGTTACCGGGCCATGATCGGCAACCCTTTGCAGAACCTCGTCAA
>NZ_JAEULU010000141.1 GCF_016792925.1 Gemmobacter sp.
CGGGCGTTGCTTATGAAAAACCCGAAATCGCGCTGCGCATCGCGCTGACCTATTTCTCCAAGGTCAATCACAAGCTGGACACGATCGAAACCTTTGCCAGCACCGTGGGTCCGGTGCCGGGCGGCGTGCCGCTGGCCTCGGTGACCGGCGTGAACACGCCGCAAGCCGTCAATCTCGATGTGCAATCGGGCATCGCCAAGGACACGCTGCTGTTCGGTTCGGTGCGTTGGGTGGATTGGTCGAACTTCCTGATCGACCCGCAAACCTTCACCGCCGTCACCGGCGGCGGACTGGTCAGCCTGGAGGATACCACCACCTATACGCTGGGTGTGGGGCGCAAGTTCAACGACAACTGGTCGGGCTCGGCCTTCGTCACCTATGAGCCGAAGGGCGATCCGCTGGTCTCGCCGCTGGCGCCGACCAATGGCTACAAGGGGATCGGCCTGGCCGCCGTCTATACCCAGGACAATATGAAGGTCACCTTCGGCGCCCGTTACCTCGATCTGGGCAATGCGCAGCCCGAGACCGGCACGCCCGACACGCCGCGCGCCGAAATGACGGGCAACAGCGCGGTGGCGGTGGGGGTGAAGGTCGGCTTCACCTTCTGATCCGGCCCTCCGGCCCCGAAATGTCTTGGAAGGCCCCGTTCAAAGCGGGGCCTTTTGCCTTGTGCCAAGGCAAAAGACCTGGCGCAGTCGTCATTTCACGGGGGCTTTCATGGCCCCTTTTCTGCGCCCTTTTCAGGGGCTTTTGCCTCTGGCCGCTTTCTCTGGCCCTTTCCTCCGGCCCCGCTTCACGCTAGGAACAGGGCAGCAAACAGGGATGCGGGCGATGATCTACCCCAAGGCAGCGGATTGGCAGGCGGCAGGGCAAAAACAGGTGCTGCTGTTCGGCATGTCGGGCCTTGGCAAGACGCATCTCTCCTCGCTGTTGCGCGGCACCGGGCGCTGGTTCCACTACTCGGTCGATTACCGCATCGGCACGCGCTATATGGGCGAATATATCGCCGATAACTTCAAGCGCGAGGCGATGAAGAACCCGTTCCTGCGCGAGCTGTTGATGACCGACAGTGTCTATATCGCCTCGAACATCACCTTCGACAATCTGGCGCCGCTGTCCACCTATCTGGGCAAGCCGGGCAATCCCGCGCTTGGCGGGCTGGCCTTCGCGGAATATCTGGTCCGGCAGGAACAGCACCGTCAGGCCGAGATCGCGGCCATGCTGGACACCACGCGCTTCATTGCCCGCGCGCGCGAGATCTATGGCTATGACAGTTTCATCTGCGACACGTCCGGCTCGATCTGCGAGGTCGTCGACCCATGGAACCCGGAAGATCCGGTGCTGACCGAATTGTCGCGCCATCATCTGATGGTCTGGATCAAAGGCTCCGAGGCGCATACGGCCGAACTGGTGCGCCGCTTTGATCGCGCGCCCAAGCCCATGTATTACCAGCCGGATTTCCTCACGCGCATGTGGCAGGAATACCGAATGCGCCAGGGCGAGCAGCCCGAGCAGGTAAACCCGGATGCCTTCGTGCGTTGGACCTATGCTCAGGCGCTCGCCCATCGTCAGCCCCGCTACGCCGCCATGGCGGAATGGGGCGTGACGGTCACCGCCGAGGAGGTCGCGCAGGTGCGGGACACGGCCGGTTTCGATGACCTGATCGCCCGCGCGCTGGATCGCAAGTCTGATCCCCGGCTTGACCGGCGCCCCGCCTGATCCCATATCCTCCGCCGAACGGAGACCCGGAAATGCCGATTACCCTGCCCGAGACCCTGCCCGCCTTCGACGTGCTGAGCCGCGAGGGCGTCATGGTCATGTCGCCCGAACGCGCCGCCCGCCAAGACATCCGCCCGCTGCGCTTTGCGCTGCTCAATCTGATGCCGAAGAAGATCCAGACCGAGAACCAGTTCGCCCGGCTCATCGGTGCCACGCCCTTGCAGATCGACCTGCATCTGATCCGCATGAGCGAGCATCAGACCAAGAACACCGCCGCCGCGCATATGGAGGCCTTCTACCGCCCCTTCGAGGAGGTGGCGGCCAGCGGCGAGAAGTTTGACGGGCTGATCATCACCGGCGCCCCCATCGAGCATCTGCCCTTCGAGGAGGTGACGTATTGGGAGGAGCTGACCAGGGTTTTCGTCTGGACGCAGACCCATGTGCATTCCACCTTCGGCGTCTGCTGGGGCGGCATGGCGATGATCAACCATTTCCACGGTGTGAAAAAGCACATGCTGGAGGCCAAGGCCTTTGGCTGTTTCCGCCATCGCAACCTGTGCCCGACATCGCCCTATCTGCGCGGGTTCTCGGATGATTTCGTGATCCCGGTCTCGCGCTGGACCGAGATGAAACAGGCCGAGATCGCCGCCGCGCCGGGCCTGCGCACGCTTCTGGGCAGCGACGAGGTCGGCCCCTGTCTGGTCGAAGATCCCGCCCATCGCGCGCTCTACATCTTCAACCATTTCGAATATGACAGCGACACGCTGAAGCA
>NZ_JAEULU010000175.1 GCF_016792925.1 Gemmobacter sp.
CCCCGATCTCGCCGCGATAGGTGGAGACCTGCGGCGAGAACACCGCCACCCCCAGAACCTGCCCGGCCTCCTCGGCCAGCAACGCATGAAGCGCGGGCGAAGGCCCGAACAGCGCCGTCTCGATCAGCGCATCGCTGGCGCGGTGGCGGTCGCCCATATCCGCCGACAGCGCCGCCAGCGCCGCATTCACCAGCGCCCCCTCGCCCGGCTGCGCTGCCCGGATCATGCGAAGACCTGCCGGCCCTTGAGGCCCAGCATCGCCCGCGTCTCCTCTGCCGTCGCGACCACGCGCCCCAGCCGCTCCACGATCTCGCGCACCCGCTGCACCTGTTCGGCGTTGGAGCGCGCCAGCACCCCCTTGCCCAGATAGAGGTTATCCTCCAGCCCGACCCGCACATGCCCCCCCATCGCCGCCGCCATGGCCGCAAACTCCATCTGCCGCCGCCCGGCCGCCAGCACTGACCATTGCATATCCGGAAACAATCGCCGCGCCGTTTGGTGCAGATGCACCAGATGTTCCGGCTCTGCCGCCACGCCGCCCAAGACGCCCATCACGAATTGCACAAAGGGCGCGCCGGGGATCAGCCCGCGATCGGCAAAATGGCGCAGCATATAGAGATGGCTCAGGTCATAGCATTCAAACTCGAACCGCGCGCCCTTGGCGCCCATCCGGCGCAACACGCCCTCAATGTCGCGCGGCGTGTTCTTGAACACCAGATCATCCGAACCTGTCAGGAACGGCTCCTCCCAGTCAAAGCGCCAGTCGCGCGGCTTGGCGGCCATGGGATAAAGCGCGAAATTCATCGTGCCCATGTTCAGGCTGCACATTTCCGGCGCGAAATGCGAAGGCGCGGCCAGCCGCTCTTCCAGCGTCATGATCGCTGATCCGCCGGTGGTCATGTTCAGGATCGCGTCGCAACCGCCCGCAATTTCTGGCAAAAACCCGCTCCAATCCGCGATGCTGGCCGAAGGGCGCCCATCCATCGGATCGCGCGCATGCAGATGCAGGATCGCCGCCCCCGCCTTGGCCGCGCCAACGGCCTGCGCGGCGATCTCGGTTGGCGTGAAGGGCAGATAGGGCGACATCGACGGGGTATGGATCGACCCGGTGATGGCGCAGGAAATCACGATCTTCATGGCAAAAGCCCGGCATGGGCCGCCGCAAATCCCTCCAGTGCGCGGGTCAGCTTCTCCATGATCTCCTCGACCTGCGCCTCGGTGGTGATCATCGGCGGGCAGAGCAGGAAATGATCGCCCGCATAGCCCCCGCGCGACCGGCGGGCATAGAGGATCAGCCCCTCCGCATAGGCGCGCTCCACCAGATCCTCAAAGGCTTTCAGCCCCGGCGGCAGCGGTTCGCGCGTTTCGCGATTGGAAACAATCTCGAAGGCCAGCAACAGCCCCGCGCCGCGCACATCGCCGATGAAGCCAAAACGCTGAATCAAACCCGCCAGCCGCGCCTTCAGCACGGCGCCGACGCGGGTGGCTTGGCCCATCAGATCGGCACGCTCGATCTCCTCCAGCACGGCCAGTCCCGCCGCACAGGCCAAGGGGTTGCCCGCATAGGTATGGCCATGCAGAAAGCCGCCCGCCGCCTGCACCGCCTCCACGATGCGCCCTTGCGCCACCATCGCCCCCAAAGGCGCATAGCCCGCGCCGAAACCCTTTGAAATCGCAACAATATCCGGCACCACGCCCCAAAGATCGCCCCCCAGAAACCGCCCGACCCGGCCGCCGCCACTCATCACCTCGTCATGGATCAGCAGGACGCCGTATTTGTCGCAAATCGCCCGCACCGCCGCCATATAGCCCGCAGGCGGCACCAAGGCCCCGGTCGAGGCGCCGCCCACCGGCTCCTGAATGAAGGCCAGCACGGTCTCCGGCCCCTCGGCCAGGATCTGCGCCTCCAGCATCGCCGCGTAATGCGCGCCCGTGGCCGGATCATCGGGGTTCAGCCCGTCCAGCCAGGCCCGCGGCGCCGGGATCTTCGGCATCGCCACCATCAGCGGCTGGAACGGCTCGGTCAGCGGGTCATAGCCGGTCAGCGCCAGCGCCCCCAAGGTGCTGCCGTGATAGCTGGGGAAGCGCGAGATCACCTTCCAGCGGCGCGCCTGACCCCTCACCACCGCCCATTGCCGCG
>NZ_JAEULU010000178.1 GCF_016792925.1 Gemmobacter sp.
CCCCCCTGCCCCGCCTGCAAGGCGCGCTTACTTCTGCGGGATGCGCAGGTTCTGGCCCGGATAGATCTTGTCGGGGTGTTTCAGCATGGGCTTGTTGGCCTCGAAAATCTCGGGATAGCGGTTGGCATTGCCCAGCGTGGCCTTGGCGATGGCCGAGAGGTTGTCGCCTTTCTTCACGGTGTAGAACACCGGCGCCGGGGCATCGGCGGGCATTTCGGCCTCGACCTTGGCCACACCGGCCACATTGCCCACGGCGAGGATGACCTTTTCCTGCTCCTCGGGGGTGGCGGCGGTGCCGGCGAGTTTCACCGTATCGCCCTCAACCGCGATCTCCACGCCTTTGGCATCCAGACCCAGCTTGTCGATTTCCTTTTGCAGCGCCTCGACCTGAGCGCGCACTTCGGTGGTGGTTTTCACCTCGGCCGCCTCGGCCTTGGAGCCGAACAGCGACGCGCCTGCATCTTTCACAAAGGACCATACACCCATGGCAACTCTCCCATTCAGGGCGAAGGCACCCTGCCCTGCCCGTACCGAAACGCAGCATGGCCGGGATGGTTGCGCCGGTCCAGTGAAGAAATTGCGGCAAAATTCCCCGCGCCTGCGTGGTCAGTGGGCCTCGCCATCGGTGAATTGCAGCCGCGCGAGGCGCGCATAAAGCCCGCCCTCGGCCACCAGCGCCTCATGGCTGCCCTGCGCCACGATGCGGCCCTGATCAAAGACCACGATCCGGTCGGCGCGTTTCACCGTGGCGAGCCGATGCGCCACCACCAGCACGCTCCGCCCCTCGGCCAGCCGCTCCACCGCGCCCTGCACCGCGCGTTCGCTTTCGGCATCCAGCGCCGAGGTCGCCTCGTCCAGCAGCAGCACCGGCGCGTCGCGCAGGATGGCGCGGGCAATGGCGATCCGTTGCTTCTGCCCGCCCGACAGCATCACGCCGCGTTCGCCCAGCCAGGTGTCATAGCCCTCGGGCAGCGCCGAGATGAAGTCATGCGCGGCGGCGGCGGCAGCGGCGGCCTCCACCTCGGCATCACTCGCCTCGGGGCGGCCAAAGCGGATATTGTCGCGCGCCGAGGCCGCAAAGATCACCGGGTCTTGCGGCACCAGCGCCAGCGCGCGGCGGAAGTCATCGCGCGCCATCTCGGGCAGTGCCACGCCATCCAGCGTGATGCGCCCCGCCTGCGGATCATAAAAACGCATCAGCAGTTGCAGGATGGTGGATTTGCCCGCGCCCGAGGGGCCGACAAGCGCCACCGTCTCGCCCGGCGCCACGCGCAGGTCGATGCCGTGCAGCGCAGGCGCATCGGGGCGCGCGGGATAGGTGAAGCTCACTCCTTCCAGCGCGATCTCGCCCCGCACCGGGCGCGGCAGCGCACGCGGGCTTGCCGGGTCTTGCACCGCGTCGGGGGCTGTCAGCAGCTCCACCAGCCGCTCGGTCGCGCCCGCCGCGCGTTGCAGCTCGCCCCAGATTTCCGACAGCGCGCCCACGGCCCCCGCCACCATCACGGCATAGATGACAAACTGCACCAGCTCGCCCGGCGACATCGCCCCCGCCCGCACATCGCGCGCGCC
>NZ_JAEULU010000180.1 GCF_016792925.1 Gemmobacter sp.
TCATCGACAGCACCGCCTTGTCGCTGCCCCACCAGGTCACCACATTCATCACCGCCGCCACGATCAGCGCAATCACCGCGCCCGTGGCCCCGCCCACCAGCGCCCCCGCCGCCATGAACAGCGCCGTCATCGCCGCCATCAGCAGCGCGGTCTTGGCATATCCGGTCATCTCAGGCCCTCCTGCACGCGATATTGGCAGTGTCCGAGGCCGCTTCAAGGCCTCACGGCATCACCTCGAACCGATCCACATCCACCATGCCGTGATCGGTGATCTTCAGATGCGGGATCACCGGCAGCGCGAGGAAGGCCAATTGCAAGAACGGCTCCTCCAGCACCACGCCCAGACCCTTGGCCGCGGCGCGCAGGGCCACAAGATCCTCGCGCACCACCTCAAAGGGCTCCAGGCTCATCAGCCCCGCCACCGGCAGCGCCAGCTCCGCCAGCACTTCGCCGCCCGCCACCACCACAAACCCGCCCTCGATCTCCGACAGCCGGTTCGCGGCCAGCGCCATATCGGCATAATCCACCCCGACCACCGCGATATTATGGTGGTCATGGCACACGGTCGAGGCAATCGCCCCGCGCTGCAAGCCAAAGCCCTGCACAAAGCCGGTGGCCTTGTTGCCATTCACCCCATGCCGCTCGATCACCGCAATCTTCACCAGATCGCGGCTGAGGTCTGGCCGCTTGTCGCCCCCCTCCGGCGCAATGTCATAGGTCAGACGCGGCGTGATGATCTTGCCGGGGATAATCCCGATCACCGGCGTCTCCACCCGGTTGCCCGCCGTGCGGAAATCCTCCGCCACCACCTTCGGCGCCTTCACCGAATGCCGCGCCACCGGCTCCACCACCTCGCGCGCCGCAAAGGCTGCATCCCCACACAGCACGCCACCACAGAACACCATCTCAGGCTGGCATTCCGCCAGATCGCCCAGCACCACAATATCCGCCCGCTTGCCCGGCGCGATCTGCCCGCGATCCTTGAGGCCAAAGGCCTCCGCCGCCGACAGGCTCGCCGCGCGATAGACCGCGAGCGGCGGGCACCCGAGGCCAATCGCCGTGCGGATCAGGTAATCCAGATGCCCATGCTCGCCAATATCAAGCGGGTTCCGGTCATCGGTGCAAAAACACATATAGGCCGAGGTCCGCTCCGTCAGCACCTCCGCCAGCGCGTGCAGGTCTTTCGAGACCGAGCCCTCGCGGATCAGCACCCTGAGCCCCTTGCGCAGCTTCTCCCGCGCTTCCTCGGCCGTCGTCGCCTCATGCTCGGTGCGAATTCCGGCGGCGATATAGCCATTCAGATCACGCCCCGACAGCAGCGGCGCATGGCCATCAATATGCCGCCCCTGAAACGCCGTGAGCTTCGCCATGCAGCCCGCGTCCTGATGCAAGACCCCGGGATAATTCATGAATTCCGCGAGACCAATGACGCGCGGATGATCCATCAGGGGCGCAATATCCGAGGCCTCCAGCCGCGCCCCCGTCGTCTCCATATGGGTCGAGGGCACGCAAGACGAAAGCTGCACCCGAATATCCATCACCGTGCGCGCGCTGGCCTCCAGAAAATACCGGATGCCCTCCAGCCCCGCGACATTGGCAATCTCATGCGGATCACAAATCGCCGTCGTCACCCCATGCGGCAGCACGCAGCGGTCAAATTCGTAAGGCGTCACCAGCGAGCTTTCGATATGCAGATGCGTGTCAATGAACCCCGGCACGAGGGTCTTGCCCGCCACATCCACCACCTCCCGGCCCTCATAATCGGCCCCGATGCCAACGATGACGCCACCGCAAATCGCCACATCGCCGGGAATGAGGTCGCCCGTCACCACGTCCAGCACCACACCGCCCCGAAGCACCAAATCCGCCACCTCCACCCCGCGCCCCTGCGCGATCCGGGCCGAAAGGGGGGGATTGAGGTGGGAACGGGTCATGGGGGGCACTCCTGAGCTTTGGATCAGAGAACCCGATTGAAGGGGCGAAGTCGAGAGGGCCGATCCCCCCAAGTGCCATCCCCGGCACCTTGCCTTCGGGCGGGGAACACTTCAAAGTTGGCACAACTTGAGAGGGCATGGTGGATCGCGACGAACTCGAAGCTTGGCTGAACACCCGCTCACGCGAGGAGGCCCTCCTGATCGAGCAACGGGCAGCACTAAGAATCTTTCCACTCTGCGCCCAAGAGATGGCTATGTCACAAAGTGACAAGCCTGACTTGAACTTGACCGTCGCGCTACGCTGCTACCTCACCGCTGGAGTTGCTTGCAGGATAGCATCCACTCGCGTTGCAGATGCAGCTTCCAGAGCTTGTTCTGCTACTGTCAGAGCCTTCGGTTTCGCCGCCACGTCCTATCATGCTCGCGCAGGTGCCTTTCCTGCTTTTGGTGCCGCGGCATCTTTAGCTTTTGCAGCTGATGATGCTCGAACAGCTTCACTTTCATCCTTCAAATCTAATGCCTTTGCTTTTGCAGTCAGCGCTGCCAAATCTTGGGACGACAGCTCATACGCTTCATTTCTATCTGATGCTGAAAAGGACGTGGCATTGCTGGAGTCGAAAGGTGATCCGCTCTCAGCGCCCCTCTGGCATTTCGTTCCACCAGTCTTCGTGCAGGAGCTAGAAAAGAAGGCCCTCCAAACCCTCACCCGCGAAACCGGCGACCCCAACTCCTTTTGGCACCGCTGGTGGCGTGGCGCCGTCTCCGGCCAATGGCTCGATTGGAACCTCCAACGCGACATCGCCCTGCTCCCCGATGACATTTGGCAAGAAGGCCCCAAGGCTGTGCTGGCCGCCATCGCCGAGATCGAGGCCCGTCACGATCTTCTCAGGCAGGTGACTGACCTTCGACAGCAGGTAGAAGCTCTGCGGGGAGCGGTCCTTGCGCCCGGTGCCGCAATCGCCCATCGCGGCCACAACCACCCGCCGGAACTTGTCGATCTTCCCGCCGAACTCGTCGCACACACAGTGCCGCTTCTGCGGCCTTTGCAGCAGGCCGAGGTCGAGCTAGCCAAACATCAGCCCGACAAGACTGTCCTGCGCAGGCTGGCCGGGGCGCTGGCCTCCTTTGCCGATGCCGTGCTGCGCTACTGTGGCAAGACCGCAGACAGCATCCTGCAAGAGGCCGCCAAGTCAGTGGGCCAGCAGGCGGGGCCTCTGGTCAAATGGCTGGTTCTAAGCGCCTCTGCTAAAGGGCTGTTCGAGGGGGTGACCCACTACCTCAGCACCTTCGGTCCCTGAAAGCGTATACCCCGTTACCCTTTCACCCTTCCAACCGCCCAAAACTGTACAGGCCATTACCGTTTTCCGGGGCCAAACCTCTCAGGCCCGGGCGGCGTCGTCGAGGCGGAGTTGCACCTTCGTGCGGCCGCCATAGTGGTTCAGCTCCAGCTTGCCCGCCAGGTGAAAGCGTTGGTGGCCGGGGTTTTCCAGCGCGGGCCCCAGCGGGCCGTCAAAGGCGCCAAAGGCCACCGCCTCCAGCTTCGCGCCCATGCCATCGCCGAAGCTCAGCCGCAAATGGCTGTCGCCCATGCGGCGCGATTGCACGGCACAATCGGCGAAAGCAAAGCGCGGGGCAGGGGCCGAGGCGCCAAAAGGGCCAGCCATTTCAAGGCTTTCGATCAGGTCCACCGTGGCGGCGGCGGGGCTGAGAACCCCCGTTACCCGCAAATCCCCCGGCCCGCCGGTGCCCGCGCCTTGCCGCGCCAGCAGCTCGCCCAGCCGCGCCATCGCGGCCTCGATCTGTCCCTCGGCCACCGTCAGGCCCGCCGCCATCTTGTGCCCGCCCCCCTTCAGCAGCAGCCCTTCCGCCGCCACCCGCTGCACCGCCGCGCCCAGATCCACCCCCGGCACCGACCGGGCCGAGCCCTTGCCGATCCCGCCCTCCAACCCGATCACCACCGCCGGCCGGTTCGTCGCCTCCTTCAACCGCGCCGCCACAATCCCCACCACGCCCGGATGCCAGCCCGCGCCCGCCGCCCAGACCAGCGGGCCGTCAAGACCCCGCGCCTCGGCCTGCGCCAGCGCGGCGGCACGCACGGCGGCTTCGATCTCGCGCCGCTCGCCATTCAGCACGTCCAGACGCTCGGCAATTGCCGCCGCCTCGACCGGGTCATCGGTCGCCAGAAGCCGGGCGCCCAAATCGGCCTGACCGATCCGCCCGCCCGCATTCACGCGCGGTCCCAGAACAAAACCAAGGGCATAGGGAGTGGGAGCCTGATCCATCCGGGCAATATCGGCCAGCGCGCGCAGGCCCACGCGCTCGCGCCGCGCCATCACTTTCAGGCCCTGCCGCACGAAGGCGCGGTTCACGCCCACCAAGGGCGCCACATCGGCCACGGTGGCCAGCGCCACCAGATCCAAAAGGCCCATCAGGTCCGGCCCCGTCACCCCTTGCCCGCGCAGACGGCGGTTCACCTCCACCAGCAGCAGGAACACCACCCCGGCGGCGCACAGATGCGCCAGCGCGCCATCCTCGTCCTGCCGGTTCGGGTTCACCACGGCGAGCGCCTCGGGCAGGGTTTCGGCGCCAAGGTGGTGATCCAGCACCACCACATCCGCCCCCTTGGCCGCCGCGATCGGCTCGTGGCTGAGCGTGCCGCAATCGACGCAGATGATCAGGTCATGCGCCGCCGCGAGCGCCTGCATCGCGGGCACATTCGGGCCATAGCCCTCGTCGATCCGGTCGGGGATATAAAGCGTGGCCTGCACCCCCATAGCCCGCAGCCAGACCAGCAAAAGCGCGGCGGAAGACCCCCCATCCACATCATAATCTGCAAAGATTGCAATGCGTTGGCGCTGCCGCAACGCGAGCATCAAACGCTCGGCCGCCGGTTCCATATCGCGCAAGACCATCGGATCGGGCAGCAGGTCGCGCAGCGCGGGGGCGAGGAACCCGGCTGCATCCGCCGCCGCCACGCCGCGCGCCGCCAGAACCTGACAGACCGGCAGCGCCAGCCGGGCCGATTGCGCCATGGCCTCGGCCTGCCGCATGATCTCGGCTTCGGGGCCCACCCAGCGACGCCCGGTCAGCGAGGCCTCGACATTGAGAAAAGCCCGATCCATGACACCCCCGCTCGCTTTCCGCCCAGATAGCCGCCGGGGGCGCGGCGGGCAAGGGCGGCGCTTACCAATGGCCGGTATTGGGCATCGAGGCCCAGGGCTCGGCCGGGGGCAGCGCCTTGCCCGCTTGCAGCAATTCGACCGACACATTATCGGGCGAACGCACGAAGGCCATATGGCCGTCGCGCGGCGGGCGGTTGATCACCACGCCATTGGCCTGCAAATGCGCGCAAGTGTCATAGATATTGTCGACGGCATAGGCCAGATGCCCAAAATGCCGGCTGTCCGAGGGCAGGCCCGCATCGCCATCCCAGTTATGGGTCAGCTCCACCGGGCATTCGGGCTGGCCGGGCGGCGCCATGAATACCAGCGTGAAACGCCCCATCTCATTGTCGATGCGGCGGGTTTCCTCCAGCCCCAGCAGGCGGAAGAAGGCCATGGATTTTTCGAGGTCCAGCACCCGGACCATGGTGTGAAGATAGCGGATCGGCATGGGTCACCTTCTTTTGCAATCGCTCGCAAGATAGGCGCAATGGCGGCAGATGCCAGAGGCAAGGCCTCAGAACTGCGATTTCAGCCCCAGCACGATGCCGGTTTCCAGCGTGTCGAATTTGGAGATATTGCTGTCGCTGCGGCTGGCACGCAGGGTCAGCTGCGGCGAAAATCCTTGCCAGCTCAGGTCGCGCGCCACCAATGTCACCTGACCGAACACGGTTTGATCCTGACGCCCGATCCCCGGCCCGAGGGGGACCGAATAATCGGGGTAATCGGCGAAGCTGAGGCCAAGCGCGCCGCTGATGTCAAACGGCCCCAGCGGCTTGCCGGGGGCATAGCTGACCTGCACCAGCCCTCCGTGGCGCTTGCGCTGCGAATTGCTGGTTTGCGCGTCATAGCCGGTCAGCGCGAAGCCAAGCCGCGCGCCTCCGGCCAGATGGTGTTCGCTGCTGATCGTCAGCTGCGGCAGGCGCGTCACCCGGTCATTGCGGTTTTCCTGCTCCACCGTCCAGGAGGCGGAGAAGGAGATCATCGCACGTTCGGTCAGCGCCAGGCTGCGGCCCAGCCGGGCCGAAATCTCGCGGCTGCTGTCCTCGCCATCGCGCGACAGGCCCAGATCGGCGCCGAAATCCCAGCGACCGCGCCCGCCGGCATCGAGCCGCTCGTGATCCATGCCCAGCGAGACGGTGTCAGAGGACAGATCGCTGCCTTTCAAATTGTCCGTATGGTCTGTGATATGAACGCGCTTCAGATCGAGGCCAAAGCTCAGCCGGGTCTGCGCCCTGTCGCTGCGGGCCAAGCGCCAGGACAGATCGGCATTCAGCTTGCCGACCATGCCGGACAGCGCCCGCCCGTCGGCATCGGTGAGGCCCTGACCCAGCTCGGGGTGGCCGTCCACAATGGTGAAGGGGCTGTCTGCCCCGCCATTCACGTTGTTGGAGGGCGAGACCGAAACGCCAAAGCGCAAGGCCCAGGGCGAGCGGTCGCGCACATGGGCAAGGGCGCGGGCGGCCAGCTTGCGTTCTTGTGCGGTGGGGCTGTCTTCTCCGGCGGCGCGCAGCCACCAGCGCAGCGCCAGATCGCGCCCTTCGGCATCGGCGATGATGGCGGCCAGCTTGGCGGCCTCATGCCGCTGGCGGTCGGTGCGGGCATTGGCATGGGCCGCGCGCGCCTCGGCCCTTGCCCGGGGCAGATCGCCTTTGCGCAGCGCGACAGTGGCCAGCACCTGCCGGGCGAGGGGGTCTTGTGGATCAGCGGCCAGCAGATGCCGGGCGAGGGTCTCGGCGGTAGCCAGATCGCCCCGGCCGACCGCCTGCACCGCCGCTTCGCGCGCATCCGACAGGCTG
>NZ_JAEULU010000192.1 GCF_016792925.1 Gemmobacter sp.
CACCTCGAAGGCCACGCCATCCTCGCGCAGCACCTCGATGTCCTTCGCCGCCCCTTCCACCTGCTTTTGCGTGCGGAACAGCTGCAAGGTGCCCTGCATCCGCTCGTCATAGGAAATGCCGGTCTCAGCGCGCAACTGCCCCAGACAATCGCGCGAATATTCGGCCAAGCGCACCATGCGCGACTTGTTCACATGATAGGCCCCGGCGGTGCAGTTCATCAGCATCTTCGCCATCCAGGACAGTTTGGCGAGATCGGGGCGCGGCTGGATGACCAGCGGCGCATGCTTCTGGAACATCCATTTCAGCGCCTTGAGCGGAATGCCCGGCGCGGCCCAGGGGGCGGAGTAACCGGGGCTGACCTCGCCAGCATTGGCAAAGCTGGTCTCCAGCGCGGGGGCGGCCTGCCGGTCGATCACCGTCACCTCATGGCCCTGCTGGGTCAGATACCAGGCCGACGTGACACCGATGACACCTGCACCAAGGATGACGATTTTCATGGGCCGCTCCGCCATTTGAAGGAATAGGCAAATGATACGCCTGCGCCATGGGATTTCTTGGCTTTCTGCACCGCAGAGCCGGGGCGTCACGCACAGATTTTGCGCCACATTCCGATTTTTCGGGAAAAATCGGCGCAGGCTTCGCCGTTGGCGCAAACTTATCAGGCTTTTGCCGCGATCCTCGGCGGAATCACCTGCCTATTGAACAGGCGGTCCGCAAAGCGCATTCTGCCGCCAATTGCGAATAGGAGGTTTTCAGATGCCGATCGAGGATTTCATGGGCGGCAATGCCGTGTTGATCGGGATTGCGGTGCTGATCGTGCTGGTGGTCCTGAAGGCCATCAAGATCGTGCCGCAAAGCCAGAAATATGTGATCGAGCGCTTTGGCAAGCTGCGCGAGGTGCTGGGGCCGGGCATCAACCTGATCGTGCCCTTCATCGACAGCGTGGCGCATAAGGTCTCGGTGCTGGAACGCCAGCTGCCCAATGCCAGCCAGGATGCGATCACCGCCGACAACGTGCTGGTGAAGGTGGAAACCTCGGTCTTCTACCGGGTGATCGAGCCGGAAAAGACCGTCTACCGCATCCGCGATGTCGATGGCGCCATCGCCACCACCGTGGCGGGCATCGTGCGCAGCGAGATCGGCAAGATGGAGCTGGATCAGGTGCAGTCGAACCGCGCCGAGCTGATCACCAAGGTGCGCGAACAGGTGGCGGCCATGGTCGATGACTGGGGCATCGAGGTGACGCGGGCCGAGGTGCTGGATGTGAACCTCGACGACGCCACCCGCGCCGCCATGCTGCAACAGCTCAACGCCGAACGGGCGCGGCGCGCGCAGGTGACCGAGGCCGAGGGCCGCAAACGCTCGGTCGAGCTGAACGCCGATGCCGAGCTTTACGCCGCCGAACAACAGGCCAAGGCACGCCGCGTGCTGGCCGATGCCGAGGCCTATGCCACCGGCCAGATGGCCGAGGCGATTCGCCAGAACGGGCTGGAAGCCGCGCAATATCAGGTGGCGCTGAAACAGGTCGAGGCCCTGGCCGAGGTCGCCAAGGGCGGCGGCAAGCAAACCGTGCTGCTGCCCGCCAATGCGCTGGATGCCTTTGCCAATGCGTTCAGCATGTTCAAGGGCAAGTAAGATGGCGTGGTGGATCTGGGTCCTGGGCGGTCTTGCCATCGGTGCGCTGGAACTGCTGGCGCCCGGCTATATCTTCCTCGGCTTTGCCGTCGGCGCCATGGCGGCGGCGGCAACCGGCTGGCTCGGGCTGCTCACCGGCTTCCCGGCGCAACTGGCCCTTGCCGCGGCTGTCTCCCTCGCCGTCTGGGCCGCCATGCGCGCCGCCTTCCCGCTGCAACGCGGCGAGGTGAAGCG
>NZ_JAEULU010000193.1 GCF_016792925.1 Gemmobacter sp.
TATGACAGCAGGCGCCGCAAGGGCGGCACCCAGGCCAGCACCAGCAGATCCAGCGCCAAGACCGCCAGCAGGGTTAGCCCCAGCACCGGAAAGGCCATCGACATCAGCAGCGCAATCAGCGCCATGCCGCGCGACAGCGGCACCAGATCCGGGCGGGGCGGCGCCGCCAGACGCGCGGCCCCCGCCGGGCGTCGCTTCAGCCACATCACCACAGAGGCGACGGAAAGCAGGATCAACGCAAAACACAGCGCGATGTTCAGCACCGCATTCCACAGGCCCATCCCGCCCATATGCAGCGGAATGCTCACCGCCATCGCCTGCCCTGCCGGGCTGTAATCGGCAAATTGCACATCGGCCAGCACCTTGCCGCTGAACCGGTCCACATGCACGGTGCGGTCGCGGGTCGGGTCGGGGCTGTCATTCGACATGCTGTCGCGGCTGATCGTCCAGACCCCGGTTTCGCCCTCCGGGGCGTTCAGCTGGAAGCGGCCTTCAAACCCAAGGCTGCGCGCCAAGGCCACAAGGCTTTCCAGATCGACCGGCGCGCCCGCCGCTGTCCCCGTCCTCCCCGCATCCGATCCCGAAGCCGGGAGCGGCGTCTGTTCCAGCGCCCATGGCACCTCCTCGACCGCCGTGTGGTTCATCGCGGCATGGCTGGCATCCGACAGCGGCACATCATCCCATTTCGCCGCCGGAAAGGTGGACCAGGCCTGCACGAACTTGCCGCCCCAGATCCCCGCCCAAGCGAGGCCAGAGATCAGGAAAAACACCAAAATCACGCTCAGCCACGTGCCGAGGGTCAGGTGCAGCGATTTCCAGAAGGCCCGGCCCTTGGCCGAGACATCCGGCACCAGCATGCTGCGCAGCCCCTTGCCGTGGCGCGGCCAGGCCAGAAAGAGGCCCGTCACCACCAGCAGCAGGCACAGCGAGGCGGCCAGTTCGATCAGCAGATCGCCCCAGAATTTGGCGCCGTCCTGCATCAGCAATTCGCCATGCAGCCGGTCGGCCAGCTCTTTCCAGGTGGCGCCCTCGGGGGTGATGCGCAGCGCCGCGCCGGTATAGGGGTCCAGCGCCACCATCTGCGCGCCGCTCCCGGTGGCGATGCGGAAAAGCGCCGGGTTTTCAGGGCCGTAGGGCGCGATATAGCGGGCAACCGTGCCCCCGCCCTGTGCGGCGGCCAGTTCGGCCTGCACCGAGACGCTCAAGGCCGCGCCTTGCGGGGAAAGGCGCAGCCGCTCGCCATATTCCGGCGCGATGGCGCTGAACCAGACCATCACGATGCCGGTCACCGCCAGCAGGATCAGAAAGGGGATGACGTAAAGCCCGGCATAGAAATGCCAGCGCCAAGCGGCGAAATAAAGTGGGCTGATGCGGGTTTGGCCGCCGTTGGACTTGACGCGGCCTTGGCCGCCTCCGGCCATCGGGCCGGGCGTTTGGGTCGACATGGAAATGCTCCGTCTGAATCTGTGAAAGGGGTTTCAGATCAGACGGTTGCAGGTGGCCCGCGCGCAAAGAGCCCGCGCGGATCAAAGGCCGGGCGCCACAGGTCATCCGGGCTGGCAGGCACGACGGCACGCGGCAAGACCACAGGCACCACAAGGGGCGCGGCCTCGGGCAGCACCGCCGCCGCCCCCATCTGTGCCCAGGAACAGCGCCCGTCCTCGGGCGCCTCATGCGGCACGGATGCGCCGGTTTCCGGGTCAATCGTGATGCTGACCGCCCCGGCCCCCGAACAGATCACCATGGTCAGGCCGCCATCCGCCGCCTGCACCGGCATATAGCCCTTCGCCACCAGCGACAGCAGCACAAAGGGCACCACCAGCCACAGGCCGATGGCACGCAACAGGCTGTGATGGCACAGACGGCGGGCGCTCATGCCCCCGCAATGCCGCCCCGGCCCGCCTGCGTCAAGCCCGCAACCTGGCCCGCCCTCTGGCCCGCTATCTGCTACAGCGCGGCGCACCCTGTCGCTGCGAGAATACCACGCATGTCGTTTTTGGCCAATTCGGGTCGGTCGGCATGGGTTGTCGATGCGCTTCCGTGGCATTCATGGGAAAATTCTTCAGCGCGCACGGAGTCGCCCATGAAAACCCATGTCAAAGCCCTTGTCGTCGGCGGCGGTGCCGTCGGGAACGGCATCGCCTATCACCTCGCCAAGGCTGGCTGGGACACGATGCTGGTGGAGCGGGACGAGCTGACCTCCGGCTCGACCTGGCACGCCGCTGGCCTCTTGCCGCTGTTCAACATGTCCTACGCGACGACCCATATCCACAAATATTCGGTCGATTTCTACAAATCGCTGGAGGCCGAGACCGGCCTCAATGCCGGTTTCGCCGTGGTGGGCAACCTGCGCATGGCGCAGCGCCAGGAACGCATGGATGAATACATGCTCTATTCCTCGGTGGCCGAAACCGCCGGTGTCTATCACGAATTCCTGTCGCCCAAGGAAATGAAAGACCGCTGGCCGCTGCTGAACACCGAAGACCTGATCGGCGCGCTCTATCACCCGCAAGACGGCTATATCAACCCGGCCGATGTGACGCAGGCCATGGCCAAGGGCGCGCGCCAGCATGGCGCCACCATCGAGCGCAAGGTGCAGGTGGATGGCTACCGCTGGACCGGCTCCGAATGGGTCGTCTCCTGCACCCGCATGGTTGAAAAAGGCGGCATGCTGATCGCGGGCGAAGAAAAGTTCGAGATCGTGGCCGAACATGTGGTCACCGCCACCGGCAACCACGCGCAGCGCACCGCCCGCCTGCTGGGCGTGAAAATCCCGGCCATCCCGGTGGAACACCAGTTCATCGTGACCGAGCCGGACCCGATGCTGCAAGAGTTCCGCAAGAACAACCCGGAACACCCGGTGCTGCGCGATGCCGATGCCAAATGGTATGTCCGCGAAGAGCGCGGCGGCTGGATCCTCGGCCCCTATGAGGCCGGTGCCCCCGCGCGCTTCCTCTATGACGTGCCGGAATCCTTCCGCGCCGACCTGTTCCCGCTCGATCTGGAGCGGATCGAGACCGAATACATGTCGATGATCCACCGCCTGCCCTCGTCGGAGACCGTGGGTCTGAAAGACGATTTCAACGGCCCGATCTGCTACACCCCCGATGGCAACCCGCTGGTCGGCCCGGTGCCGGGCCTGCGCAACATGTGGATCGCCGAGGGCTTCAGCTTCGGCATCACCGCCGCGGGCGGCACCGGCTATTACCTCGCGCAGATGATGGTGAATGGCGAGGCCGAGATCGACATGGCCAGCCTTGATCCGCGCCGCTATGGCCAGTGGATGACCACCGAATATGCCGCGCGCAAGAATGAGGAATGCTATGAGCATGTCTTCATCCTGCACCACCCCGATGAGGAGCGCGAGGCTTGCCGCCCGCTGCGCACTGCGCCTGCCTATGACCGCCAGAAGGAAATGGGCGCGCAATTCGGCCAGGTGAACGGCTGGGATCGCCCGAACTACTATGGCCCGAAAGATGCGCCTGCTTCCTTCGACCATGACAGCCGCTCGTTCCGTCGCGGTGCCTGGTGGCCCTTCGCCAAGGCCGAGGCCGAGGCCGTGCGCTCGACCGTGGGCATCATCGACGCCACCGCCTTCACCAAACATCTGGTGCGCGGCCCCGGCGCCACCGCCTTCCTCGATCACTTCACCTGCAACAAGCTGCCCACCGTGGGCCGCATCAACCTGACCTATGCGCTGACCGATGCAGGCACCACCCGCACCGAATACACCATCGTGCGGCTGAAGGAGAATGAATACTACATCATCTCCGCCGGGGCCTGGACCTCGTATGACTCTGATTTCCTGCTGAAATCCGCCGAGGATTTCATGGGCAACGGCGGCGGTTACATCGACATCCACGACGTGACGACCCAATGGGGCGTCTATGCGCTGGCCGGGCCGAATGCCCGCGCCCTGATGAAAGACCTCATCAAGGATGCCGACCCGGAAACCGCCCTGTCGAACAAGCGTTTCCCCTGGCTGTCGTATCGCGACATCGAGCTGGGCATGTGCCCGGTCCGCGCGATCCGCGTGGCCTATACGGGCGAGCTGGGTTGGGAACTGCACTACCCGATCGAATTTGGCCGCTACCTGTGGGATCTGCTATGGTCGGTGGGCGAGAAGCACGGCCTCAAGGGCGTGGGCGCCCGCGCGCAAAACTGGCTGCGTCAGGAGAAATCCTACCGCGCCTTCGGCAACGAGCTGGGCCGTGACGCGACCCCGTTGGAAGCCGCGCTGGACCGCTTCGTCGACCTGTCGAAAGACTTCAACGGCAAGCAGGCCATGCTGGATACCGGCGTGCGCTTCAAATGCGTGACCGTGCTGATCGACGGGCCGGAAGATGCCGATCCCTGGGGCAAGGAGGCCCTGCTGAAAGATGGCGTGAAGGTCGGTCGCCTCACCTCCGGCGGCTGGTCGGTTGCCTTCAACAAGCAGATCGGCATGGGCTATGTCAGCCCCGAACTGGCCGAAGTCGGCACCAAGCTGAAGGTGAAGATGCTGCGAGAGGAATGGGATGCCGTGGTGGTGGAAGACAGCCCCTTCGACCCCAAGAACGAGCGCATCCGCGTCAACGGCTGACATTTGAACGAAGAATGCGCGGCCCATCGGCCGCGCATTTCTCTTTTCGCTTCAAGCGCCCACCAGAAGAGCGCATATCAGATTTGTTGAGAGACAGGGCGCAGTCCGTGTCTTTTCAACGTCGCCCAAAGTGCCCAGAAGCTGACGGCAATACTTGCAAGCCACCCAGCTATGCCGCCCGCTTGTCCGGAATAGTTTGGATGCCCCAGTAAAGCGGCAAAGAAGCCCGCGATGGCACCAGCAACAAACCCAGCGACAATACCGGCAATGACGCTGCGCCAGATGAAACTCCACCAGATTGGAAGTGCTTCTTTAGCTGTCAATTTTCTTGTCCTCTCATCAACATGCCATACGCGTAACAGTTGCGCACACCAGAAGGCAACTCTGCGTATGTCGTTGCACAGTCACTGCATCTTGGTCGCCGATGTGGCGATCCGTCGCCTTGGTCAGCGGCAGGAAGAAGCGTATCCTCGCCCAAATTTGGAGCCCGCCATGACCGCCTTCCCGCCCGCCTTCGCCATCTCCCCCGATCAGATTGACGCCCAAGTTGCGGCTTTCTATGCCGCCGTGCGCCGCGATCCGGTCTTAAGTTCGATTTTCGCAAATCATGTGCAGGATTGGCCCGAGCATGAGGCCAAGATTGGCAGATTTTGGCGCAATGCCATTCTGCGGGAACGGGTCTATGACGGCTCGCCCATGCTTGCACACCGGCAAGCGGGCGATATAGAGGCCGACCATTTCCCGCATTGGCTCGCGCTGTTCGATGCCACCCTGAGCGCCACGCTGCCGCCAGAACCTGCCGCCGCATGGTCCGCCATGGCGCATCGCATTGGCCGCGCGCTCAGCATGGGGGTCTCCGAGGCGCGCCACCTTCCAGGCGCGGTTCCGCGGTTCTGACGACCCCAATTACGACATCCGCTGCCCGACCCAGCGGTTCAGCCAGGCCAGCGCCGCCAGCGCCAGCCCAAGGCCCGCGAAGCTGATCACCCGCACCAGCCCGCTCAGCCCCGAGGCATCCCACAGGAACACCTTGGCCACGGTCAGCGCGATCACCGCCATTGCCACCCGCCGCAGCAGCGCCGAGCCCCGCACCATGGCCTGCCACAGCAGCCCCGCGCCGCAGGCCATCATCGCCAGCGTATAGCTGTAAAGCTCGCCCTGCATGACCCCCGGCCCGCCGATGAACGGCCCCTGCCACAGGCGCCGGATCTCCTCGCCGCCATAAAGGACCAGCAGCGCCGCCCCGGCCAACCGCAGCGGTCGGCGCAGCGGTGCGGGCAGCGCCATCAGGTGCGGCGGCAGCAAAAGCAGCAAAAGCCCCGGCACGGCATAGGCGAGGAACAGGCTGTCCAGCAGAGCCGCCCCCCGGATCAGGCTGTTCGGGTCGCCCTCCCAGCCCAGCAGCGGGTTGAACGGCCCCACCGCCATCGCCAGGCCCAAAGCCGCCAAGGCCCCGGCAAATCCGGCGATGCCCAGCCGCAAGGTCTTGGCAAAGCCGGTGCAGACCCCGGCCCGCCACAGCTGCGCCGCCGCCAGCACCAGCCATGGCAGCGCGTGCAGGCTGGCACCCCAATGGCTTTCCTGCGGATCGGCAACCCAAGTGCCATCGGCCAGAACCTCCGCCTGAAACTGCCGCAAGATCAAGACATTGACCAGCAGCGCCAAGGCGGAGAGGCCAAGGCTCTCCAGCACCGCACGGGGCAGAACCCGCCCCTCCGGCATCAGGCGCAGCCCGGCCAGACAGGCCGCCGCCACCCCCAGATAGCTGGCCAGAACCGGCAGCAGCCCCGCCGCCTCGGCCCAGCCGATCCCCGGATCAACCAGCAGCCGATAGGACAGAACCAAGGCCCCCACCTGCACGAACCAGCCCATTTCCGGCAACGAAAAGCGCCGGTCCAGCGCCACGGCCACCACCAGCAGGACCGCCAGCGCCAGCGTCAGCGCCGCCGCCGACAAGACGAGGAACAGCGCCAGCGCAATCAGGCTCAGCGCCGCCAGCGTGGCCCAGGCCGTCCGCCGCCCCGGCCCGCCATCCAGCCTGGCATAGCCCGCCGCCAGCGCCACCTCGCATGCGGCCAGCACCATCACATGCAGCGCCCATGGATAAGCGCCCAGCACGGTTGCGGGCTGCCACAGCGCCTCCAGCACCAGCACCGCAGCGGGCGCCACCAGCACAGCCAGCCCCGCCTCGGGCAGGCTGTAACGCCGAAGTGCCCGCGCGCCCGCCGCCGCCGCAATCGCTGCCGCCAGCAGCAGAACCAGCGTCACCGTGCCCGGCGCCGCGACCTCGGGCCCGCGCAGTGCGATCGCCGCGCCGCGGAAGCTCCAGATCAGGTTTTCGGCCAGCGCCAGCTTGGCCACAAACCCGAGGGCCGCCAGCAACGGCAGGTCGCGCAGGCCCGGCGCCGCCTCGCCCCAGGTCAGCAGAAGCACCGCCAAAACCGCCAGCAGCAGCAGCGCCAGCAGATCGACGCCCGCGCCCGGCATCAGCACCAGCAGCGCCACGACCAGCACGAAATTCCCGGTGGCCAGCCGCACCGGGAAGGTGGGCCAAACCCCGGTCCGCCGCCACAGCGCCGCCGCCACCGAGGGCGCCGCATGATCCGGCACCAGGCTGCGCTGCGGCAGGGTGATCGCGATCAGCGCCATGGCCAGAACCGCCCAGGCCCAACCCGCCGCTCCGGCGCCGCTTTGCGCCATCAGCGCCAGCCCCAGATGCCCCAGCCCAAGCGCCAGAACCGAGACCCAGGCCCAACGGCGGATCGCATCCACCGCGAGCCCCGCCGCCGTCAGCCCGACATAATAGCCCAGCAGCCAGACCGGCGCCGCGCCGCCGCCGCCCACCAGAAACGGCGTGGTCGCCGCGCCCACCAGCCCGATCGCCACCAGAAGCGGCCCATAGCGCCAGCCAAGACCAATCGCCCCGACCGCCGCCAGCGCCAGCCCGGCAAAGGTCAGACCCGGGCCATAGAGCCCATACATCAGCCGCCCCGCCGCGATGCCCGCAAAGATCGCAACGATCCCGGCGCCGCTGAAGACCGAGGGCAAATGCCCCGCCGCGCCGCCATCGCCCCAACGCCGCCGCAGCCACTCGCCCGCCGCGATCAGCCCGGCGCCAAAAACCAATGCCGCCAGCACCCGCAGCGGCGGCGGCAACAGGCCCTTTTCGATGCCATATTGCACGAAGAACACCCCGGCCAGCGCCAGCGACAGCGCCGCCACCGCATAGGCCCAGTTTTCGCGCAGCCAGCCAAGGGCTTGCGCCAGACGGTCGCGGCGGAAAACCAGAGGCTGATCCTGCGCCACCGGCCCTGCCGTCTGCGCAGGCGCAGGCACTTTCGCGGCCGGGGCAAAGACCGGCGGCAAAGAGGCCGGTTTCGCCGGTATGGGCGCAGGCACGGGCGCCGGCACGGGCGCCGATTCTGGGCCGGGCGCAATCGGGCCACCCCCCCGCAAGCGCTTGACCTCGGCCACCAATTGCGCCGTCACATCTTCCAGCTGCTGCAAACGCCCGCGCGCGCCCGCCAATTGCACGAACAACACGATGACCAGCACCGGCATGGCCAGCGCCACCAGAAGCGCAACGACGCCCCAGAAAATCCAAACATCGTCGCCCATCACTGCCTCACTGCCGTTTGGGGCAGCATAGCATCAGCCAAGGGCGTGGAAAGTCAGGATTTCCCGTCCTCGCCGCGCGGCCAAAGCCCGGCCAGCGCCCGGCTGACCAGCATCGAGACGCCGGGCCGCCCCGCGACGTGGAAGGGCAAGGGGCGGCACAGTTCGATCGCCGCCACGCCGACCCGCGCCGTGAGGGCCGCATTCACCACCCCCTCGCCAAAACGGCGCGAGAGTTTTGACAAGACGCCGCCGCCTGCGACCGAGCCGATCAGATCATCGGTCAGCGCCACTGCCCCGGTGGCGACCAGATAGGTAAACACCCGCCGCATCAGCCCCAGCGAGGCAAAGCCGCCCGAACGCCCGCCATAGATCTCGGCGATGCGCCGGATCATGCGCAGGTTGGCAAACAGCGCCATGGCGACATCGGCCAGCGCCAAAGGCACCAGCGCCGTCACGGTGGCCACCTGCCGCGCTGCCGCCTCCACCTCGGCCCTTGCGCGGGCATCGAGTGGCAGCACCAGCAATTGCTCGGCCTGATCGACCAAGGCATCGGCATCCATCATCTCTGACCCGCGCGCGGCCAGCCGCGCACGCGCCTCTGTCAATTCGGGCCGCGCGGCATAAAGCGCCGCGACCCGCGCCACCGCCGCCCTCGCATCCTCGGCCCGACCCGAGGCCCGCGCCGCCGCCGCCGCCAGCCGCAGCTCCTCCAGCTTGCCGAGACGCCAGAAGGCTGCCCATTCCCGCGCCGCCATGCCCAGTGCCAAAGCGACCGCCGCCCCGGTCAGCACCAGCGCCGCCCATCCCAGCACCGCATTGCGCGCCAGAAGGCCGGTCACGAAATCATAGGCCGCCACAGATAAAGCAAAGGTAAACAGGGTCGAGAAGACCCACAGCGCCGCGCGCGTCACGGGCGAGGCCCGCCGCGCCAGAACCCGCGCCACCAAAGGCGCCGGATCATCGGTCACCAAAGGCGCGGCGCCGGGATCAAAGGGCTGATTTTCCTCGACAATCACCGGGCCTCGCAGGGGGGAGCGTTCCTCTGTCACAGCATGTCTCCGATCAGGAATTCGGCGGCGCGGTCCAGCCTGATATGCGGCGGGCCTTCGCCGGGGCGCAGGTTCAGCCTTGCGGGCTGAAAGCCCATCAGCGCAAAATCGGCGTCCAGCCACCGCTCTGCCCCCTGCCGCGCGGGCGACAAAAGCCGCGCCGGATCGCCCGGCAGCTCGCCCGGATACATCGCCGCCACACGGCCATCGGCCAGCCGCCCGCGCACCATCGGCAAATCATTCACCACATCCTCGACGGTGGCGCGCAGGCCCGCCAGCGACATCGCCGCCACTTCGGCCCCCGAAAACGCTGCCCGGTCGCGCGCCTCGCGCACCAACGCTTCGGTGATCGCGGTCAGCGCGGCGTGCTGGTTTTGATGCAGATGGTCGGCCTTGGTGGCGGCGAACAGCACCTTTTCCACCCGCCGCCCCAGCAAAATCTCCGACAGGAACCCATTCCGACCGGGCCGGAAGGCCATCAGAATCTCCGCCATGGTTTGCCGCAAATCCTCCAGCGCCTGCGGCCCGGCATGGAGGGCACCCAGCACATCCACCAGCACCACCTGCCGGTCGATGCGGGCAAAATGCTGGCGGAAGAAGGGCTTGACCACCTTGGCCTTATAGGCCTCGTACCGCCGGTCCATCTCGCGCCACAGGCTGCCGCGCCCGGTGATCGCGGGCATCGGGATCGGGGCAAAGGTCAGGACCGGGCTGCCCGCCAGATCGCCCGGCAGCAAGAACCGCCCCGGCGTGCAATCCGACCAGCCCGCCGCCCGCGCCGCCTGCAAATAGGCGGTGAAATCGGCGGCCAGCCCCTGCGCCCGCATCTCGTCATGCGGCAGCGATCCATCCTCGGCCCGCGCCTGCGCCAGATAGCCCGCCCCCATCGGGCGCTTGGCCATGCGCAGCAGCGCGTCATCCGCCCATTCGGCATAGGTTTTATCCAGCAAAGCCAGATCGAGCAGCCATTCGCCGGGGTAATCGACAATATCCAGATGCACCACCTGCTGCCCGCGCAAGCCCGCCAGCAGGCCCGAGGGCTTGACCCGGAAGGACAGCCGCAGCTCTGACACACTGCGCGTGCTTTCCGGCCAATGCGGCGCGTCAGAGGTCAGCGCGGCGAGGTGGTTTTCAAACTCGAACCGCGCCACCGTGTCATCGGGTTGCGGTTGCAGATAGGCGGCCTCGATCCGCCGCGCGCTTTCGGCCTTCAGCTGCGGCATGCGGCCCCGGTCCAGCAGGTTGGCCACCAGCCCGGTCAGAAACACCGTCTTGCCCGCCCGCGACAGGCCCGTCACCCCCAGCCGCACCACCGTATCGGCGAAAGGCTCGGTCACGGTGGAAACCAGCCCTTCAAGCGAGCGGCCCAGCTGGTCGGTCAAATCACTCAATGCCACAGCGTTTCCCCTTATGCCCCGCCAAGATAGGCACAGGCGGCGGCGCTGTGTAGGGGGAAGCGAAACGCAAAAGGCCCCGGGCAGTGCCGGGGCCTTCACCTATCTGTCCAAGATCACAGGCCCAAAGATCACAGGCCCGGATAGATCGGGAACTTTTCGCACAGCGCCTCGACCTTGGCGCGCACGGCGGCCTCGACCTCGGCATTGCCCTCTTCGCCATGGGCGGCCAGACCGTCCACCACTTCGACGATCCAGTCGGCGATCAGGCGGAATTCGGCCTCACCAAAGCCGCGGGTGGTGCCCGCCGGGGTGCCCAGACGGACGCCCGAGGTGATGGTGGGCTTTTCGGTGTCAAACGGGATGCCGTTCTTGTTGCAGGTGATATGCGCGCGGCCCAGAGCCTTTTCGGTCGCATTGCCCTTCACGCCTTTCGGGCGCAGGTCCACCAGCATCAGGTGGGTGTCGGTGCCGCCGGTCACAATATCCAGGCCGCCCTTCATCAGCTGATCGGCCAGCGCCTTGGCATTGGCGATCACTTGGGCCTGATAGTCCTTGAACTCGGGGCGCAGCGCCTCGCCAAAGGCCACGGCCTTGGCGGCGATCACATGCATCAGCGGGCCACCCTGAATGCCCGGGAAAATGGCCGAGTTCACCTTCTTGGCGATGTCCTCGTCATTGGTCACGATCATGCCGCCGCGCGGGCCGCGCAGGGTTTTATGGGTGGTCGTGGTCGCCACATGGGCATGCGGGAAGGGCGAGGGATAGAGCCCCGCCGCCACCAGACCGGCGAAATGCGCCATGTCCACCAGCAGATAGGCGCCCACGGAATCCGCGATCTCGCGCATTTTGGCGAAATCAATGATGCGCGGAATGGCCGAGCCGCCCGCGATGATCATCTTCGGCTGATGCTCGGCGGCGAGTTCGGCGAGCTGGTCATAGTTCAGCTCCAGATCCTGCTTGCGCACGCCGTATTGCACGGCCTTGAACCACTTGCCCGACTGGTTCGGGGCCGCGCCATGGGTCAGGTGACCACCGGCATCCAGGCTCATGCCCAGAATGGTGTCGCCCGGTTTCAGCAGCGCGTTGAACACGCCCTGGTTGGCCTGGCTGCCCGAATTGGGCTGCACATTGGCAAAAGCGCAGCCGAACAGCTCTTTCGCGCGCTCGATGGCCAGGTTTTCCGCCACATCGACGAACTGGCAGCCGCCGTAATAGCGCTTGCCCGGATAGCCTTCGGCATATTTGTTGGTCATCACCGAGCCTTGCGCTTCCATCACGGCGCGGCTGACGATGTTTTCCGAGGCGATCAGCTCGATCTCGTGGCGCTGACGGCCAAGCTCGGAGGTGATCGAGCCGAAAAGCTCAGGGTCGCGGGAGGCGAGGGTTTCGGTAAAGAAGCCGGTATCGCGGGCGGTCATGGGCGTCTCCTGGAAGCGTGGGCCGTTGCGGTTCCCTTAGACCAGAAGGCGGCCCTTGGGGAAGGGCAGAAAACGACACAGGGCAAATCCGCTGCGCCCCTCTTGCCATTGCCCGCCCCCCGGCCCAAGACTGTGGCGGATCACGGAGGCCCCCATGCGCATCAGCTTTCGCGCCAGCACCAGCCCGACCGCGCTGGCCGCCTATACTGCCCTGGCCGCGCGCTATGGCGACGCGCCGGTGAAATCGGCCGAGGCCATCGTAGCCTTGGGCGGCGACGGGTTCATGCTGCAAACCCTGCATGAGACGCAAAGCCTGAACCTGCCGGTGTACGGCATGAATTGCGGCACCATCGGCTTTCTGATGAACGCCTATAATGAAGACGCGCTGGAGGACCGGCTGCGCGCCGCCGAGGAAACCGTGATCAACCCCCTTGCCATGACCGCCGTGGCGGCGAATGGGCGGCAGCATCACGCGCTGGCGATCAACGAGGTCAGCCTTTTGCGCGCAGGCCCGCAGGCCGCGAAACTCCGCATCAGCGTGAACGGGCGCGAGCGCCTGCCCGAGCTGGTCTGCGACGGTGCGTTGCTTTGCACCCCGGCAGGCTCCACCGCCTATAACTATTCCGCCCATGGCCCGATCCTGCCCATGGGCTCGGACGTGCTGGCCCTCACCGCCATGGCCGCCTTCCGCCCCCGGCGCTGGCGCGGCGCGCTGCTGCCGAAAACCGCCGTCGTGCGTTTTGACGTGCTGGAGGCGGAAAAGCGCCCCGTGATGGCCGATGCCGACAGCCGGTCCTTCCGCGATGTGTTAAGCGTGGAGATCCGTTCTGAGCCCGCGATCCGTCACCGCATCCTCTTTGATCCCGGTCACGGGCTGGAGGAACGGCTGACGCATGAGCAATTCATGTAAGGTTCAAGGCCGCTCCGGGTCTTGATACAGATGCCGCCCGCCATGGCGGTCGGTCACCACCCACCCGTCCGGGCCTTCCTCGGCAGCGGCCCCCATCAAACCCACCTTGCCCGCCCCGCCCGGAATATCGAGCACATAAGTAGGCATGGCGAGGCCCGAGAGCCGCCGTTTCAGCTCCGCCATCAGCGCGCGCCCTTCCGCAATCGTGGTGCGGAAATGGCTGGTGCCCTCGGCCAGATCACAATGATGCAGGTAATAGGGCTTCACCCGGTTGCGGATCAGACCGCGAAACAGCGCCTCCAGCACATCCGCGTCGTCATTCACGCCCCTGAGCAGCACCGATTGCGAGAACATCGCCACCCCGGCCCGGCTCAGCGCGCGCAACGCGGCCTGCGCGGCGGGGGTCATCTCATCGGGGTGGTTGGTATGGATCACCAGATGCACCGGCTTGTCACGGTCCAGCGCGGCCAGCATCGCCCCATCCATCCGGGCAGGCGCCACCACCGGCACGCGGGAATGGATGCGCAAGCTCTCCACATGCGGCACCGCCTCCAGCCGCGCCAAGACGCTTTCCAGCCGCCGGGGCGACAGCGACAGCGGGTCGCCCCCGGTCAGGATCACCTCGCGGATCGCGGGCGTCCGGGCAATATAGTCCAGCGCTTGCAGGAAATCCGCCTCGGGCAGCACCCCCGCCGCCCCCACGGTTTCGCGCCGAAAGCAAAAGCGGCAATAGACCTCGCAGGCCTGCGTCACCGCCAAGATCACCCGGTCAGCGTAACGATGCGTCAGCCCCGGCGCCGGGCTGAACCGGCGGTCACCAATCGGGTCGGTCAGCTCCTCCGGCCGGGTCACCAATTCCCGCGCATCCGGCACGAATTGCGCCGCCACGCCGCCGCTTGCCACCCCGGCCATCTCGGGCGTGATGCGCAGCCGAAAGCGCTCCACCACCCGCTCCAGCAGCTCCCGCTTGGCACCCGTCGCAAGGCCCGCCGCGTCCAGCGCGTCGATTGTCGTCAGGGCGTTGGTCATGCGGCAAGGCCTCCGGGCGGCGGGAAGCGCGCCGCATATCAGCAATCATTGGTGAATTGAAGCCCGCGCGCAGCGGCGCTAAGGCAAGGGGCAGGATCAAAGGGTGAGTCTTCCATGCAATTCACACGGCGCGGCATCTTGGCGGGGCTTCTGGCAACGGGGGCGGCCGCGCCGCTCTGGGCCGAGGCCCCCGGCAATGCGCCCGGCATCGCGCCCGCCCGCTCGCCCCTGCCGCGCCGCCGCGGCGACAGCGGCGCCACCCGCAGCGAGCCCGTCACCCCCGACAGCCTGATCGCCGCCGCCAAACTGGGCGCGGCCTCGGTGGGCTTCGTGCTGGCCGATGCCGTGACGGGCCAAGTGATCGAATCCCGTGACGCCACCACCGCCCAGCCGCCGGCCAGCGTGATGAAATCGGTGACCGCCGCCTATGCGCTGGACCGGCTGGGGCCGGATCACCGCTTTGCCACCCGCCTTCTGGCCACCGGCCCGCTGCAAGGCGGCACGCTTCAGGGCGATCTGATCCTTGCGGGCGGCGGCGATCCGGTGCTGGATACCGATATGCTGGGTGATCTGGCGGCGCGGCTCGCCGCCACCGGCATCAGGCGCATCACCGGCGCCTTCCTGCTGTATGACGCAGCCCTCCCCCGCATGGAGCGGATCGACACCGAGCAGCCCGAATTCGTCGGCTACAACCCCGCCATCAGCGGGCTGAACCTGAATTTCAACCGCGTGCATTTTGAATGGCGCCGTGCGGGCGGCGACTGGGCCCTGACCATGGATGCCCGGGCCGAACGCTTCGTGCCCCCGGTCAAACTCGCCCGTGTCACCGTGGCCCGCCGCGAAACCCCGCTTTTCACCTATCAAGGCAGCGCCGCCCGCGAGGACTGGACAGTAGCCTCCGCCGCGCTTGGCAAGGGCGGCGCGCGCTGGCTGCCCGTCCGCCACCCCGCGCTTTACGTGGGCGAGGTCTTTGCCACGCTGATGGGCGCCCATGGCCTCAACCTGCCCGCGCCCGCCATCATCGACACCCTGCCAGAGGCGCGCGAACTCGCCCGCCATGACAGCGATCGGCTGGCCGAGATCCTGCGCGACATGCTGAAACATTCCACCAACCTCACCGCCGAGGTGGCGGGCATGGCGGCCAGTCACGCCGCCAGCCACCGCGCCTCCGCCATCGCCACCCGCGAATGGGCCAAGGCGCGCCACCGCATCGCGCCGGTGATCGCCGATCACTCCGGCCTTGGCGCCGCCTCGCGCATTTCCGCCGCCGATATGGTGAAACTGCTGGTCGATGTGCAGGCGGGCGCCCTGCCCGGCCTGCTGAAAAACCACGGCATGTTCGATGCCAGGGGCAAACGGCTTGACGCCCACCCGGTCGAGGTGCGCGCCAAGACTGGCACGCTGAACTTCGTCTCCACCCTGGCGGGCTATATCACCCCGCCGGGCGGGCGCCGCATGGCCTTTGCCATCTTCGCCGCCGACCCCGAGCGCCGCGCCGCCCTCAGCCTGGCCGAGCGCGAAGACCCGCCGGGCGGCGGGGGCTGGAACAAGCGCGCCAAGACCCTGCAAGGCCAACTCATCCACCGCTGGGCCACGCTGCACGGCACGGCCTGATACGCGCCCTGATGCTTCGGCAGGCTTTCTCCCCCTTGCCGCAAAGCCGCGCCGCGTGCCAACCTGCCCACATGTGACAACATGGCCGCCCCATGACCGGGCGCCTCATGGGGGTATGAATGAGCAAGGTTCTCGGGGTCGGCGTGCTGCTGGCCGGGGTTGCGGCCTTAGGCTGGTGGGGCACCAGCCAGCACGCGCATCGCATCGAACAGCAGATCGTCACGGCCACCGGCAGCGCCGTGACCGGCTTCACCCATGGCCCCACCGCCATCATCTCGGGCCGCGACATCGAGCTGCATGGTCTGGTGGACAGCGCCGAGGAACGCGCGGCCCTGCTGGCCGCCGCAGAGACCGTGCCGGGCCATCGCAGCATCCGCGACCTGACCGAGCTGTTGCCTGCCGCCAAACCCTTCACCACAGTGATCGAGAAGACGGCGGGCCGGGCCAGCCTCATGGCGAGCGGCGCCATCCAGTCCGAAAGCGCGCGCGCCCGGCTGGCCGGGCTGATCGGGGCCGAGGGCGCCGCCGCGCCTCGACTGGCCTCGGGGTCCGACATCTCGCATATGGGCCTGATCGAGGCCGGGGTGGCCGCCTTGGCGCCGCTGAACCATGGCAGGGCCGAGGTGACCGATGGCCTGCTGCGCCTCTCGGGCGAGGCCAATACCCCCGCCGAGCGCGAGGCCGCTCTGGCCGCGCTCAGCAACCTGCCGGCCGAAATGGCCAGCACCACGATCACCCTGCTGGATGATGGCAGCCCCGCCGACTGGACGCTGGAGGCCGCGCCGGGCCAAGGTGCCGTGCTGGCGGGCAAGCTGCCCAAGGGCTTTGACCCTCAGGCGCTGGCCGCCACCCTTGGTCTCAAGGCCTTGGACAATCAGGCGAAATCGGCGCTGATGGGCGACAGCGCCCCGCTGCCTGCCCTGTTTGCCGCGCTGAAACCCTGGCTGCCCGCTCTCGAAACCCTGCGCGTCAGCCTGCCCGCCAGTGGCCGCCCGCAGGTCGCGGCGGGTCTGGGCAAGGGCGCCGATCTGGAGCTGATCCGCGCGGGTCTCGCCGCCGATCTGGGCGCGGGCGTCGATCTGACCGTGACCGAAGTGGCGGCCAGCGGCACCGAGGGCGCCACCCGGCAAAACGCCTTCACCGGCGAGGCCGAGCGGCTGAGCGCCGGCTTCTGGCTGCCCGTCGCCGCCTTCACCGCCAGCAAGGCCAGCTGTCAGGCCGAGGCCGACGGGCTGCTGGCCGCCAGCACGGTGAATTTCGTCTCCGGCTCGGACCGGCTGGATGCCTCGGCGCTGCGGGTGCTGAACCGGCTGGCCGCGATCTTTGCCCCCTGCGCGGGCGCGGGTCTCAAGGCCGAGATCGGCGGCCATACCGATGCCTCGGGCGATCCGCTGGCCAATATCAGCCTCAGCCAGCGCCGGGCCGAGGCCGTGCGCGCGGCCCTTGTCGCGCGTGGCGTCGATGCCGCCATGCTGCGCGCCACCGGCTATGGCGCCGCGCAGCCGATTGCCGAAAATGCCACCGAGGACGGCCGGGCCAAAAACCGGCGCACGACCGTGATCTGGTCGGAATGAGTTTGGGGACAGGAGCGTAACATGTTCAGGAATTGGGGTTTTCTTCTGGGCGAGATCTGGGTGCTGATTGCCCTTGCCGCCCTTCTGGGTCTCTTTGCCGGATGGCTGATCTGGGGCCGCCGCAGCGTGATCGAAGCGCCAGTGAACAGCGGCGAGGCCGACCGGCTGCGCCTGCAACTGGGCGAATGCGAAAGCCGCGCCCGCGCGCAGGCCGCCCGCATCACCACGCTGGAGCGCGAGGCCGCAGCGCCGACGCTGCCCGCCGCCACTGCGGTGCCTGTCGAGGTCGCGCCGCTGATGGCCGCTCCCGACATGGCCGCACCCGTCATGGTCGCCGCCGCACCGCTGGCCGAGATCACCGCCGATCCGCTGCCCGCGATCCCGCCCGCCACCGACGACCGGCCGCGCCGCCCCGAGGCCCTCAGCGCCGCCCGCGACGGTCGCCCCGATGACCTCAAGCTGATCAAGGGTGTCGGCCCCAAACTGGAGGCGCTGCTCCACAGCCTTGGCTTCTACCATTTCGACCAGCTCGCCCATTGGACCGCCGCCGAAATCGCCTGGGTCGACGAGAATCTGGAGGGCTTCAAGGGCCGCGTCACCCGCGACGAATGGGTGCAACAGGCGCGCGACCTCGCCAAGGGCCTGCCACCCCGCCCCGGCGGCGAAGGCTGACCTCAAAAGGAAAGGCGCCCCAACCGGGCGCCTTTTCCGTTTCCGGGGGCCAGGGTTCGGGGCGCCAGGGTTCGGGGGGCCGGCTTTCGGGCGGCTGGCGCCTAGCGCGCCCGATGCACATGCGCGCTTTGCACCAGACCAAAGCCCACAAGCAGCACCAGCATGGCCGATCCGCCATAAGACAACAGCGGCAGCGGCACCCCCACCACCGGGGCCATGCCCATCACCATCGACAGGTTCACCGCGATATAGAAGAACAGGTTCGCCGCCACGCCAAGGATGAGAAGCTGCGAATAACGGTCGCGGTTCTGCATGGCCGAAATCACGCAAAAGGCGATGATCGCCGCATAAAGCATCAGCAGCGAGAACGCCCCGATGAAGCCGAACTCCTCGGCCAGCGTGGTGAAGATGAAGTCGGTATGCTTTTCCGGCAGGAAGTTCAGCCGCGATTGCGTGCCCTGCATGAAGCCCTTGCCGCCCCAGCCGCCCGAGCCCAAGGCGATCTGCGCCTGAATGATGTTATAGCCCGCGCCCAGCGGGTCGGCGGTCGGGTCAAGGAATGTATCAATCCGCTTGTATTGGTAATCATGCAGGAACTGCCAGGGCGTGCCCCGGAAATGGAACACCCCCCAGATCGCGCCCCCCACGATCCCCGCCACCCCCGCAAAGTAAAGCCAGCTGACCCCCGCGCAGAACATCACCGCCGCCCCCGCCGCCAGCAGCATGACCGAGGTGCCAAGGTTGGGCTGCATCAGCACCAGCACCACCGGCGCCACGATGATCAGGACCGGCAGCAAGACCCATAGCGGATGCGAGACCTTCTTGGGGTCCAGCCAGTCGTAATAGGCCGCCAGCATCATCACGAGGGTGAATTTCATCATCTCGGAGGGTTGCAGGATGATCGGCCCGACCTCGATCCAGCGCTGCGCCCCCATGCCGACGCGCCCCACCAGCTCCACCACGATCAGCAGCGCGAAGGCGCCCAGATAGGCCAGCACCGACAGGTTGCGCCACAGCCAGATCGGCGTGAACGCCACGCCGAACATCAGCACCATGCCCACGGCAAAGCGCTTCATCTGCGGTTCGGCCCAGCGGTCGATCTCGCCGCCCGCCACCGAATACAGCATCAGAAACCCGACCGAGGCCACCGCCGTGATCAGCAGCACCAAAGGCCAATTGATGAACAAGACCTTGCGCAGCCCCGTCGGCGCTGTCTTGATGCGATATTCCAGAAAGCTCATGCGCCGCCCCTATCGCCCCTCATGCCCGCGACCGCGCGGGATTGGCCGGGCCGGTGTCGCGCAGCTTCATCTCGTTGAACTGCGTCTCGATCCGCCCGCGCTGCGCCGCCGGATAGGCGCTCAGCGGCGGAATGCCCCCGGTCAGGCAGCGCAGCAGCACATCGCGCCCGATGGGCGCCGCCGCGGTCGAGCCGCCGCCGCCATGTTCCACCACCACCGCCACCGCCACCTTGGGTTTATCCACCGGCGCATAGCAGACGAACAGCGCATGGTCGCGCAGATGCCAGGGCAATTGCTTGTTGTCACGGATGCCGGTCTCGCCATAGGAATGCACCTGCGCCGTGCCGGTCTTGCCCGCCATTTGCAGCGTGCCGTCCACAATGCGCGAGGATTTGGCGGTGCCCCGGGCGCCGTTCATCACCTCGTCCATGCCGCGCCGCACGGCATTCAGATATTGCGCCGGAATGTCCAGCGGCGGCGCCTCGGGCACCGGCAATTCCTCGGCGCCATGGCCCAGCACCAGACGCGGCGCCACTGCCTTGCCGGTGGCGATCCGCGCCGTCATCACCGCCAGTTGCAGCGGCGAGGTCAGCACATAGCCCTGCCCGATCGAGGCGTTCACCGTATCGCCGATCCGCCATTCCTCGCCGTAGCTGTCCATTTTCCACGCCTTGTCGGGCATCACCCCGGCGGCGATGGCCGACATTGGCAGATCATGCTTCACCCCCAGGCCCAGCTTGCGGCCCATCTCTGCGATCTTGTCGATGCCGACCTTCAGCGACACCTCGTAAAAATACACGTCGCAGCTTTCAGCCAGGGCCGAATGCAGGCTCACCGTGCCATGGCCGCCGCGCTTCCAGCAGGCAAAGCGCCGCCCGCCCAGCTCGAAATGGCCGGGGCAATAGACCCCGGTGTCCGGCGTCACCACCCCCGCCTCCAGCGCGGCCAGCGCCGTGACCATCTTGAAGGTCGAGCCGGGCGGGTAAAGCCCCTGCACCGTCTTGTCGGCCAGCGGGCGGTGATCGTTCTGCATCAGGCTGGAGTAATCGGCCTGGCTGATCCCGCGCACGAACAGGTTCGGGTTGAACGACGGCGCCGAGGCGATGGCCAGCAAATCGCCGGTCTGCACATCCATCGCCACCACGGCGGCGCTTTCCTCGCCCAAACGCACCTGGGTAAAGTTCTGAATATCGGCATCAATGGTCAGCCGCAGGTCATCGCCCGGATCGCCCTCGATCCGGCCCAGCTCGCGCATGACCCGGCCCACATGGTTCACCTCGATGCGCTTCTGGCCCGCCCGCCCGCGCAGGTCATCCTCGCGCCAGCGCTCCACCCCGATCTTGCCGATCTGGAATTTCGGGATTTGCAGCACCGGGTCCGGCGTCTCCATCCCCGCCAGATCGCGCTCTGACACCGGGCCGACATAGCCCACCACATGCGCGAAATCGGTATCCAGCGGATAGCTGCGCGACAGGCCCACCTCGGGCGTCACCCCCGGCAGCGAGGGCGCATTCAGCGCCACCTTGGAGAAATCCTGCCAGCTCATCCGGTCCGCCACGATGATCGGCACGAAGGGCGAGCGGCGCTCGGTCTCGCGCAGGGTGCGGGCGATCTCCTCCTCCGACAGCGGCACGATGGCGGCAAGGCGCTTCAGCACCATCTCCACATCGCCCGCATCCTCGCGAGTGATGACGACCCGATAATTCTGTTCATTGCCCGCGATCAGCTTGCCATTGCGATCATGGATCAGCCCCCGCGCGGGCGGGATGAGGCGGATATTCACCCGGTTTTCCTCGGCCAGCAGGCGGAATTCCTCGGCCTGATCCACCGAAAGATAACGCATGCGCGCACCCAGCACGGCGACAAAGGCCCCCATGGCGCTGCCCATCAGAAAGGCGCGGCGGCGCACCTTGCGGGCGCTGTCCTCGGTATCGCGCGGCGTGCGTCTCATAGCCTGCGTCCCATCTTGTCGATCTCGCCCATGCCCGGTTTGTGGACGCCCAAAGTGACGAAAGACAGCCAGACCACCGCCGGATAGACCATGATCGAGGCCAGAACCTGCACCATGGCATAGCCAAACCCCGGCTGCGGCATCAGCGTCAGCACATGCACCAGCCGATAGGCCAGAAACATCGCCATCATCAGCATGCCGATGAATAGCCATTCCAGCAGAAAACTCAATTCACGGGTCAGTGCGATGCGCGAGCGCAGGCCCTCGCTGCCCAGCAGCACCACCGCCGTCCACAGGCCGGGCGGGCGCATCAGCAACAGGTCTTCCAGAAAGAACACCGCCGCAATCAGCAGCGCGGGCAGGTAATCGGGGCGGCGCAGCAGCCAGGCCAGCGTCAAGCACAGCACAAGATCCGGCCCCGGCAGCCGCGCCGCGCCATCGCCCAGAGGCAACAGCCGCAAGAACAGCAGCGCCAGCACGACCAGCAGGTAAATCCCCCGATGCACCAGCACGTCGCGGCGCAGCGGATCATCCATTCTGCGCACCTTCCGCCGGAACCGCAGGCTGCGGGCCCATCATCCCCTCGACCGGCGGCGCCACCAGCCCGCCCGGATCGCTGATCACCTCAAGCTCGTGGCTGCGCAGCACGCGCAGGAATTCCAGCCCCTCGTAATCGGCGGCCAGCATCACCCGCAAGCGGCGGTCGGGCATCTGCATCACCTCGCCCACCAACAGCCCCGCCGGCAGCACCGAGCCATCGCCCGAGGTGACCACCTTGTCCCCCGGCCGCACCAGATCGGGTTTTTCCAGAAATTCCAGCGGCGGCGCGGCGGTATTGTCGCCCGACAACAACGCCTTCTGCCCCGAGGGCTGCACCACCACCGGCACCCGGCTGTTGCTGTCGGTCAACAGGATCACCCGCGCCGTGCGCTTGCCCACGCCGGAAATCCGCCCCACCAACCCGATGCCATCCATCGCGGCCCAACCATCCCGGATGCCATCGCGCGCGCCCACATTCAGCAGCACCGATTGCCGGAACGGGCTGCCGCTATCGGCCAGCACCACCCCGGTGATATGGGTCAGCTTGGGGTCCAGCCGCACCTGATTGAGGTCCAGAAGCTTGGCATTTTGCTGCTCCAGCCGCAGCGCCGCCTCTTTCCAGCCGCGCATCTGCTTCAGCTCCTCGCGCAGCTCGCGGTTCTGCTGATACAGGCTCTGATAGCTTTGAAAGCCCTGCGCCATGTCGCTGGCATGGGTGACCGGCGCCATGGCCCAATCCATGCTGGGCACCACACGGTCAATCAGCGCGGTGCGGAACCGCTCCACCCGCGGGCTGTCGATCCGCCAGATCAGAAAGATCGCCAGCAGAAACAGCACCAGAAGCCCGACCAGAATCCTGCGGATGGGCCGGGTGAACTCGTCAGGCGAGATGCGGTTGCGTGCCACGCTGCGGCCCCTGCCCGGCTGGATCAGGTATCGTAATCAATGACATGGCGCAGCTGCTTTTCATATTCCAGCGCCTTGCCGGTGCCAAGCGCCACGCAGTTGAGCGATTCATTGGCGACCGAGATCGACAGGCCGGTCTGCTCGCGCAGCGCCAGATCCAGATCGCCCAGCAGCGCCCCGCCCCCGGTCAGCATCACGCCGCGATCCACGATGTCGGCGGCCAGATCGGGCGGCGTGGTTTCCAGCGCCTGCATCACCGCATCGCAGATCTGCTGCACCGGCTCGGCCAAGGCCTCGGCCACCTGCGCCTGATTGATCTCGGTTTCCTTCGGCACGCCGTTCAACAGGTCGCGCCCCCGGATCTGCATCGAGGCGCCCCGGCCATCATCGGGCATCCGCGCCGTGCCGATGGTGGTCTTGATCCGCTCGGCGGTGGATTCCCCCACCAAAAGGTTCTGATGGCGGCGCAGATAGCTGATGATCGCCTCATCCATCCGGTCGCCGCCCACCCGCACCGAGCGCGCATAAACGATGTCGCCCAAGCTCAGCACCGCCACCTCGGTGGTGCCGCCGCCAATATCCACCACCATGCTGCCGGTCGGCTCGGTGATGGGCATCCCCGCCCCGATCGCCGCCGCGATGGGCTCCGCAATCAGCCCGGCGCGCTTGGCGCCCGCCTTCATCACCGACAGGCGGATGGCGCGCTTTTCCACCGGGGTCGCGCCATGCGGCACGCAGACGATGATCTTCGGCTTGGAAAAGGTGGAGCGTTTCAAGACCTTGCGGATGAAATGCTTGATCATCTCCTCGGCGCTGTCGAAATCGGCAATGACCCCATCGCGCATCGGGCGGATGGCCTCGATGCTGCCCGGGGTGCGGCCCAGCATCAGCTTGGCATCCTCGCCCACCGCCAGCACCTGCTTCTTGCCATCCTTCACATGATAGGCCACCACCGAGGGCTCGTTCAGCACGATGCCCTTGCCGCGCACATAGACCAGCGTATTCGCCGTGCCGAGGTCGATGGCCATATCCGACGTGAAGAGACTGGTGAATGACATGTCGGCGGCGTCCTTCATATGCGCAGATCGCGGAAAGCAAAACGGTTTGGGCCGGCGACTCAGAGCGGAACCGGGCCGGGCTGCCCCATATAAAGACAGTGCGGATGCAGCGAAACCCCCGCCCTGTTCGCGCAAGCACAATTCCGCGTGTTGCCGTAGGGCGCGGGCTGCGCTACTGCGACGCCATGCCCAGATATGCGCTGAAAATCGAATATGACGGCGGCCCGTTCGCGGGCTGGCAGCGGCAGGCGCAGGGTCAGCCCTCCGTGCAGGGCG
>NZ_JAEULU010000218.1 GCF_016792925.1 Gemmobacter sp.
CCGGTCGCGACTTGCACCGGTCTTGCGGCGCCCGGCCCACACGGGCGGGGAAACGCGATGCGTTTCCTGATCCGCCCGCTTCGCCTTCCCCCCAACTTTCCGCCCCGGCCCCATGGACAAGCCCCGCCCGCCAGCGCTACGCTTTGGCCATTCCAAGCCACGGCACCCGCCGAAGCCAGGGTAACCGATCCATCCTATGAAGGGACGTGCCATGAAGGGCGACGCAAAGGTCATCGAATATCTCAACGCAGCCCTGCGTTCAGAACTTACCGCCGTCAGCCAGTATTGGCTGCATTACCGCCTGCAAGAGGATTGGGGCTTTGGCCATCTGGCCGATAAATCCCGCGCCGAAAGCATCGAGGAAATGCAGCATGCCGATCGCCTGATCGCCCGCATCATCTTCCTCGAAGGCCATCCGAACCTGCAAAAGCTTGACCCGCTGCGCATCGGCCAGACCGTGCGCGAGACGCTGGAATGCGACCTCGCCGGAGAGCATGACGCCCGCACCCTCTATATCGAGGCCCGCCGCCATTGCGACGCCGTGGGCGATTTCGTCAGCCGCGCGCTGTTTGACGCGCTGATCGCCGATGAAGAAGGCCATATCGACTTCCTCGAAACCCAGCTCGGCCTGTTTGACAAGCTGGGAGAGGAGAAGTACGGCCTGCTGAACGCCAAACCGGCCAGCCAGGCCGAATAACCGCTCACCTTCGCGTGAGCGGCGTAATACAGGCGCCCCCTTCTGCGTATAGATCGCAAAGGGGGCGTTTTTCATGGATCTGATCCTGGGCTATCTGGCGGGGCTGGCAACATTGCTGAACCCTTGCGTGCTGCCGGTCTTGCCGCTGGTGGCCGCCGCCGCGCTGCAAGAGGATCGCCGCGCCCCGCTATGGATCGCGCTTGGCCTCGCCACCGCCTCGACCCTTCTTGGTTTCGGGCTGGCCGTTCTGGGGCGGATCGCAGGGTTCACCCCGCAGGACTTTGCCACATTCGGCGGCGCGGCGCTGATCCTGTTCGGCGCGCTGATGCTGTTGCCGCCGCGGCTGTCGCCCTTTCGCCTGCTGGCCCCGGTCGCCGGTCAGGCCGCCGATCAGTCGGCACGGCTTCGCGGCTCGGCCCCGGCGCATTTTGCCAGTGGCGCGGCTTTGGGCCTCGCCTGGTCGCCCTGCATCGGCCCGACCATGGGCGCCGCCGTGGCGCTGGCCTCTACCGGGCAAAGCCTGCTGTGGTCTTTCCTCATCATGGCCGCCTATGGCGCGGGCCTCGTCACCCTGCTGAGCCTGCTGGCCTATGGCGGGCGCGCGGTGATCCAACGCCGCAAGGCCCGGCTGGCCCGCCTCGCCCGGATCGCGCCCAAGGTGATGGGCGCCACGCTGATCGCACTTGGCCTTGTGCTGACCTTCCACCTGCATATCGCCGCTGAAATCTGGCTTCTGGACCATATGCCCGAAAGCCTGCTTGCCCTCTCCACCCGCCTTTGAAAGGACAGATCATGCTCCGCCGCACCCTGCTTGTTTTCGCAGTCCTCTCTCCCCTCGCCGCCTTCGCCAGCGGCTTTGACGCCGTGAAACCCGCCACCCCCGCCGAGGTTCAGGCCGCGCAGGCCGCAGGCAAGCCGGTCTTCGTCGATTTCAAGGCAAGCTGGTGCGGCACCTGCCGCGCGCAGGAGCGGATCATCGGCGAAATCCTCAGCGAAGACCCGAGCCTCGCGCAATCCATCACTTTCCTGTCGCTGGATTGGGACAGCTATGCCGAAGACCCGCTGACCGAGGCGCTGAACGTGCCGCGTCGCTCCACCCTCATCGCGTTCAAGGGCCAGCAGGAAATCGGGCGCATCGTGGCGGGCACCGACAAGGCCGAGATCCGCGCGCTGATCGACAGCCTGCGCTAAAGCGGCTGCGGCAAAACTGCCGCATTGCGGAGGGCACGGAATTTCCGATAAATACACTCGGAAACGCGCTGCCCAACTGGACGCACCATGACCCTCCGCCTCGCCCTCGCGCTCAGCCTGCTGGCCGCCCCCGCCATGGCCCAAACGCTGGATGCCCAAACCCTCGATGACCGCCACCTGCCGGTCATCCCCCGCACGCCAGCCGAGACCGCGCGCATCAAGGCCATCCTCGCCCCGCCCGGCGATTTCACGGCGCCCGAGAAATTTGAAGGCAAACCCGGCGGCGCCACCACCACCCGCGCCCTGACCAGCGCCGATGCCTTTTCGCAAGCGTCGGAAAACTTGCCCTTCGCCCGCGAGATGGATAACAAGCTGGGCAATGGGCTGTTTCGCAAGACATGGGTGGCAGCGCCCGCCTCTACCAAGGCCTCGGACGGGTTGGGGCCGCTTTACAACGCCCGCGCCTGTCAGGATTGCCACCTGAAGGACGGGCGCGGCCATATGCCCGAAACCGCAGATGAGCCGCGCGTCTCGGCCTTTCTGCGCCTGTCGATCCCCGGCGGCACTGCGCCCGAGGGCATTGCCGACTATCTCGCCACCCTGCCCGAGCCCACCTATGGCGGCCAGTTGCAGGATTTCGGCGCCCCCGGCCACGCGCCCGAAGGCCAGATGCAGGTCAGCTATACTATCCAGCCCGTAACCCTTTCGGATGGCACGGTGGTGGAGCTGCGCCGCCCCGATTACCACATTTCAGACCTCGGTCAGGGCGCACTGCACCCGGAGGTGATGCTTTCGCCCCGCGTGGCGCCGCAGATGATCGGGCTGGGGCTGCTGGAGGCGATCCCGGCAGCCGACATCCTCGCGCTGGCCGACCCGGAGGATGCCAATGGCGACGGCATCTCGGGCCGCCCCAATATCGTGATGAGCGCCGAGTTTGGCGTGCCGATGCTGGGGCGCTTTGGCCTCAAGGCCGGGGCGCCGACGGTCAAGGAGCAATCGGCGGGCGCGTTTTCCGGCGATATGGGCCTGTCCACGCCGCTGCACCCGGCGCCCTCGGGCGAATGCACCGCAGTGCAGACCGACTGCCTCACCGCGATCCACGGGCAAGAAGCCGATATGCGCGACGGGCTGGAGGTGGATGGCAAAAGCCTCGATCTGGTCACCTTCTATTCGCGCAACCTGGCGGTGCCAGAGCGGCGAAACCTGAGCGACTCACAGGTATTGCGCGGCAAGGAGGTCTTTCATGCCGCGCAATGCGCGGGCTGCCACCAGCCGAAATTCGTGACCCATCGCCTGAAGGATCAGCCCGAGCAGAGCTTTCAGCTGATCTGGCCCTTCACCGATCTTTTGCTGCATGACATGGGCGAAGGCCTGGCCGACCACCGCCCCGAGGCCCGCGCCAATGGCCGCGAGTGGCGCACCGCGCCGCTTTGGGGCATCGGATTGACGGCGCAGGTCTCTGGTCATACGCAGTTCCTGCATGATGGCCGGGCGCGCAGCCTGCTGGAGGCAATCCTCTGGCATGGCGGCGAGGCCGAGGCGGCACGCGAAACGGTTGTCAACCTGCCGACCAGTGACCGCGAGGCCCTGATCGCCTATCTGGAAAGCCTGTGATGCTGAAAACTGCTTTGTTTGTCATGGCCTTGGCAACACCCGTCAGCGCCGATGTAACCGGCGCCGTGCAGGATCATGCGCTGCCCGGCCTGGCCCGGTTCGCGCAGGCCACCGCCGATCTGGCGGCGCTGGACAGCTGCGACCCCGCCGCCTTGCAGGCGGGCTGGGCGACGGCCTTTGATGCCTGGCTTGGGGTGGCGCATCTGCGGCTGGGTCCGGTGGAAGAGGAAGGCCGCGTGCTGGCCATTGCCTTCTGGCCCGATCCCAAGGGCATCGGCGCGCGGCAAACCGCGGCGCTGCTGGCCGCCGCCGATCCGGCGACGCTGACCCCCGGGCATATCGCCGAGCAATCGGTGGCGGCGCGCGGTCTTTTCGGCATGGAGCGGCTGCTGTTTCCTGCCACACCGCTGGCCGGCGATTACCCCTGCGCGCTGACCCATGCCCTTGCCGATGATCTGGCGCGCATGGCGCAGGAAACGCAGGCGGGCTGGCAACAGGGCTTTGCCACGGCCCTGGAAAAACCGGGGCCAGGCCAGCGCTATCTCTCTGATCTGGAAGCGAAACAGGCGCTGTTGACCGCGCTGGTCACCGGGATCGAGTTCAACGCCGATGCCCGCGTGGCCCGGCCCCTTGGCAGCTTTGACAAGCCCCGCCCCGAGCGCGCCGAGGCGCGCGCCTCTGGCCGCAGCGCCCGCAATATCGCGCTGTCGCTGCGCGCTCTGGCCGATTTTGCCACCCATCTCGCCCCAGCCCCCAAAACCGCCGCCGCGCTGGAACAGGCCGCGAAACAGGCCGAGGCGGTGGATTTTGCCCGGCTGGATGACCCGCAGGTCTGGCTCAAGGCCGACATCCTGCGCCAGAATATCAAGGCCGCGAATGACGCCGCCATGGCCGAGCTGGCCCCGGCGCTTGGCGTCGGCGTCGGCTTCAATGCGGCGGATGGGGATTGACGATGCGGCGGCGCGGTTTTCTGGGCAGCCTGCTGGCGGGGGCGCTGGCCCCCCGGCTCAGCTGGGCCGATGTGGGCAGCCCGGCCTATCTGGCGGCGGCGCAACGCCCCGACGGGCTGCATGAGCTTCACGGGATAAGCCTTTCCGGCGAAAGCCTTTTTGCCCTGCCCCTGCCCGCCCGCGGTCATGCCGCCGCCGCCCATCCAACCCGGCCTGTGGCCGTGGGCTTTGCCCGTCGCCCCGGCCATTTCGCGCTGGTGATCGACTGCGCGCAGGGCCGCGAGATTGCCCGCCTGACCCCGCCCGAGGGGCGGCAATTCAACGGCCATGGCGCGTTTTCCGGCGATGGCAGGGTTCTTTACACGTCCGAACAGCTGGCCGAGACCTCGGAGGGCCGGATCGGCCTGTGGGAGACGGCGGGCTGGCAGCGTATCGCCGAGATCGCGACCCATGGCATCGGCCCGCATGACCTGCGCCGCCTGCCGCTGTCCGAGGATTTGCTGGTGGCCAATGGCGGCATCGCCACCGACCCGACCGACCGCACCAAGCTGAACATCGCCAGCATGCGCCCCAATCTGGCGCGGGTGACACCGGAGGGGGCCTTGATTTCATTGGCCGAATTGCCCGAGACCTTGGCGCAGAACTCGCTGCGGCATCTGGCGCTGCTGCCCGATGGCCGCGCCGCCTGCGCGATGCAATGGGAGGGCGATGCCGCCGAGGCGCCGCCGCTGCTGGCCCTGTGGGATGCGGGCCAGTTGACGCTTTGCCCGGTGCCCGAGGCCGAGAGTTTCGTGATGCAGAACTATGCGGGCTCCATCGCCGCCAGCGCGGGGCGCATCGCGATCACCTCGCCCAAGGGTGGTGCGGTGCAGATCTTTGCCGAGGATGGCCGCTTTCTGCAAACCCTGCGCCGGGCCGATGCCTGCGGGGTGGCCGCAGCCCCCGGCGGCTTCACGCTCAGCGATGGAAATGGTGTGCTGTCGCATCTGGGCGAGAGCCTCAGCCCGCTGCGGCAGGCCTCGCTGAAATGGGACAATCACCTGGTCGCAGTCGGCCTCTGAGTGCGACGGGCGAAATTGTAACGGCACAAGTTTGTCAAAGAAATCAGTTGCTTCGCGGCTCCGCCGGTGATCATTCTGCGACGATGACTGGCAGGAGGGGCCGCAATGCGCGTCTTCATCAACGGGTTTGGGCGGATCGGGCGTTCGGTGCTGCGGGCCTGGGCGGGCGGCGCTGCGCCGGGCATGATCATCACCGGCATCAATGACATCGCAGCCGCCGAGATGTGCGCCTATCTGTTTGAATATGACAGTGTTTTTGGCCCCTTCCCCGGCACGGTCAACCTGACAGACGGCGCCTTGGTGGTGAATGGCACGGCCATTCCGCTGCATCGCACCGCCGATCTGTCCACGCTGGATCTGCGCGGCACCGATCTGGTGATGGAATGCACCGGGCGCGCCGATGCGCGCGATGTGGCCGAGCGGGGGGTGCGGGCAGGCGCGCGGCGGGTGCTGATCTCCGGCCCCTCCAAGGCCGCCGATCTGACGGTGGTTCTGGGCGCGAATGATCACTTGCTTCAAGGCCAAGCCCTTGTTTCCAATGCCTCTTGCACCACCAATGCGCTGGCGCCGCTGGCGCGGCTGATCCATGCGGAATGGGGGATCGTGACCGGCTCGATGACCACGATCCACTGCTATACCGGCAGCCAGCCCACGGTGGATGCCCCCGCTGCCGATTTCGCGCGCTCGCGCGCCGCCGCGCTCAGCATGGTGCCCACCACCACCTCGGCGCAGCGGCTGCTGGATCAGGTGCTGCCCGATCTGGCCGGGCGGCTGGAGGGATCGGCTGTGCGGGTGCCCACGGCCAGCGTCTCGGCGGTGGATCTTTGTGTGATGACCGAGCGCCCGGCCACGGCAGAGGCCGTGAACGCAGCCTTTCGCGCGGCAGGCGGGGTGATTGGCGCCACCGACCGGGCGCTGGTCTCCACCGATCTGCGCGCAAGGCCGGAAAGCATCGTCATGGCCTGCCCGGAAACCCGGGTGACCAAGGGCGGCATGCTGCGGGTCTTTGGCTGGTATGACAATGAATGGGGCTTTTCCAACCGGATGCTGGATGTGGCGCAGCGCATGGCCTAGACCAGCGCGCGCGCCATCCGGGTCAGGAAAACCTCCACGTTTTCAAGGCTGAAGGTCAAGGGCGGGCGGATTTTCAGCACATGGCCCTTGGGCCCAGTGGCCGAGATCAGCACGCCTTCCTCGCGCAGGCGGTTGACGATGCGGCCCGCCCGCGCGGCATCCGGGGTGCCATCCGTCACGATGTCTTGCCCCAGAAACAACCCCTCGGCGCGCAAATCGCCCAAGGTGGCATGGCGGCTGGCCAGATCGCGCAGGCCCGCGGCAAAGGCCGCCCCCACGCGGGCCGCGTTCTCGATCAGGCCTTCGCCCTCGATCACATCCAGCACCGCATTGCCGACCGCCGCCGCCACCGCATTGCCGCCAAAGGTGTTGAAATAGCGCGCCTCTGCGCCAAACTGCGCGATCACCTCGGGGCGCAGGGCAAGGCCTGCCAGCGGAGAGCCATTGCCCATCGGCTTGCCCATCGAGACCAGATCGGGCACCACGCCATGCCGGGTGAAGCCCCACATGCCATGGCCCAAGCGGCCAAAACCGGGCTGCACCTCATCGGCGATGAACAGCCCCCCCGCCGCGCGGATCGCCGCCACGGCGGGCGCCAGCACGGTGGGATCGACGATCACCCCATCGGAGGAAAACACCGTATCGGCGATCAGCACGGCGGGCTGGATGCCGTGGCGCTTGAGGTCGTCGATGGCCGCCTGCACATCGGCGCCGAAATCGCGGCCCATCGGCGCGGGCACCACCCGCACATGCGGCCCCAAAGGCACGCCCGGCCCCAGCGAGGGCGAAAACTCGGCCACCGCCGCCGTCACGCCGTGATAGGCGTTCTCAGTGACGATGATGCCCGTGCCCCCCGTCGCCGCGCGGGCGATACGGATCGCGAGGTCATTGGCCTCCGACCCGGTGCAGGTGAACATCATATGGCCGATCTCGCCCGGCAGGGTGGCCAGCAAGCGTTCGGCCAGACGCAGCACGCCATCGTGCAAATAGCGGGTATGGCTGGCAAAAACCGCCGCCTGATCCGCCATGGCCGCCACGATCCTGGGGTGGCAATGGCCGCAGGAGGCGACGTTGTTATAGGTATCCAGGTAAGCCTTGCCCTCGGCATCATAAAGCCAGACCCCTTCGCCCCGCACCAGATGCAAGGGGCGCTCGTAGAACAGCCGATAGGCCGGGCCAAGGGCGGCCTGACGGCGGGCGACCAGCGCTTCCTGATCGGGCGGCAGCGCCACCGCGCCGGGGCGGAAGGCATTGGGCATGGTGTCGCGGCGCATGGCTCAGACCTCGTGAGGCGCAGGGAAAGACAGCAAACCCGCCCGGGCCGAGGGCAAGTTGCGCAGGATGTAAGGCGCATTGTCGGGCCAGCGCGCGGCGCGGTGGCTGGCAATCGCCAGAGTGGTCACCATGCGCAGCGCGGTGAGGCCGGGCAGCAACGCGGCCTCCTCGGGCAGCAGGGGCATCACGCTTTGCCAGCCCGCGCGCATGGCGGCCAGCACCTCGGGGCCAGAGCCGATGCCGGGGCGCACATGATAGGCCGCCGCCACCGCCAGATCGCAGATGCGCGGCGTGCGCACCATATCGCCGAAATCCAGCACACCGCTGACCTGCACCTGATCCTCGGGTGAAATCAGCACGTTATAGGGGTTCAGATCGGCATGGACCACCTGCCATGGCACAGCGTCCAGCCGCGCCCGGTTGGCATCGAACCAATCCAGCCAGCCGGCACAGCGCGCCCGCAGCTCCGGGTCTGTCACATCGGGCAAGAGCGGGCGCAGGCCTGCGGCCTGTTTCACATCCCATTGCAGCACATGATCCGCCGCCGGGTGCGCATAGCCCTCCAGCGCGCGAGTCAGCCGCGCCGACATGGCGCCAAGGCTGTGCCACAGCGCCGGGCCGGGCGGGGCCTCGTGCAGGGGCAGACCCTCCACCCAGCTCAGCAGCCGCATCCGCCCGCCCGAGGGCAATACCACCTCGGCCAGCCCCTCAAGGCTGGGCACCACGCGCGGCACCGGCAGATCGGGGGCGCGCGCCGCGATATGCAGCAGCGCGCGGGTCTGAAAATCGGTGATCGCCGGGTCTTCGGCCTCATTGGCGAATTTCAGCACAAAGCGCCCGGCCGGCGCGGTGACGCGCCAGTTCAGGTCACGCTCGGAGGTCAGGCGCAGCAGCTCCCCGCCAAACCCCCAATGGCGGCGCAACAGGTCCAGGCTTTCAGCCTCGGTCAGGGCGGGGGCGGGATGGCTGAGCAGCTCGCCAAGCGGATCATCGGTCATGGCCTACCCGAACATGAAAACGCCCCCGGCGGCAAGGCCGGGGGCGACAGCGCATGTCGCGTTCAGTGATCGGCCTTGCTGGCCGCCGCTTTCGCCTCGTCCAGGCTGCCCGAGGCCCCGTTGAAAAAGGCGTTCAGCAGCACGGCGGCAATCGAGGCCAGCAGGATGCCGCTTTCGATCAGCGGATGCAGATCATGCCACATCCATTGCTTGAAGTTCGGCGCGATCAGCGGAATCATCCCGAAGCCAAGGCTGACCGCCACAATGAACAGGTTGTTGCGATTGCTGGTGAAATTCACCCCCGCAAGGATGCGCACCCCCGTGGCCGCCACCATGCCGAACATCACCAGACCCGCGCCGCCCAGCACCATGGTCGGGATCGATTCGACCAATGCCCCCATCTTGGGGATCAGCCCCAGCACGATCAGGATCACCCCGCCCGCCACGCAGACGAAGCGGCTTTTGATCCCGGTCACGCCCACTAGCCCGACATTCTGGCTGAAGGACGTATAGGGGAAGGTGTTGAAAATGCCGCCGATCAGCGTGCCAAGCCCGTCGGTGCGCAGACCCGCCGACAGCGCCTTTTGATCCACCGCCTTGCCGGTCATATCGCCAAGCGCCAGAAACATGCCGGTGGATTCGATCATCACCACGATCATCACCAGCACCATGGTCACGATCATCACCAGATCGAAGCTGGGCATCCCGAAATGGAAGGGCGTGATCAGGGCGAAATACCCGGCCTCGCCCACCTTGTCGAAATTCATCGCGCCGATGGCGATGGCGACGATGCAGCCGATCACGATGCCCATCAGCACCGAGATATTGGCGATGAACCCCTTGGCAAAGCGCGCGATCAGCAGGATCGAGACCAACACAATGGCCGATACGGCAACATTGCCCAAAGGCGCATAGGCCGGGTTCTTGAGGCTCGCAGCCAGGGCGATTTTCTCGGGGGCGGGCGGCAGGCCTGCGGCCACGGCACCTTCGGTTGCGGCCTTGAGCCATTCGGCATGAGCCGGGTCCACGATCATCGGCGCGGTGGGCCCGACCGGATTGCCGAAGATCCAGTTGATGCCGATGCGCATCAGGCTGACCCCGATCACCAGAATGATGGTGCCGGTCACCACCGGCGGGAAGAAGCGCAAGAGCTTTGACATCACCGGCGCAATCAGCATCGAGATGACCCCGGCGGCGATGATGGCGCCAAAGATGGCCCGCGCGCCCTCGGCCCCGCCCTGCGCATTGGCCATGGCGACCATCGGCCCGACGGCGGCGAAGGTCACCCCCATCATCACCGGCAGCTTGATGCCAAACCACTGCGTCGCCCCAAGCGATTGAATCAGCGTGGCAATGCCGCAGACGAACAGATCGGCCGAGATGAGAAAGGCCACATCGGCCGGGTCCAGCTTCAGCGCCCGCCCGACGATCAGCGGAACTGCAACCGCCCCGGCATACATCACCAGCACATGCTGCAAGCCGAGGGTAAAAAGTTTCTGAGGCGGTAGGATTTCATCTACCGGATGCACCGAGGAGGTGGTCATGTTTTCCCTTTCCTGCGGGGGATTTTGATTTTCGCGCCGTCTCCGCGCCTCCCCCGAGGGTCGCGGTCCGGTTAGAACCGCCGGGCCTCAGCCCGAGGGGATCGTGAAGGGCGCCGCGAAGCGATGCTCCTCCAGATTGGGGGTGGGGCCGATGCGGTCGATGACCGCAAACAGGCCCGGCGCCTGCAAGGGCGTCAGCACGCCATGCCAGGTGCCGCGATGGAAATTGATGCCCTGCGCCCCATCCGACAGAAAGGCACGCGGGCGACCGGGCCGCCCGCCCTCATCCGGCGCCACGATGATCAGGAAAGGGTCGGCGCTCATCGGCACGAAGGCCTGACTGCCCTCCGGGTGCCGCTCCACCAGATCAAACTCATAGGGCAGCGCGCGGGGGATGGCCTTGAAGACCGAAATCCCCGCCCGCCCCTCTGGCCCGAAATCCAGCTGCGCCCGGTCGTGGTGACGCTGGCAGAAGCCCGCATTGATCAGGCGAAACGCGCCCGTCGCTTCCAGCACGTCACCGAAAGGGGCAAAGGCCTCGGCTGTCAGGGGTTCGGGGCGGATCACGCTCATCGGCCAAAGGCCCCCGGCCCGCGCAGCTTGGCGTGGCGGTTCACATCCTTGTAGAGCAGATAGCGGAACGGCCCCGGCCCGGCGGCATAGCAGGCCTGCGGGCAATAGGCGCGCAACCACATGAAATCGCCCGCCTCGACCTCGACCCAATCCTGATTGAGCTTGTAGACCGCCTTGCCCTCCAGCACGTAAAGTCCGTGTTCCATCACATGCGTTTCCTCGAACGGGATCACCCCGCCCGGCTTGAAGGTCACGATATTCACATGGGCGTCATGGCGGATGTCGTCCGGCTCCACAAAGCGGGTGGTGCCCCAACGCTCGCCCGTATCGGGCATCCAGCGCACCGGCGTGGCCTGATCGGAACTCACGATCGGCTCTGGCACCGCCACACCCGGCGCGGGTTCGTAAAGTTTGCGCAGCCAGTGAAAGCGCGCGGGCCCCTGCCCCTCGGCGCGCAGGCTCCACCGGGTGCCCGCCGGGATATAGGCATAGCCGCCCGCATCCAGATCATGCGCCACATCGCCGATGGTGACGGTTGCGACGCCGCCGGTGAAGAACAGCCAATGCTCGGCCCCCGCCTCCGGGTCCGGGCTGTCCGAGCCGCCGCCCGGCGCCACTTCCATCACATATTGGCTGAAGGTTTCCGAAAACCCGGTCATCGGGCGGGCGATCAGCCACAGCCGCGTCTTGTCCCATCCCGGCAGATAGCTGGTCACGATGTCGGAAAAACAGCCTTTGGGAATAAAGGCATAGGCCTCGGTGAACACCGCGCGCTGCGTCATCAGCGCGGTTTGCGGCGGCAGGCCGCCCTGCGGGGCGAAATATCCGGTCATGGCAGAATGTCCTTCAAGCGAAGCTCGGCGATCCGCTCCACCTGACGGCAGGCGGTCGCAAATTCGGTGGCGCTGTCATGGCCGATGCGGGTCTGGAAGGCCGACAGGATGCTGTCTTTGGTGTTGTCACGCACGGCGATGATGAAGGGGAAACCGTGCTTGGCGACATATGCGGTATTCAGCCGCTCGAAATCTGCGCGCTCGGCATCGGTCAGCGCATCCAGCGCGGCGCTGGCCTGCTCGGCGGTGCTTTCGGCGGTCAGGCGCCTGGCCTGCGCCAGTTTCCCCGCCAGATCGGGGTGGGCGCGCAACACCGCCACGCGTTCCTCCGCACTGGCGCTGCGGAACATGCGGCACAGCGCATTGTGCAGCCCCGTGGCGCTATCATGTGCGGGGCCAAGCTCCAGATCAAAGGCGCGCTCCGCGATCCAGGGCGAATGTTCAAAGATGCTGCCGAACCGCTCCACAAACCGGGTGCGCGCCATCTGCGACGGACGCTCAAACCGCTGATGCGGATGGGTTTTTGCCCAATGTTCGGCAATGTCGATCCGGCGCGGGAACCACACGCCCTCATGCCCCTGCGCATAGTCGATAAAGCGCATCAGCCCCGCCATCTTGCCGGGCCGCCCGATCAGCCGGTTGTGCAGGCCGATGGAGAACATCTTGGCCCGCCCCGCCTGCCCCTCGGCATACAGCACATCGAAACTGTCCTT
>NZ_JAEULU010000235.1 GCF_016792925.1 Gemmobacter sp.
TCACCATCGAGAACCCGTCGGTGAAATCGCGGTCACGGTCGGCCCAGCTGAACTTGAACCCGGAAAATTGCAGCACATCGGTGCCCGCCGACGGGCCACCCACCTTGAAATCGGTGATGACGCTGCGCACATTGCTGCCCAGCATCTGATTGTACATGATGCCCAGCATGCTGAAAAAATCCTTGCCGGTGCCGCCGGTCAGCCGGTCAGCCCCCAGCATCGAAAGCTCGTCATGGCCCGCGCCGCCATTCACCACATCATTGCCGCGCCCGCCATGCAGCAGATCATTGCCGCGCCCGCCGTTCAGCGTATCGTTACCGCCCATACTCTGAAAATGATCGCCGCCGACGGTCCCGTTCTTGCGCTCGCTTGCTTCGGTGCCCATCCAGAACATCTGTGAATTCCCATGTTGAAAAAATGCCAAAGCCGCAGCCCTTGCAGGCTGCGGCTTCATGCTAGGAAAACAGGGGCCGTAACGTCAACCGTGCAGATGTCGCGGCCCGGGCGCTCAGCCCAGAGCCGCCACGCCCGGCAGCTCCTTGCCCTCCATCCATTCCAGGAAGGCCCCGCCCGCGGTCGAGATGAAGCTGAACTGCTCCGCAGCCCCCGCCTTGTTCAGCGCGGCCACCGTATCGCCGCCGCCCGCGACCGAGACAAGCCCCCCCGCCGCCGTCAGCCGCGCCACGGCGCGGGCCGCCGCATTGGTGGCCGCGTCGAACGGCTCGATCTCGAAGGCGCCCAGGGGGCCGTTCCAGATCAGGGTCTTGGCATTTGCAAACACCTGCTCCAGCGCCGCCACCGTGGCGGGGCCGGCATCCAGGATCATCGCATCCGCCGGGCAGTCGGCGGTCGGCACCGTTTCATTCGCCGCCCCCGCCTTGAACTCGCGCGCCACCACCACATCCAGCGGCAGATGGATGGTGCAACCCGCCGCCTGCGCCTTGCCCATGATCGCGCGCGCCGTGTCGGCCATATCGCGCTCGGCCAGCGATTTTCCGACCTCAACCCCTTGCGCCACAAGGAAAGTATTGGCCATGCCGCCGCCGATCACCAGATGGTCCACCTTGCTGACCAGATTGCCCAGGAGATCGAGCTTGGTCGAGACCTTGGCCCCGCCCACCACCGCCACCACCGGGCGCTTGGGCGCGCCCAAAGCCGCCTCCAGCGCGCGCAGCTCCGCCTCCATCAAGCGCCCCGCAGCGGCGGGCAGCAGATGCGCCAGACCGGCAGTCGAGGCATGCGCCCGATGCGCCGCCGAGAAGGCGTCATTCACATAGACATCCCCCAACTCCGCCATGGCGGCTGCCAGCTCGGGGGCGTTCTTCTCCTCGCCCGCATGGAAGCGGGTGTTCTCCAGCAAGACCACATCGCCGGGGCCCGCCGCCGCAATCGCGGCCTTGGCCACATCGCCCACGCAATCGGCGCCAAACACCACCTTCACACCCAAGGCGCCCGCCAGCGCGCCCTGCAACTGGCCCAGGCTCATCTCCGGCACCACCTTGCCCTTGGGCCGGTCATAATGCGCCAGCAACACCACCTTGCCGCCCTTGGCCTGAATATCCTTCACCGTCGGCACGATCTTTTCGATCCGCGTCGCATCAGAGACCACACCGTTTTCCATCGGCACATTGATATCCACGCGCAAAAGCACGGTCTTGCCGTTCAGGTCGAGATCTTCCAGCGTCTTCCAAGCCATTGCAGTCTCCTCGCAAATCGGTTGCCCCTGTTTCCGCCGATCATGGCGCCACGTCAACCTTTCTGGCCGCTTTGCCCTTTCCCTTCGCGCGCGCGGCCATTACCTTGCGCGCCAGCAAACACAGGAGACCGACCTTATGGCCGAGATCAAAGACCCCGAAAACACCATCATCCTGACGCTGAAAGACGGCGATGTGGTGATCGAGCTTTTGCCCGATGTGGCCCCCAAACATGTCGAGCGCATGAAAGAGCTGGCGCGCGCAGGGGCCTATGACAATGTGGCCTTCCACCGCGTGATCGAGGGCTTCATGGCCCAGACCGGCGATGTGGAACATGGCAATATGGAAAGCCCGTCCTACAATGCCCGCCGCTCGGGCACCGGCGGCTCCGATCTGCCGGACCTGCCGGCCGAGTTTTCCAAACTGCCGCATGACCGGGGCACCCTGGGCGCGGCCCGCTCGCAGAACCCGAACTCGGCCAACAGCCAGTTCTTCATCAATTTCAAGGACAACCACTTCCTGAACCTGCAGTACACAGTCTATGGCCGGGTGATTTCGGGGATGGATGCGGTGGACAAGATCACCCGGGGCGAGCCGCCGGTGAACCCCGATCGCATGATCAAGGTGCGGGTGGCTGCCGATGTTGCGTAAGCTCTCGCTGGCCGCGCTGGCCCTGATCGCCGCCCCCGCCTTCGCGCAGGAAGATGGCGCGGGCCCGAACCTGGTGATCGAGGTCGATGGTCAGACCAAGGGCGAGATCGTCATTGATCTGGCCGATCATGTCGCGCCCAAGCATGTGGCGCAGATCGTCGCGCTCGCCAAGGAAGGCGCCTATGATGATGTGGTGTTCCACCGCGTGATCGACGGCTACAAGGCCCAGACCGGCGATGTGCACTAT
>NZ_JAEULU010000261.1 GCF_016792925.1 Gemmobacter sp.
ATGTCCTGATAACCTTCAAAAATCCCATGTCGATCACTCCATTTGCCCCCAGCTGGTTCAAGCCGGGGCAAGGTTGCACATGGGTCAATTCTCAATGACAATTTCCGCTGTTGCCGGGTCAAATCTCAGTGGCAATCAACAATGATGATTTCATTTCGCTTCAAAGTTCGGGATTCGTGAAATGAAATGAGTGCTGCGCGTCTTTGGGTGAATTTGAATGAAAAGACCTACGATCCCGGACCTCGCGAAGGCGGCAGGCGTGTCCGTCTCGACAGTCAATCGCACGCTCAACGACCCCGAATCCGTCCGCCCTGGAACCCTTGCCCACGTTCTGGCAGCGGCAGAACGGATCGGCTTCTATGGGGTCGGGACCATCGAGCATGGGGTGCGCGCGGCACAATCCACCCACCGGCTGGGCGTTCTGCTTCAGCGAAATGACCGGACCTTCTACCGCGTCCTCGGCGAGTCCATCGCGGATGCTGCCGCGAACTGGCAAGGCGCGTGGATCGAGCTTGTTCTCGAGCACCTCGAAGATCTTACTCCCGAGAAGGTCGCCGCGCATATTGTCGAGTTGGGACAGAAATGCGAATCCATGGTGATCGTCGCCCCGCAGCACCAGTTCGTGGCGGATGCAATCGACAGCGTCACCGACCGCAGTGTGCCCGTCACCTCGTTGATCGGCCCGCTTTCGGCGCATTGCAATATGAGTTTCGTCGGCCTCGGCAACTGGAAGGTCGGTCGGACCGCGGCCTGGGCGTTCAACAGAATGGTTCGGGTCCCCGGCAAGATCGGCATCCTGGTCGGCAGTCACCGCCTCAGGAACCAAGAGATGAATGAAAGCGGTTTCCGGTCCTATTTCCGCGAACACAACACGGATTTCACTTTACTGGAGCCCTTGCCGACCTATGAGTCAGCGGTTGTTGCGCGTGAACATGTCGAGAAGCTCCTGACCGACCATCCTGACATGTGCGGGCTCTACATTTCCGGCGGTGGCGTGACAGGTGCCATCGCTGCGCTGCGCGCCATGCTCAAACGGCCGGATTTTGTTGCGGTTGGGTACGAACTCTTTGATGCCACAAAGGCCGAATTGATTGACGGAACGATTTCGCTGCTCATCTCGCACCCGATAGAACGCTTCGCACGTGAAACGATCGCGACGTTGATCCGGACAAAGGCCGGTGGTCGCGACGGTGATGCGCACAGGGTAACCTTCGCCTTCGACGTCTACACGCCCGAAAGTGTCTAAGGCCAATATGAATGACCGCTTTCCGCCCTCCACGTCGCACTTTTCAATGAAAATCCCGGCTTGGGAACAGCTTTTTCACCTGTTCGCGGGGATGGCGGGCGGTACTGCGCAGGGCGCCGCCCGAGGGGCGAAGGGTTTCGTCAGCGCGGCCATCGCTGAAGCGGGGCAGGGCGTGGCCCAGCGTGCCCAGCAGGGTGGAGGCATCCTCGATCCGTTCGGCGATCAGGTGGGTGGTGGGGCCATCGCGCTGGATGCGGGCGGTGACGCGCAACAGGCGCCCGGTGACCACGGCCTTGCGGAAGGTTTCATAGACCTTGCGCCAGACCACCACATTCGCCGTGCCGGTTTCATCCTCCAGCGTCAGGAAAATCACCCCCGAGGCGGTGCCGGGGCGTTGGCGGGTGATGACAAGGCCGGTGACGGTGACGCGGCCTTGCCATGTGGCAAGCCTTTGATGTGGCGTGCTTTCCGGCAAGAACGGGCGCAAGACTTCCAGCGGATGGGCGCGCAAGGACAGGCGCAGGGCGAGGTAATCCTCGACCACCTCCTGGCCCAGCGTCATCTGCGGCAAGGCCACCTGAGGCTCCGCGCCGCCCTCGCCATCGGGGCCGAACAGCGGCAGGGGGGCGGGGGCGCGCAGGGCCTTGGCGGCCCAGAGCGCATCGCGGCGGGTCAGGCCAAGGGCGGCGAAGGCATCAGCCTCGGCCAGCCGCTCCAAAGCGTCGGGATGAACACCGGCCCGGCGCCAGAGACTTTCGACATCGGGATAGCCATTGCCGCGCGCGGCGGCGAGCCAGGCGGCGTCTTCCTCCCGCATCCCCTTGATCTGCCGGAAGCCAAGCCGGAGGGCCAGGGCGCCATCCGGGCGCGGTTCCAGCGTGCAATCCCAGACCGAATGATTGACGGAGACCGGGCGCACCTCGACCCCATGATCGCGGGCATCGCGCACCAGCTGGGCCGGAGCATAAAAGCCCATCGGCTGGCTGTTCAGCAGGGCGCAGGTGAAGGCCGCCGGATGGTGGCATTTCAGCCAGGCCGAGACATAGACCAGCCGGGCGAAGCTGGCGGCATGGCTTTCGGGGAAGCCATAGCTGCCAAAACCCTCGATCTGGGCAAAACAGCGGGCGGCGAAATCGGCATCATAGCCCCGCGCCAGCATGCCTGAGATGAAGCGGTCGCGAAAACTGCCGATGGTGCCCATGCGTTTGAAGGTCGCCAAAGACCGCCGCAGCTGATCGGCCTCGGACGGGGTGAAGCCTGCCGCCACCACCGCAATCTGCATCGCCTGTTCCTGAAACAGCGGCACGCCATAGGTGCGGCCCAAGACCTCCATCATGGCGGGGCCTAGGTCTTCGACCGGCTCGCGCCCCATGCGGCGATTAATGAAGGGATGCACCATGCCACCCTGAATGGGGCCGGGGCGCACGATGGCGACCTCGCAGACCAGATCATAGAATTTGCGGGGCTGCATTCGGGGCAGAAAGTTCAGCTGCGCCCGGCTTTCCACCTGAAACACCCCGATGGCATCGGCGCGGCACAGCATGTCATAGACCTGTTCACGCTGGCTGTGGTCGAAAGGGCTCTGCGCCACAAGGCCATGATCCGGTTTCAGGCTGGCCAGATCAAGGTCGATTCCCCGATGGTCGGCCAGAAGGCCAAACGCCTTGCGGATGCAGGTCAGCATGCCCAGGGCGAGGATGTCGACCTTCAGCAATCCCAAGGCATCAATATCGTCCTTGTCCCATTCGATGACGGTGCGATCTTCCATTGCGGCATTTTCGATGGGGCAAAGCTCATCGAGCCGCCCCTGGGTGATGACGAAGCCGCCGACATGCTGGCTCAGATGGCGGGGAAAGCCGATGATCTCGGCGATCAGGCGGATGGCCAGTTGCACGCGGCGATCCTCGGGGTTGAGGCCCGCATCGCGGATGCGATCCTCATTCGGCGCCGAGGAGGACCAGCCCCAGATCTGCCCCGAGAGGCGGGCGACGACATCCTGGCTGAGGCCCATGACCTTGCCGACCTCGCGGATGGCGGCGCGGGCGCGGAAATGGATCACCACGGCGGTGAGGCCCGCGCGATGGCGGCCGTAACGCTCATAGATCCACTGGATCACCTCTTCGCGGCGTTCATGCTCGAAATCGACGTCGATATCCGGCGGCTCGCCGCGTTCCTTGCTGATGAAGCGTTCAAAGATCAGGGTGATGCTCTCGGGCGGCACTTCGGTGATGCCCAGCAGGTAGCAGACCACGGAATTCGCGGCCGAGCCGCGCCCCTGACACAGGATGCCCTGCGATCTGGCAAATCGCACGATGTCATGCACGGTCAGGAAATAGGGCGCATATTCCACATCGCGGATCAGGGCCAGTTCCTTTTCCACTCGATGCACGATCTTGGGCGGCGGGCCTTCGGGATAGCGCCAGTGCAGCCCGGCGCGGGCGAGGCGTTCCAGCCGGTCTTGCGCAGGTTCGCCGTCTTGCGACTCGTCGGGGTATTGATAGCGCAGATCGTTCAGGCGAAAGGCGCAGCGGTCGGCGATTTCCAGCGTGCGGCGCAGGGCGGCGGGGTAGCGCGCGAACAGGCGCGCCATCTCGGCCCCGGATTTCAGGCGGCGCTCGCCATTGGCCAGCCGGTGCTGGCCGATATTGTCGATGGTGCAGCCAAGGCGCAGGCAGGTCAGCACATCGGCCAGCGGGCGCCGGGCCGAGCGGTGCATCAGCACATCGCCCAGGGCGACCAGGGGCATATTGGCGATTTGCGACAGTTGGAAAAGGCGGTCGAGCCGGGGCTGGTCGCGCCCGTCATAGCGTGGGGCGGCGCCCAGAAAGCACTGGCCGGGAAAGGCGCGGGTGATCGGGTGCAGATCGGGCGGCGCGGGCTGTTCCAGCGGGTCGGGCGGCAGCGCGATCAGGATCATGCCCTGCCCCCATTCCAGCAGATCGGCGCGGGTCAGGTGGCATTCGCCCTTGGACGCGCGGCGCTTGCCCAAGGACAAAAGCCGCGTAAGCCGCGACCAGGCCGCCAGATCGGTGGGCAGCGCCAGCCATTCCACCGCGCTGTCGGTCAGCACCAGCCGCGCCCCCGGGATCAGCCTGGGCAGGGGGGCTGCGGGCAGGCGGGGGGCCTCGGTCGTGCCGGTGAAATGCGGCACGGTCTGGCGGCTGGAATGATCGGTCACCTGTTGCGAGCGGATGGTTGGGCCGTGGCTGTCAGCCTCGGCCTCAGTCTCGGGCTCGGCCCGCAGACGGGCCAGTTCCTTCAGCGCGGAATAGGCCCGCACCACGCCCGCCACGGAATTGCGGTCGGTGATGGCGAGGGCGGCAAGGCCCAGTTCGGCGGCGCGAGTGACCAGTTCCTCGGGGTGGGAGGCCCCGGTGAGGAAGGTGAAATTGCTGGTCACGCACAGTTCGGCATAGGCGGGGGCGCCAGACAGATGGGGGGCGCTGCCCCCCTCTTGGCCTGCGGCCAATTCACCCCCCGGAATATTTGGGCCAAGATGAAGGCGGGTCATGGGAATTCGCCCTGCGCATACCAGCCGGGATTTTGCGGCGTGTGAAACAGCCACAGGCGCGGGCCTTGCCGGGTTTCGATGCGCCAGTAATCGCGCAACCCGCTGCGCCAGGCGGGATCATCCAGCCACCATTCCGGGGTGATCCGCTCTGGCCCGGTGGCGCGCAGGGTGGTGAGCTGCATGCGGCGCCAGCGGAATTGCACGGGCGGGTGGCCGGTGGCGTTGACGGCCTCGGGCGGGAAGAGGATGGCCGGGCGGTTGCGATGGGTCCGGCTTGGCGCAGGCTGGCTATAGGCGGCAGGGGCGAGGCTGAAGCTGCGTTCGGGGATCAGGCTGTCACTGGGCAGCAGGCGCAGCACGCGGTCAAAGCCGATGCGATTGCCCAGGGAGGAGAGGAGGTCGGCCAGTGCGTCTGCTTGATGGGCAGCAGGGGTGGACCCGATCTGTTCGGGCGCCAGCGGTTCGGTGACCGGGGCCGACAGGCGCAGCGCGTCGATGCCAAAGCCCGCGTCGATCTCCTCCACACTCTTGGCAAACAGCGCCTTGATGCGGGCCGGGTCGCGCATCGGACGGGCGAGGCCAATCTCGATCTGGCTGGCCTGACGGTCCACCCGGCGCAGGTCCAGCCGCAGGCGCCGCGCGCCGCGATGGTGGGCGGCCAGTTGCGCGCAAAGCCGGTCCAGCAGGCGCTCCAGCCCGGCCATCACATCGGCGAGCAGGCCAATCGGTTCGGGCAGGGTCATCCGCACCCCGAAATGGGGGGCCTCGGGCGGGGCGGCCACGGGTTCGGCTTGCATGCCAAGCGCCTGATCCAGCCGCAGCACAAGCCCCGGCCCGAAGCGCCGCGCGAGGGGCGCGCGGGGCAGATGCGCCAGATCGGCAATCCGGGTCAGCCCCATGCGGGACAGCGCCTCGGCGGTGGCCTGATCGACCCGCAGCGCCGTGACGGGCAGCTTGCCCAAGCCCTCCAGCAGCCGCCCTTCGGCCAGAATCCCGCCACCATGGCGCGCCAGAGCATGGGCCGCGCCACGGCTGGGGGCGATGGCGGTTTGCGCCTGCAAGCCCGCGCGATCCAGCCGCGCTTGCAGGTCGTCGCGCAAGGCCGCCTCGCCGCCAAAGAGATGCGGCACGCCCGAGATATCGGCCATCAATCCATCCGGCCCATCGACCGAAACGAGTGGCGCATAACGCCCCGTCCAGCGGCGCAGGGCGGCCAAAGCGGCGGCCTCGGCTGCCAGATCGGCGGGTCGGGTCACCAGATCGGGGCAGATGGCGCGGGCATCGGCCAAGGCCATGCCACGGTGCAACCCAAGCGCCTGCGCAGGCCGGTTCAGGCAATGCAGGTGATCGGCATTGCCCGACCGCAGGGTCAGGGCGAAGGGCCCTTCAACGGGCTGGCTTCGCAGGCTGCTGTCGCTCGCCAGCCTCGGAAACCAGATGGAAAGCAGCCGTCGTGCCATCCCAGTGCAGCATCCAATCGCCGTTAGTTCCTCTTTTGTTCTTATTAATCTGCCAGTGATACAGAGTCGAGTCCTCTCGCCCTGGCGTAGGTTCGCAGTGCCAGCGGGTTTCCGAAGCCGCGCCGCCATCAGGCGGCTCACCGCCCGCTACGAAGGCGATGGCCGGATCTGCAAGCTCGCCCCTCAGCGGCTCTTCGATTTCCTATCATTTTCAACACCATGCGGGCCAGCACGATATGGTGCTGACCGATATGGCGGCCAGCCACACGACCATCGGCCCCCGCCCCTTCCACCCCGATGACGGCCACCATCAGGAGGAGATCGAAC
>NZ_JAEULU010000292.1 GCF_016792925.1 Gemmobacter sp.
GCCCGAGGCGCTGGACGGGCTGCCCCTGCCCGATGCAGTGTTCATTGGCGGCGGCGGCAATCCGGCGCTTTATGCCGCGCTGCTGCCGCGCCTGTCGCCCGGCACAAGGTTGGTGGCCAATGCCGTGACACTGGAGGGCGAGGCCACCTTGGCCGCCTGTCATGCCAGCCATGGCGGCCATCTTCTGCGCGTCGATATGGCCGAAGCGGCGCCGCTTGGCGGCTTTCGCGGCTGGTCGGCAGCGCGCCCGGTGGTGCAATGGAGTGTGACGCTATGAAGGTGGCGGGCATTGGCTTTCGCGCCGCCGCGCCACTTTCGGCGCTGCGTCAGGCGCTGGATCTGGCCGAGGCAGCAGGCGGGCGGGTGGCCGCGCTTGCCACCACCGCGGAAAAGGCTGATGCGCCTGCGCTTTGCGCATTGGCCCAGGAACGCGGCTTGCCCATCCTGCGCGTTTCCGTCCAGGACGTGCCGACCCAAACCCAATCGCCGCGTGTGCAGGCGCGCTTCGGCACCGGCTCGCTGGCCGAGGCGGCAGCGCTGCAAGCCGCAGGCTCCGGCGCGCGGTTGACCGTGCCGCGCCTTAACACCCCTGACGGGCAGGCCACCGCCGCCATCGCTTCTGGAGATACCGAATGACCGTTCACTTTATCGGCGCAGGCCCCGGCGCGCCTGACCTGATCACCCTGCGCGGGCGCGACCTGATCGCCGCCTGCCCGGTTTGCCTTTACGCCGGGTCGCTGGTGCCCGAGGCGCTGCTGGCGCATTGCCCGCCCGGCGCGCGGATCGTGAACACCGCGCCGCTGAGCCTTGATGAGATCATGGCCGAGATCAGCGCTGCCCATGCCGCAGGGCAGGATGTGGCGCGGCTGCATTCGGGTGATCTGTCGGTCTGGTCGGCCATGGGCGAGCAGTTGCGCCGCCTGCGCGCGCTTGGCATTCCGTTTGACGTGACGCCGGGTGTGCCCGCCTTTGCCGCCGCCGCCGCCGCGCTGGAGGCCGAGCTGACCCTGCCGGGCGTGGCGCAATCGCTGGTGCTGACGCGCACTTCGGGCCGCGCCTCCTCGATGCCCGAGGCCGAGAGCCTCGAGAATTTCGCGGCCACCGGCGCCACGCTGGCCATTCACCTCTCGGTGCATGTGCTGGCCGAGGTGCAGGCGCGGCTGATCCCGCGCTATGGCGCCGATTGCCCGGTGGCGGTGGTGTTCCGCGCCAGCTGGCCCGATCAACGGGTGATCCGCGCCACTTTGGGCAGCATTGATCCGGCGATCGGTGTGGGCGAGCGCACGGCGCTGATCCTTGTGGGCCATGCCCTTGGCGCGCAGGATTTCGACGAAAGCCGTTTGTATGCAGGCGATTACGACCGCCGCTATCGCCCCGTCGGCACCGACCCGCGCTTCCCGGAAACGGCATGAGCGTTCCGGGCCTTCTGATCACCGCCCCCGCCTCGGGCACTGGCAAGACCACCGTGGCGCTTGGCCTGCTGGCGGCGTTTCGTGCGCGCGGTCTGGTAGTGCAGCCGTTCAAAAGCGGGCCGGATTACATCGACCCCGCTTTTCATGCGGCGGCCTCGGGGCGGGCCTCGCTGAACCTTGACAGCTGGGCGATGGCGGCAGGCCGGATTGCCGGGCTGGCGCAGGCCTCAAGCGGCGCGGATCTGGTGATCGCCGAAGGCTCCATGGGGCTTTATGACGGCGTGGCGCGCCCCGGCGAGGCAGGCAGTGGCGCCAGCGCCGATGTGGCGATGATGATGGGCTGGCCGGTGGTGCTGGTGCTGGATGTCTCGGGGCAGGCACAGACGGCGGCGGCGGTGGCGCAGGGGCTGGCCCGCTTTCGCCCCGGCCTGCCAGTGGCGGGCGTGATCCTGAACAAGGTGGCCTCGCCTCGGCACGAGGCCTTGGCCCGCGCCGGGATGGCGCAGGCCGGCCTGACCG
>NZ_JAEULU010000003.1 GCF_016792925.1 Gemmobacter sp.
ACCCGAGCGCGGCGATGTGGCGCTGCGGGACGGCGAGTATCACGACCTGTCGCGCACGCCGCGCCATGGTTATGTGGCGTTTTACCTTTGGCTGCGCGCGCAGGGGGTGCATGCCCTGATCCATATGGGCGCACATGGCACGCTGGAATGGCTGCCCGGAAAATCTGTCGCCTTGTCAGAGGCTTGCTGGCCCGAGGCACTGATCGGCCCCTTGCCGGTGATCTATCCTTTCATCGTGAATGACCCCGGCGAGGCCGCGCAGGCCAAGCGCCGCATCGGAGCGCTGACCCTGGGCCACCTGCCGCCGCCCATGGCGCAATCGGCCCTGCCCGAGGGCATGGCGCGGCTGGAACGGCTGCTGGATGAATACTCCACCGCCGACGGGCTGGACCCGGCCCGGCGCGACCGGCTGATCGGCGCCATCCGCAGCGAGGCGCAGGCGCTTGGCGTCGAGGAAGACCTGGGCCTGCCCCCCGGTGCCAGCGCCGCCGAAGCGATGACGCGGATCGACCGCTTCGTCTGCGACATCAAGGAAAGCCAATATGGCGACGGCCTGCACGTTTTCGGGCAGGGCGAAGGCGAGCGCGCCGGGCTGCTGGCGGCGCTTGCCGGGCGGCGCGTGGCGGCGGGGCCGTCGGGTTCGCCCCATCGCGGGCGCAGCGATGTGCTGCCGACCGGGCGCAACCTGTTCGCCGTGGACCCGCGCGCCGTTCCCAGCCGCGCGGCGCATGCCCAAGGCGTGAAACTGGCCGAAGAGCTGCTGCGCCGCCATTTGCAGGATCACGGCGATTGGCCGCGCGGGCTGGTCGTCGATCTTTGGGGCAGCGCGACCATGCGCACGGCGGGCGAAGATTTCGCCATGGCGCTGCATCTGGCTGGCCTTGCGCCGGTCTGGGATGCCGGTTCGGGCCGGGTTTCGGGGGTGGAGGTGGTGCCGCTGGCCCTGCTGAACCGCCCCCGCATTGATGTGACACTCCGGGTCTCGGGCCTGTTCCGCGACGTGTTCCCCGGCCTTGCGACGCTGTTTGAAACCGGCGCGCAGGCCTTGGCAGCGCGGGACGAGGCCGCCGAAGACAACCCCTATCGTCTTGCCACCGCACGGGTTTTCGGCCCGCGTCCCGGCCAGTATGGCTTGGGGCTGGCGCAGGATGATTTCTCGGCAGAAGCGCGGGCGGCGGCGGGCGAGGCCTGGCTTGCAGCCTCCAGCTGGGCCATCGGCGCCGATGGCCAAAGCCGCAGTGACCGCGCCGGGTTGGAGGCGCGGTTGCGCAGCGCCGACAGCTTTGTGCATGCGCAGGATTTGCCCGAAAGCGACCTGCTGCTGGCCGCCGATTATGCGGCCCATGAGGCCGGGTTTGCCGCAGCCTTGGCGCGGCTTGGGGCGGCGGCGCCCGCGCTTTACCATCTCGACATCACGCAGCCCGACCGCCCGCGCGCGCGGTCCTTGACCGAGGAAATCGCCCGGGTCACCCGCGCCCGCGCCGCTGATCCGGGCTGGGCCGATGGCATGATGCGCCACGGGTTCCGCGGGGCCGCCGAGATTGCGGCCACGCTGGATCACATGGCGGCCTTTGCTCATCTGGCCGGTGTCGTGCCGACGCATCTGTTTGATTTGTATCACGAAGCGACCTTGGGGCGCGAGGATGTGGTGGCGTTCATGGCGCGTGAGAACCCCGGCGCGCTTCAGGCGCTGCGCGACCTGTTTCTCCGCTTGCATGAGGCAGGGCTTTGGGTGACGCGGCGCAACTCTATCGCGGCGAGGCTGGGCGTATGAGCGGGTTTACGGTGCAAGGCTGGTGCCCCGGCGCGCTGCGACCCATGATGTCGGGCGATGGTCTGGTGGTGCGGGTGCGGCCGCCGCTGGGGCGGATGACGCCTGCGCAGGCGCAAGGGCTGGCTGATGCTGCCATGCGGCATGGCAATGGGCTGATCGACCTGTCGGCGCGCGGCAATCTGCAGCTGCGCGGTGTGTCGCAGGCCAATCATGCCGCGCTGATTGCCGATTTGCGGGCGTTGGATTTGGTGGATGACGATGCGCAGGCCGAGGCGCGGCGCAATATCCTTGTCACCCCCTTTGCCAATGCCGAAACGCTGGCCCTGGCGCGGGCCTTGACGCAGGCCCTGCGGCAAGGCCCTGACCTTCCCGGCAAGTTCGGCTTTGCGGTAGATACCGGCAAGGCCCCGATCTTGCAGGATATTTCCGCCGACATCCGTTTGGAGCGTGACGGGGCGGGCGGGCTTTTGCTGCGCTGCGACGGCATGGCGTATGGCCTGCCGATTCTCCCTGATGCCGCTGCTGAACAGGCGGTCACATTGGCGCGCTGGTTCCTGGCGCAAGGCGGCATGCGCGATGGCCGGGGACGGATGGCCGCACTGATTGCGCGCGGCCTCGCCCCGCAGGGCGCGACGGCAGCGCCTGCCGCAGCGCAGCGCAGGCCCGAGCCCGGCTTGCAGCCGGAGGGGGTGCTGGTCGCGCTGGAATTTGGCCAGATGCAGGCGGAAACGCTGCATGCACTGGCCGGGCTTGGCGCCTTGCGCGTCACGCCTTGGCGGATGCTGTTGATCGAGGGCGCGCGCGCCTTGCCCCGGCTGCCCGGCCTGATCCTTGATCCTGCCGATCCGCTGCGCCGGGTCGAGGCTTGCACCGGCGCGCCGGGCTGCCTGCAAGCCCATGCCCCGCTGCGCGATCTGGCACGCCGCCTTGCGCCGCAGCATAAGGCGGGCGTCCTGCACCTCAGTGGTTGCGCCAAGGGCTGTGCCCATCCGGGGCGGGCGGCGGTGACACTGGTGGCCACGCCTGCGGGCTTTGATCTGATCCTCAACGGCACGGCGCAAGATGCGCCCGGCCAGCGTGGCCTTGCCGCGCAAGATATTGACCTGAAAGGGCTTCTGTAATGCCGCACCTGTACGAAACCGATGGCGCGAAGATTTATGAACAATCATTCGCAACGATCCGCGCCGAGGCCGATCTTGCCCGCTTTACCCCCGAGGAGGAGGTGGTGGTGGTGCGCATGATCCATGCTGCGGGGATGGTGGGGCTGGAAACCCATGTGCGTTTCACCCCCGGCATGGCGATTGCAGCCCGGGCCGCGCTGGAAGACGGCGCGCCGATCCTGTGCGATGCGCGCATGGTCAGCGAAGGCGTCACCCGCACCCGTTTGCCGCGCGGCAATCAGGTCATCTGCACGCTGCATGACCCCGCCGTGCCGGGCCTTGCGGCGCAGATGCAGAACACCCGCAGCGCCGCCGCGCTGGAACTTTGGCGACCGCATCTGGCGGGGGCGGTGGTGGCGATCGGCAATGCGCCGACGGCGCTGTTTCACCTGCTGAACATGCTGGAAGACCCCGCTTGCCCGCGCCCGGCGGCGATCATCGGCTGCCCGGTGGGTTTTATCGGTGCGGCGGAATCGAAAGATGCGCTGATGGCGGCCCCGCCAGTGCCCAGCGTGATCGTGCAGGGGCGACTTGGCGGCTCGGCCATCACGGTGGCCGCCATCAACGCGCTTGCCAGCCGGAAGGAGTGACCATGGGCCGGATCATCTGCGCGGGCCTTGGGCCGGGCGACCCTGACCTGATCTCGGTCCGGTCTGACCGGGCCATTCGGGGCGGCGCCCATATCGCCTATTTCCGCAAGGCCGGGCGGCAGGGGCAGGCCCGCGCCATCGTGCAGGGCATGCTGCGCAGCGATGCGGTGGAACATGCGATGGAATATCCGGTCACGACCGAGATCCCCTTCGACAGCCTCGACTATAACCGCCTGCTGGCCGATTTCTACGATGACTGGGCGGCGCGTTTGCAGGCCCTGGTGCTGGAAGGCCAAGATGTTGTGGTCCTATGCGAAGGCGACCCCTTCTTCTATGGCTCGTTTATGCATCTTTACACGCGGCTGAAGGATGTGGTGCCGGTCGAGGTGATCCCCGGCATTCCGGGCATGGTGGGTTGCTGGCATGCCACGGGGCAGCCAGTGACATGGGGTGATGATGTTTTGACCGTGCTGATGGGCACGCTGCCAGAGGCCGATCTGCTGCGCCATATGCAGCAATCCGACGCGCTGGCGATCATGAAAACCGGGCGCAATCTGCCGCGCGTCCGCAATGCCTTGGCGGCGGCGGGGCGGTTGCAGGATGCCTGGCTGATCGAGCGCGGCACCATGCCCGGCCAGCGGATGCAGCGTCTGGCCGAGGTGGACACCGAGGATTGCCCCTATTTCGCAATCGTCGTGGTGCATGGCCATGGCCGCCGCCCGGTGGCGGAGGGTGCAGAATGAGCGGCTGGATTGCAGTGGCAGGCCTTGGCCCCGGCGCCGAGGCGCTGGTGACACCTGAGGTGACGGCAACCTTGGCGCAAGCCACGGATGTGATTGGCTATATCCCCTATGTCGCTCGCGTCGCCCCGCGCGAGGGGTTGGTGCTGCATCCCAGTGACAACCGGGTGGAGCTGGACCGGGCCGCCCACGCCATCGCCCTCGCGCAGGCGGGGCGGCGGGTGGTGATTGTCTCCTCGGGCGATCCCGGCGTGTTCGCCATGGCCTCGGCCCTGTTCGAGGGGATGGAGGCGCGGCCCGATTGCCACGACCTTGATATTCGCATCCTGCCCGGCATCACGGCGATGCTGGCAGCAGCGGCGCGGGCGGGCGCGCCCTTGGGCCATGATTTCTGCGCCATCAACCTGAGCGACAATCTCAAGCCGTTTTCCGAGGTCGAACGCCGCTTGCGCCATGCCGCAAGGGGCGGATTTGCCATGGCCTTTTATAACCCGCGCTCGGCCAGCAGGCCGCACCAGTTTACCGAGGTGCTGCGCATCCTGCGCGAGGAATGCGAACGTGAACGATTGATCACATTCGCCCGCGCGGTCTCCACCCCGGAGGAGCGTTTGCTGACCGTCACGCTGGCCGAGGCTCTGCCCGAGATGGCCGATATGCGCACGGTGGTGATTGTGGGCAATGCCGCGACACGGCGGGTCGGACGGTGGATTTACACGCCGCGCTCGGTTTCCGCATGAGCGAGCCAGGCCATCACTGCCTCGGGCGTGCTGACGAGGTGCCTGCCCGGCAGGGCCGGGCGCTCGATCAGGATGACCGGCAAGCGCAGCGCGCGGGCGGCGGTGATCTTGGCCTCGGCCCCCGCGCCGCCTGCGTTTTTGGCGACAAGATGGGTGATGCCATGGGCCTGCATCAGGGCCAGATCGGCAGCGTGATCGAAGGGGCCGCGCGCCACGATCACGGTGCAATCGGGCAAAGGCGGAGCCTCGGGCCTGTCGACCAGACGCAGCAGGTAATGGTGTGGCTTCGCGGCAAAGGGGGCCAGATGCAGCTTGCCAATCGCCAGAAACACCCGGGCCGGGGCCTCGGGCAGCACATCGACAGCGCCTTGAATATCAGGCACTTGGCGCCATGCGTCGCCGGGTTGGGGCGCCCAAGCGGCGCGCTCCAGCCCGATCAGGGGCGTGCCGGCCAGGGCGCAGGCCGTCTGCGCATGGCGGCTCATTTGCGCGGCAAAGGGATGGGTGGCGTCGATCACATGGCTGATCGCCTCGCGGCGCAGATAGGCGGTCAGACCCTCCACGCCGCCGAACCCGCCCACGCGGATCGGCAGGGGCTGTGCCACGGGCGCGGCGGTGCGTCCGGCATAGGAAAACACCGCCGGACGCCCGGCTTGGGCCAGCAGACGGGCCATGGCGCTGGCCTCGGTGGTGCCGCCCAGCAAAAGGATGCGTGTCATGGCTGAGCCCTGGCTTTCGATCATCGGTCTGGGCGAAGATGGACCGGCGGGCCTGTCGGATGCAAGCCGTCAGGCGCTGGCCGGGGCCGAGCTGGTGTTCGGCGCACCCCGCCATCTGGCGCTGTGCGGCGTGGCGGGGCAGGCCTGGCCGGTGCCCTTCGACCTTGCGCCGCTGCTGGCATGCCGGGGGCGGCGGGTGGCGGCGCTGGTCTCGGGCGATCCGTTCTGGTTTGGCGCCGGTGGCTCGCTGGCGTCGGAGCTGCGGCCAGAGGAATGGCGCGCCTTTCCGGTGGCCGGGGTGTTCTCGCTGGTGGCGGCGCGTATGGGGTGGCGGCTGGAGGAGGTGCAATGTCTGGGCCTCCATGCTGCGCCCTTTGCCCGGCTGCGCCCGGTGCTGGCGCGCGGGGTGCGGGTGATCTGCACGCTGCGCGATGCGGCCGCAGTGCCCGCATTGGCGGCTTGGCTGGCCGAAAACGGCTTTGCGGCCAGCAAGATCACGGTTTGCGAATCCATGGGTGGCCCCCGAGAGAGGGTGCGCCAAGGCACTGATTTGTCAGATATTCTCGCCCCCGTCGCTGTGGCGCTGGATGGGGCCGATCTGCCGCGCGCAGCGGGCCTTCCGCGCAGCAATGGCCTGCCGGACAGCTGTTTCGCCCATGACGGCCAGATCACCAAACGCCCGGTGCGGGCGCTGACCCTTTCGGCGCTTGCCCCGCGCCCGGGGCAGGTGCTGTGGGATATTGGCGGCGGCTCGGGCTCGATTTCGGTCGAGTGGTGTCTGGCCGGCGCGCGCGCCATCGCCATCGAGGCCAAGCCTGCGCGGGTGGCGAATATCCGCAGCAATGCGGAAGGTTTTGGCCTGTCGCATCGCCTGCATGTCATCGAAGGCCGCGCGCCCGAGGCGCTGGACGGGCTGCCGCTGCCCGATGCAGTGTTCATTGGCGGCGGCGGCAATC
>NZ_JAEULU010000047.1 GCF_016792925.1 Gemmobacter sp.
GAAGAAGCGCTGCATCAGCGCGGCGGCGGCGGTGGACAGCCGGGTGCCAAAGCCGCCCTTGGCCACATCGGCCTCGGCCACCAGCGGCACGCGGGCATCGGGCAGGCCGGGGATGCGCACCACCAGCTCGGCCACCGGGGCGCCCTTGGCGATCGGCGCCTGCAACGGGCCGGAATAGACCACCTCTGCTGTGATGCTGTTCTGCGCTGTCACCGGGATCAGCCGCGCAATATCTTCGGCGGGCACCAGCCCGACCGTGGCGGCATCGCCCATCCAGACCTCGGCCTCGGCCACGCGCTTGCCGGTTTTCGCGATGGATTTCATCACGAAATCGCGGAAGGCCCAGTTGGAGATCGCCTCGCTTTCCTCGGCCCGCGCCTGATCCGAGGCCAGACCCGAGATCACGAACACGATGCGCCGCCCGTTCTGATGCACCGCCGAACCGACAAGGCCATATCCGGCCTCCTCGGTATGGCCGGTTTTCAGCCCGTCAGCCTGCCAGTCGCCGCCCCGAATGCGCAGCAGCGGGTTGCGGTTCTGGCTGTTGGCGGGCACCCGGCCCTGATAGCTGAACTCGGTCAGCGCGAAATAGGGGTAATATTCCGGGAATTCCTCGATCAGCCGCACCGCCAGCAGGCCCAGATCATGCGCACTCATCCGGTGATCGGGGTCGGGCCAGCCCGAGGCATTGGCGAAAGTGGAATTAACCATGCCCAGCTCTTGCGCGCGCAGCGTCATGCGGCGGGCGAACTCCTCCTCCGAACCGGCCATGCCCTCGGCCACCACCACACAGGCATCATTGCCGGAATTGATGATGATGCCATGGATCAGCTCGTCCACCGTCGGGCGGTCATCGGGCTTCACGAACATCTTCGAGCCGCCCATCTTCCACGCCTTTTCCGAAACGGGCAGGGTGTCGGTCGGCTTCAGCCGCCCGTCATGCAGCGCCTCGAACAGCATGTTCAGCGTCATCAGCTTGGACATCGAGGCCGGCGGCAGCGCGGTCTCGCCGTTCTTGTCCATCAGCACGGTCTGGGTGGTCATGTCATAGACCCAGGCGGCGCGGGCCTGGGTTTCAAAGGCCTGCGCGGCGGTGCTGCCCATCAGGGCCGAGACGGTGGCAAGGGCAAGGCTGAGGCGGCGAAGCATGGGGTATCCTTTCGGGAACGGGCCGCCCGGCGGCGGGCGGCCCGAGAGCGTGGGTCTTAGCGGATGATATAGGCGTCGGTGAAGCCGAGCCCCTTCACCTTTGCGAGAAGGGCAGCCTTGTCAGCGCCCGAGGCGGTGACCGACCAATGGTCCTTGCCCTGGGTCTGGCCCTTCTTGATGCTGGCCGCGACACCGGCCTTGGTCAGCTGATCCACGGCGCGCTTGGCATTGGCCTCGACCGAGAAAATGCCGATCTGGGCAACACTTGCGCCGCCCTTGGCCGCCGCTTTGGCGGGCGCGGCGGCGGCAAGTTTGGCGCTTGCGGCGGCGGCGGCAGGTTTTGCGGCTGCGGCTGCGGGCGCGATGGCCGTGCCCTTCACCGTGCCCGCCGCAATCGGCGCACCCGTCGCGGCCGGGGCCCCCGCCGCAGGCGTCGCGCCGGGCTTTGCCAGGGCGGCGGTGGTGGCCTTGGCCACATCGGCGCCTGCGGTTGCCACCGGCTCGGCCGCGTCAAGCAGCGGTTTGGTGGCATCGGTCTGGGCCGGAGCCTCCTCGCGGCGCAGCGCGGTGACGTTCACCTTGGCCGGTGCCCCGGCCAGCATGCCAAGCGCTGAGGCCGCATCCGAGGAGATTTGCAGCTTCGGCCCCGGGTTCTCGCGCTCGCGCCGGAACAGCGCGCCGATGACAAACTTGCCATTGGCCGGATTGCGCAGGATCACCCGCTCGGGGTCTTTGGCATCGGGCGAGGCGACCCAGACACCGCCCAGCGAGGGGCGGCCATCCCACAGCGCCTGATCGGTGGTCTGAAAGATTTCAGGGGCTTCCACGTCACGATCCACCAGTTTGACCGAGGTCGCCGGTTTCCCTGCCGGAGCGGCTGCGGCCCCTGCCGCCGGTGCGCTGCCCTTGGCGGCCGGGCCGCCCTCTTTCACGCAGGCCCCAAGCGCGCCTGCCGCGCATGCCGCCAAGATCAGATGCCTGATCATCATTCCTGCCATTCTCTCAGCCCCCGATAAGCGCGCCTTCTGCGTGCCGCGCCGTTGTGGTGTCGTCTGCCTGTGCCTGTTCTGCCAGCGGTCGCTGCCGCATTGCCGCATAGCATAGCGGGTGCAACCGGGTGAGAAAAGGGCAGAGGCAAGCCCGACCGGCCCGCTTGCGCGGAAATTGGCACGGCGGGCACAGCGGTTGCGGCGGCGGGCTTGCCCTTGGCGGGGTTTCGCGGCAGGGATGGCCCCATGTCAGAGACCGCAGCCCTGCCGGGCCATCACCTTTTGCTGGATTTCCACGGTGCGCGCGCGTTGAGTGCGGCGGCCATCGAGGCGGCGCTGCGCGAGGCGGCGGCGGCGGCGGGGGCGAGGGT
>NZ_JAEULU010000057.1 GCF_016792925.1 Gemmobacter sp.
TATGTCGGCGGGCTGGTGCTGCAATATCCGATCGGCTGGCTGTCGGATCGCAGCGACCGCCGGCAATTGATCCTGTGGCTTTCGGCTTTTGCCGGGGCGGTGATGCTGCTGGCGGGGCTGGTCTGGCTGCCGTTCTGGGGCCTGTTGGGCGTCGCCATGGTACTGGGCGGCATCACCAACCCGCTTTATTCGCTGCTGATCGCCTATACCAATGACTACCTCACCAAGGAGGATATGGCGGGCGCCTCTTCGGGTCTGTTGTTTCTCAATGGGTTGGGGGCGATCTTTGGCCCGCTGGCGACCGGCTGGATCATGGAACATATTGGGCCGCGCGGGTTTTTCCTGTTCATCGCGCTGAATTTTGCCGGGCTGGCGGCCTATGCCGCCTGGCGGATGACGCGGCGGGCCGCACCGGGGGTGACGGGGAATTTTGCCACCGTCTCGCCCTCGGCCTCGGCCTTTGCTGTCGGCGCGGTGATGGAGGAGGCCGATACCGGCGCGCCGCGCTGACTTGCACCTGTCGGCAAAGCCTGCCACGTTTGCGATAACAACGGGAGGGGGCGGGCATGTCGGATCCGGTCGAGGTTCTGGATTTCTGGCTGGGGGCGATTGGCCCGGAAGGCTGGTATGCGGGCGGTCCAGAGGTGGATGGCCTGTGCCGCGACGGCTTTGGCGATCTTTGGCAGGCGGCCCATGACGGCGGTCTGGACCATTGGGCCGAGGGCGGCCCGGCGGGATCGCTGGCGCTGATCGTGATTTGCGACCAGTTCGCCCGCAATATCTGGCGCGGCGATGCCCGCGCCTTTGCCACCGATCCGCTGGCCCTGCGCACGGCGCGCAAGGCTTTGGCAGAAGGCTGGGACATGGACGCGCCCGAGCCGGAGCGCCAGTTCTTTTACATGCCCTTTGAACATAGCGAAGACCCGGAGGATCAGGCGCTTGCCGTGCAGCTGATGGTTGAGCGCATGCCCTCGCAGCCGGATATGGCGCTGCATGCGCGCGCGCATCAGGCGGTGATCGCGCGCTTTGGCCGCTTTCCCTTCCGCAATGCGGCCCTGGGCCGGAACTCCACCCCCGAGGAGGAGGCGTTTCTGGCAGAGGGCGGATATGCTTCAATGGTGAACCAGTTGCGTGGTGCAGCCATGCAGTGAACGCATGGGCCCATGCAATGCGCTGCATTGCTTGGCTGCGCGCGATAGTTTAGTGGCAAACTAATTTTCCAGAGGAGGGGAAACATGGCTGCCAAGAGCTTTGATGTGATCGTGATCGGTGCGGGCCCCGGGGGCTATGTGGCCGCCATCCGGGCCGCGCAACTGGGCAAGACCGTTGCCATTGTCGAACGCGAACATCTGGGCGGCATTTGCCTCAACTGGGGCTGCATCCCGACCAAGGCCCTGCTGCGCAGCGCCGAAGTGTTTCACCTGATGCATCGCGCCAAGGAATTCGGCCTCAGCGCCACCGGCATCAGCTATGATCTGGATGCGGTCGTGGCGCGCTCGCGCGGGGTGGCCAAGCAGCTGTCCGGCGGCATCGGCCATCTGATGAAAAAGAACAAGGTCACCGTCTTCATGGGCGCGGCGACGCTGCCGGCCAAGGGCAAGGTGTCGGTCAAGACCGACAAGGGCACCGAGGAGCTGACGGCGCCCGCGATCATCCTTGCCACCGGGGCGCGCGCGCGCGAATTGCCGGGGTTGGAGGCCGATGGCGATCTGGTCTGGACCTACAAGCACGCGCTGCAACCCAAGCGGATGCCCAAGAAGCTGCTGGTCATCGGCTCGGGCGCGATCGGGATCGAATTTGCGAGCTTCTTCAACACCTTGGGCGCCGACGTGACCGTCTGCGAGGTGATGGACCGCGTGCTGCCGGTGGAAGATGCCGAGATCAGCGCCTTTGCGAAGAAATCCTTCGTGAAGCAAGGGATGAAGATCCTTGAAAAGACCACGGTCAAGAAGCTGGATCGCAAGCCGGGTGTGGGCGTGACCGCACATCTGGAATCCAACGGCAAGACCGAGACGGCCGAGTTTGACACGGTGATTTCGGCGGTCGGGATTGTCGGCAATGGCGAAGGCCTGGGGCTGGAGGCGCTTGGCGTCAAGATCGACCGCACCCATGTGGTGACGGATGAATATTGCCGCACGGGCGTGGAGGGGCTGTTCGCGATTGGCGATATTGCCGGCGCCCCCTGGCTGGCGCACAAGGCCAGCCATGAGGGCGTCATGGTGGCCGAGCTGATCGCGGGCCTGCATCCCCATGCGATCAAACCAAACTCCATCGCCGGTTGCACCTATTGCCATCCGCAGGTCGCCAGTGTCGGCCTGACCGAGGCCAAGGCGAAAGAGGCGGGTTATGCGGTGAAAGTGGGCCGCTTCCCCTTCATCGGCAATGGCAAGGCTATTGCCCTGGGCGAGGCCGAGGGCATGATCAAGACCGTGTTCGACGCCAAGACCGGCGAGCTGCTGGGCGCGCATATGGTGGGCGCCGAGGTGACCGAGCTGATCCAGGGCTATGTGGTGGGCCGCAGCCTGGAAACCACCGAGGAAGACCTGATGAACACGGTGTTCCCGCATCCGACGCTGAGCGAGATGATGCATGAGGCGGTGCTGGACGCCTACGGGCGCGCGCTGCATATCTGAGCGCGGCTTTGGCGCCGACGGAAATGGGGGGCCTCGGGCCCCCCTTTTTGTCGCAAACAACCCTGCAAGGCGCGGCGGACGGGGCTAGGGTGGCGGCATGAAACCGATCTCTCCTTTCTGGCTGGTGCTGGCGCTTTGGGGCGCGGGCCTTGGCGCTGCGGCGCAATTTGGCAAGATTTCCATCATTTTCGCGCAGGCGGGCGCGATTTACCCGCTGGCCGGGCCTTTGGCGCTTGGGCTTTTGGTGTCGATTGTCGGCTTTCCGGGGCTGATTTTTGGCACCACGGCGGGGCTGATGGTGCGAGGCCTTGGCTGGCGGCGGGTGCTGGTGGTGGCGCTGAGCCTTGGGGCGGCGGTGTCGGCGGTGCAGGCGCTGTTTCCGCCGATGCCGGTGATGCTGGCGCTTCGGGTGCTGGAGGGCTTCAGCCATCTGGCCGTGGTGGTGGCGGCGCCGGTGCTGATTGCACAGGTGGCGCCGGTGGCGCGGCAGGGGCTGGCGATGACGCTGTGGTCCACTTTTTTCGCGGTGACCTATACGCTGCTGGCCGTGCTGGCGCCGCCCTTGGTCAACGCGGCCGGGCCGGGGGCGCTGCTGCTGGCGCATGCGCTGTGGATGGCCGGTTTTGCGCTGCTGCTGGCGCGGATGCTGCCGCGCGACGCCCCCGCGACATGGCCGCGCCTGTCGCTGCCCGCCCTGGCGCGGGATCACCGGGCGATCTATGCCTCGCCGCGCGTGGCGGCGCCTGCCATGGGTTTTGTTTGTTATACAATGACATATGTGGCGTTGTTGACACTTTTGCCGCCGCTGTCCGGCCCCGTTCTGCAAGGGCTGCTGGCGACGCTGCTGCCGCTGGTTTCCATCGCGGTCAGCCTGCTGCTGGGTGTCTGGCTGCTGGGGCGGATCGGCGCGGTGGGCACGGTGGTGCTGGGCTTTGTTGCCGCGCTGATCGGTGCGGCGGGGCTTGCGCTTGGCTGGGGCAGCCTTGTGCCGCAGCTGGCGGCAAGCCTGTGGATCGGCGGCGCGCTGGGGCTGGTGCAGGGCGCCAGCTTTGCCGCCATTCCGGCGCTGAACCCTGGCCCCGGCGAGCGGGCGCAGGCGGCGGGCGCCATTGCCCAACTGGGCAATCTGGGCACCACGCTGGGCACACCGCTTTTGGGCGCGCTGATTGCGGATCAGGGCGCCTTGGCGGTGCCGGTTTTCGTCAGCCTCTTTGCCGTTCTGGGCATTGCCCTGCATCTGTTGCAGGCGGCGCGGCGGCAATAATGCGCTTCTCACCGGGCATTCTGGGTTTTGTTCATTCAATGTTCACGTTTTTGAGTTGGAGTTCACCCGGAGATGCCCTAAATCTAACCCGGTCACGGGTCCGAGGGTGTCATGGCGGAACAGAAGTTCATCGAGGTGCGCGGCGCGCGCGAGCATAACCTCAAAGGCGTGGATATGGATATTCCGCGCGATCAGTTCGTGGTGATCACCGGCCTGTCGGGCTCCGGCAAATCCAGCCTGGCCTTTGACACCATCTATGCCGAGGGCCAGCGCCGCTATGTGGAGAGCCTCAGCGCCTATGCGCGGCAATTCCTCGACATGGCGGGGAAACCTGATGTGGACCATATCAGCGGTCTTAGCCCGGCGATCTCGATCGAGCAAAAGACCACCTCGAAAAACCCGCGTTCGACCGTGGGCACCGTGACCGAGATTTACGACTATCTGCGCCTGTTGTTTGCGCGGGTGGGCACGCCCTATAGCCCGGCGACCGGCCTGCCGATCACGGCGATGCAGGTGCAGGATATGGTGGATGCCGTGCTGGCGATGGAGGAGGGCACGCGGGCCTATCTGCTGGCCCCGGTGGTGCGCGACCGCAAGGGCGAATATCGCAAGGAATTTCTGGAGCTTAGGAAGCAGGGCTTTCAACGCGTGAAGGTGGATGGCCAGTTCTACGAGCTGGACGAGCCGCCGACCTTGGACAAGAAATTCCGCCATGACATCGACGTGGTGGTCGACCGGATCGTGGTGCGGGGCGATATTGCCACCCGGCTGGCCGACAGTTTCCGCACTGCACTGGACCTCGCGGATGGCATCGTGGTGCTGGAAACCGCGCCGGCCGAAGGCGAGCCGGAGCGGCGCAC
>NZ_JAEULU010000097.1 GCF_016792925.1 Gemmobacter sp.
CTGATCCTGCTGGCTGGCATTTACTATGGCGCCGAATATGGCGGGCGAATCTCGTCGATCCTGCTGAACGTGCCGGGCGATGCGGGGGCGGTGCTGACGGCGCTGGATGGCTATCCGATGGCGCAGAAGGGCCTTGCGGGCAAGGCGCTGTCGCTTTCGGCCTGGTCCTCGTTCATCGGCGGCACGATTGCGGTGGTGCTGATGACGCTGTTCGGCCCGGCGCTGGCGAATTATGGCGTGGGCTTCCAGCCGTCGGATTATGTGGCGCTGATGGTCTTTGCTTTCGCGACGCTGGCCTCGCTGGTGGGGGCGAACCCGGTCAAGACGCTGATCGGCGCGCTGATCGGCCTGATGCTGGTGACGATTGGCGTGGACGCCAATACCGGGGTGAACCGCTATACCTTTGGCATTCCCGATCTGCTGGCGGGGATTGACTTCCTGGTCGTCGTGATCGGTCTGTTCGGTCTGGCAGAGCTGTTTCATCTGGTGGAGGAGCAGGCGCGCGGCAAGACCACGATCCTGCCGGTGGATAAAAGCCGCACCACCTGGGATGACATCCTGTTCACCAAATGGGCGATCCTGCGCGGCTCGATGATCGGCTTCATCGTGGGGGTCTTGCCGGGCACGGGGGCCTCTGTCGCCTCGGCGGTGGCTTATGGCGTGGAAAAGCGCATGGCGGAACCCAATGCCGACAGCTTCGGCAAGGGCGACATGCGCGGGCTGGCCTCGCCCGAGGCGGCCAATAACGGCGCGGCAGGCGGTGCGATGGTGCCGATGATGACGCTGGGCATTCCCGGCTCGGGCACCACCGCCATTCTGCTGGGCGCCTTGATGATGTTCAACGTGACGCCGGGGCCGATGCTGTTCAGCCAGAACCCGGAGATTGCCTGGGGTCTGGTGGCCTCGATGTATATCGGCAATATCGCGCTGCTGATCATCAACCTGCCGCTGGTCGGGTTGTTTGCCCGGATGCTGACCATCCCGACCCATTTCCTTGTGCCGCTGATTGCGGTGCTGGCTTTCGTGGGGATTTACTCCATCGTCGGCAATCCGTTCGATCTGTTCCTGATCATCGGGCTGGGGGTGTTTGGCTGGGTGCTGCGCAAGCTGGATTTCTCGCTGGCGCCGGTGATCCTGGGCTTCGTGCTGGGCGGTTTGTTCGAGAATAACCTGCGGCGGGCCTTGTCGATTTCGGCGGGAGATTGGAAGATCCTGCTCTCGACCCCGGAAAGCTGGATCCTTTATGGTCTGTCCATCGCGGTGGTTGTGGTGCCGTGGTGGTTGGCCCGGCGGAATCGGGCAATGCCGGTTGTGGCTGATGATGAATGACGATGTGAAGCAACTTGGCGTGACGCTGGCCCTTGGGCTGGCGGGCGCGGGGTTGGCAACGGCGGCGGGCTTGCCCGCCGCTGCACTTATTGGAGCGACGGTGGCGACCTCGGTCGCGGCGGCGGCGGGGATGCGGCTGCGCATGGACCCGCATCTGCGCAATTTCGGCTTTGCCACCATTGGCCTGTCGCTGGGATCGGGGGTTGGCCCCGGCATTCTGGCCGATTTGGGGCATTGGGGCTTCAGTCTGGCGGTGCTGTGCCTGTCGCTGGCGGTGACGCTGTGGGTGGGCGCGCTGATCCTGCGGCGCGGCTTTGGCATCGGGCGCGAGACGGCGGTGCTGGCCACCAGCCCCGGCGCGATGTCCTATGCGCTGGCGATTGCCGAGGAAGGGCGGGGCGATGCCAGTGCGATCATGGTGATCCAGAGCCTGCGCCTGTTGCTGCTGGCCTCGGTGCTGCCGGTGCTGCTCTGGGCGCTGGTCGAGGCGCCGGTGCTGCCGGTGCATGTGGCGATGGGGCTGCTGCCCTTTGCGCTGCTGCTGGCGGTGGCGAGTGTCAGCGGCTGGGCGCTGGCGCGGCTGGGCCTGCCTGCGGCCTGGCTGATTGCGGGTTTTGCCGTCAGCGGCGTGGCGCATGGGGCAGAGCTGGTGCATGGGCTGTTGCCGGGCTGGGCGCTGTTTGCGGGCTTTGCGCTGACCGGGGCGACCATTGGCGCGCGCTTCTCGGGGCTGAATGCGGCACTCATGCTGCGCTATCTGGGGGCGGCGCTGGTGGCGGGGGGCGTTTCGGCGCTGATGTCCTTGGCCTTTGCGGCGCTGGTGGCGGCGGTGACGGGCTTGCCGCTGGGCCAGCTTTGGGTGGCTTTCGCCCCCGGCGGGGTGGAGGCGATGGCGGCGATGGGTCTGGCCTTGGGCTATGATCCGGCCTTTGTGGCGGTGCATCATCTGGTGCGGCTGGCGGTGCTGTTCGTGCTGGTGCCGTTGTTCCTGCGTCGCTGATCCCTTGCCCTATGGCCTTGCGCGGGCCATATCCCAAGGGCGCAACCCGGGAGGATCGCGGATGGATTGGCGTTTTGACAACAGCTATGCCCGCGATCTGGCCGGGGCCTATGTGGCGCAGGCGCCCGCCAAGGCCCCGGCGCCGCGCGTTCTGGCGTTCAATGCCGCTTTGGCGGCAGAGCTGGGTCTGCCGGAGGGATTGGACCCGGCGGCAGTGTTTTCCGGCAATCTGGTGCCGGAAGGGGCCGCGCCTTTGGCCCAGGCCTATGCGGGCCATCAGTTTGGCGGCTTCTCGCCGCAGCTGGGCGACGGGCGCGCGCTTTTGCTGGGCGAGGTGATCGACCGGGCGGGGCGGCGGCGCGACATTGCCATGAAGGGCTCGGGCCCCACGCCTTTTGCGCGGCGGGGCGATGGCTGGGCGGCGGTGGGGCCGGTCTTGCGCGAATATCTGATGGGCGAGGCGATGGCGGCCCTGGGCGTGCCCACAAGCCGCGCCTTGGCGGCGGTGGCGACCGGGCGGCAGGTGCTGCGCGAGCGGCCCTTGCCCGGCGCGGTGCTGACGCGGGTGGCGGCGAGCCATTTGCGGGTGGGCACGTTCCAGTTCTTTGCGGCGCGCGGGCAGGCCGAGATGCTGCGGCGGTTGGCCGATTATGCCATCGCGCGGCATGACCCCGGATGCGCGGCGGCGGCAAATCCTTACCTCGCCTTCTTTGATGGGGTGGTGCAGCGTCAGGCGCGGCTGGTGGCGCAATGGATGGGGCTTGGTTTCATCCATGGGGTGATGAACACCGATAATATGACGATCTCGGGCGAGACGATTGATTACGGGCCCTGCGCCTTCATGGAGGCCTATAGCCCCGGCACGGTGTTTTCTTCGATCGACCATCAGGGGCGTTATGCCTATGGCAATCAGCCGCTGATCCTCGCGTGGAATCTGGCGCGGCTGGCGGAGACGCTGGTGAGCCTGTTCGATGCCGATGAGGCGCGGGCGGTGGAAGTGGCGAATGCGCGGCTCGACGGGATCGCCGGGATTTACCGGGCGGAATGGCTGGCGGTGATGGCGGAGAAGCTGGGGCTGGCGGCGCCGGATGCGGCGCTGGCGGATGGCTTTGTGGCGGCGCTGGCGGGCACCGACTGGACCACCGGCTTTCGCAGCCTGAGCGAACCGGCCCTGCGCGGGGCCTGGGCTGAGCGCGCGGCGCTGGAGGCGTGGTTGCCGGGATGGGAGGCCGCGCGGGCGCCCGATTGGCAGGCGCGGCTGGCGGCGGCCAACCCGGTCTACATCCCACGGAATTACAAGGTGGAAGAGGCCCTGGCTGCGGCAGAGGCGGGCGATCTGGCGCCGTTCGAGGCGCTGCTGGCCGTGGTCAAGGCGCCCTTTGGCGCGCGGCCGGGGCTGGAGGCCTATGCGCTGCCGGCACCTGCGCAATTCGTGGCGGGGTTCCGCACCTTTTGCGGGACGTGATCGACGTTTCGCCTTGCCGGCGGAGAGCAAATTTTCGTCTTGCCGGAGGCAAGCAAATTTTTGTCGAAAATTTGGGGGCGTCCTAGAGCAGCAGGCTTTCGGCACTGAGGCTGGTTTGCGCATGCAGGCGAAAATCGGCGCGGCCATCGCCATCGGTATCGGCCAGAAGCCAGGCCCCGCGCAGGACCAGCGCGCCCGGCGCGCCCAAGGTTTCGGCCAGGTGAAAGCTCTGGTTGCCGTCGCGGGTGGTGTCGGCGTCGATGCGGTGCAGGTCGATGCGGTCGGCCTGTGACAGATCGGTGATACGGTCGGCGGCGCCGGGGCGGCTGTCGGCGCTGCGGCGATAGACGAAAGTGTCGGCCCCGGCGCCGCCGGTGAGCCAATCGGCGCCCAGGCCGCCGGTCAGGGTATCGGCCCCGGCGCGGGCATGGATCAGGTCATTCTCCGCCGTGCCCAGCAGGCGGTCGGCGCCGCGCGTGACGCGGTAGCGCCCGGTTTCGGCGCTGAGGTCGTTGAGGGTGAAGCAGCCTGCGCCGCCCACCACCTCGGCGCCGAATTCGAGGCCGGAGAGCCAGTCGCGGCCCGAGACATAGCCGATGCGGATCAGGTGGCGCAGGATCGCGTCGAGGTCGACGGAGGCGGTGAGCGTCGTCTCATCCAGCAGCACCGCGACATAGCGCCAACTTGGGCCGCCGGGCTCGGATTGATGACCCTCGCGCAGCAGGATGTCGGCGGAGATGCCATCCGCCTCATAGCGCAGGGTTTCGCCAATGCCTTCGGCCAGCGCGCCGCGATGGAGCCAGACCATGACCTCGGTGGTGATGGTTTCCGGCCCGCCCGCGCGGGCGGAGGTGAGCCAGAGATCGAAGGCGAGGTTGAAATCCTGCGTGGCGCCGCGCATCGACAGGTCAAGCGTGACCTCAAGCTGGCGCAGCGCGTCGAGCCGGGTGGTGAGGGCGTTTTCGCGGCTGGCATCCCAGGGCTTCGCGCCGAGGATCAGCTCGGGATAGGCCAGAACGCCTGCGCGCAAGCTGCCGTAATTCCAGTCAAATTCCGTGCCTGCAAGGGTGGTGCCATAGCGGATGGTCTGGGTGTAATCGGTGCCGTTGACCGCCGTGCCGACCCCCCATGTATTGTTCGACAGGCGCCAGCCTTGCAGCGAGACTTCGGCGAAATCTGTGGTCAGAACGGGCATTGCGGCCTCCGGTTGTGCGGGCAGATTGACGGCAAGCGCGGGCTGGCGCAAGGATGGGCCATGAGCAATCGTTCCGATATTCACGACCGGCTGGCCCAATCGCTGCGCGAGGCGCGGCGGGTGCGGGGGTTGAGCCTTGATGCGGTGGCCAAACTGTCGGGTGTCAGCCGCTCGATGGTGAGCCAGATCGAGCGCGGCGAAAGCTCGCCCACGGTGGCGACGCTGTGGAACCTGACGCAGGCGCTTCAGGTCGATTTCGCGGGGCTGCTGGAGGGCCAGCCGCGCCCCGGCATCGAGGTGATCCGGGCGCAGGCGGCGCCGGTGATTGCCGGGCGGGGCGATGGCGTCACGATCCGCATTCTCTCGGCCCCCGAGGCGGTGGGGCATCACGAGGTTTACGAGCTGATCTTCGCGCCGGGGGCGGCGCTGGTTTCCGACCCGCATCGACCGGGCTGCCGCGAGCATCTGGCGGTGATCGAAGGGGCGTTGCGGGTGGAAAGCGGCGAGGCGGGCGAGGATCTGGGGCCGGGCGATACCGCGCGCTATGCGGCGGACCGAGCGCATGCGATCCGGGCTGCGGGGGCGGCGCGGGCGATTTTGATCGTGCAGGATAGCTGAGACGGTGGCAGTGGGGGCTGTCTGCCCCCACACCCCCGAGGATATTTTTGAACAGAAAATGACGATATCCGTTTTGACGGATTTGTTCCGCTATATTGACGAGTTTCCGGTTTTGCGGCATGTTTCCAGTATAACGGATATGGAGGGCGGGATGACGGATTCGGGGAAGGCGGCTTTTCTGGCGCATCTGGGCGAGGTGCTGGCGGGGATCGAGGCGGAGGGCTTGCTCAAGCGCGAGCGGCTGATCCATGGGCCGCAGGGCGCCCATGTCGAGGTGGCGGGGCGCAAGTTGTTGAACCTGTGCGCCAATAATTACCTCGGGCTGGCGGATGATCCGCGGTTGGTGGCGGCGGCGCGGGCGGCGATGGAGGGGCAGGGCTATGGCATGGCCTCGGTGCGCTTCATCTGCGGCACGCAAGACCTGCACCGGCAGTTGGAGGCGCGGCTGGCGCAGTTTCTGGGGATGGAGGACAGCATCCTGTTTGCCGCCTGTTTCGATGCCAATGGCGGGCTGTTCGAGCCGCTGCTGGGGCCCGAGGATGCGGTGATCTCGGACAGTCTGAACCATGCCAGCATCATCGACGGCATCCGGCTGTGCAAGGCCAGGCGCTATCGTTACACCAATTCCGATATGGCGGATCTGGAGGCGCAGTTGCAGGCGGCGCGGGCGGATGGGGCGCGGTTTGTGCTGATTGCCACCGATGGCGTGTTCTCGATGGATGGCTATCTGGCGAAGCTGGGCGAGATCAAGGCTTTGGCCGACCGCTATGGCGCGATGGTGATGGTGGATGATTGCCATGCGACGGGCTTCATGGGGCCTCAGGGGCGCGGGACGCCGGCCCATGCCGGGGTCTCGGTCGATATTCTGACCGGCACTTTGGGCAAGGCGCTTGGCGGCGCTTTGGGCGGCTATATTGCTGGGCCGCAGCCGGTGATTGATCTGCTGCGGCAGCGGGCGCGGCCGTATCTGTTCTCCAACGCGCTGCCGCCTGCGGTGGTGGCGGCGGGGCTGGCGGCGCTGGAGATTGTGGAGGCGGCCGATGATCTGCGGGCGCAGCTGTTTGAAAATGCGCGCTATTGGCGGGCGGGGCTGGAAGATGCGGGGTTCCGGCTGTTGCCGGGGGAACACCCGATCGTGCCGGTGATGCTGGGGGAGGCGAAGCTCGCGCAGGCCATGGCGGCGGCGTTGTATGAGCGGGGCGTCTATGTGGCCGGGTTCTTTTTCCCGGTCGTGCCGAAGGGGCAGGCGCGCATCCGCACGCAGATGAATGCGCGGCTGACCCGCGATGATCTGGATTTTGCGCTCGACGCCTTCAGCGCGGCGGGCAAGGCAGTGGGGGCTTTGGCATGACCAATCAGATGAAGGCTTTGGCGAAGGTGAAGCCCGAGGTCGGGCTTTGGGCGGTGGAGCGTCCGGTGCCGGAGATCGGGCCGGAGGATGTGCTGATCCGGGTGAACAAGACCGGGATTTGCGGCACCGATATTCACATCTGGAACTGGGATGACTGGGCGGCGAAAACCGTGCCGGTGGGGCTTGTGACGGGGCATGAATTCGCGGGCGAGATCGTGGAGATCGGGCGCAATGTCACCGATCTGGCGGTGGGGCAGCGCTGCTCGGGCGAGGGGCATCTGATCGGGCGCCACTCGCGCCAAAGCCGGGCGGGCAAGTTTCATCTGGACCCGGAGACGCGGGGCATCGGGGTGAATGAGCAGGGCGCGTTTGCGCAATATCTGCGCCTGCCCGCCTTCAACGTGGTGCCGCTGCCCGATGCGATTGATGACGAGATCGGGGCGATCCTCGACCCTCTCGGCAATGCGGTGCATACGGCGCTGAGTTTCGATCTGGTGGGCGAGGATGTTCTGATCACCGGCGCGGGGCCGATTGGCATCATGGCGGCGGCGGTGGCGCGGCATGTGGGCGCGCGGCATGTGGTGATTACGGATGTGAACCCGGCACGGCTGGAGCTGGCGGCGCAAGTGGCCGATGTGGTGCCGGTGAATGTGGCGCGCGAAGATCTGCGCGAGGTGCAGGCGCGGCTGAAGATGAGCCAGGGCTTTGATGTGGGCATGGAGATGAGCGGCAACCAGCGCGCGCTGGACCAGATGGTCGAGGCGCTGGTGATGGGCGGGCGCATTGCCATGCTGGGCATTCCGCCCGGCAAAAGCCCGGTGGACTGGAGCCGCATCGTCTTCAAGGCCATCACCATCAAGGGCGTCTACGGGCGCGAGATTTTCGAGACCTGGTACAAGATGATCGCCATGCTGGAAAACGGCCTTGATGTGCGGCGGGTGATCACCCATCGCTTCAAGGCGGGCGATTTCGAGCAGGGGTTCGAGGTGATGCGGTCAGGCCTTTCCGGCAAGGTGGTGCTGGACTGGCGGTGAGGGGCCTTTTCGCCCGGCTTGCAAGGGCTTAAGGTGGCATGAAAAGGGAGAAGTTCATGACCACCTGCGTCTTTGTCCAGTTTCGCTGCACCCCCGGCCAGACCTATAAGGTGGCCGATGCGATCTATGACCGCGAAGTGGTGAGCGAGCTGTATTCGACCTCGGGGGAATATGACCTGATCGCCAAGGTCTATATCCCCGAGGGCGAGGATGTCGGGCATTACCTGTCGGAGCGCTTGTTCGACATTCCAGGCATTGTGCGGACGCTGACCACCATGACCTTTAAGGCGTTTTGAGGGGCAAGGCGTTTTGACGGGCAAGGCGTTTTGACGGAAGAGCGCGATTTTTCTGCGAAAAATCGGGTCTGGGGTCAGCCGTTCCACCAGAGCGACAGGCGCAGGGCTTGTGGGGTGGGGGTCCATGCGCCAAGCGGTTGGCCTGCCTTGCGCAGGGCCTCGCCCAGCCAGACATTGCAGGTTCTGAGCGCGGAAAACCGGGTCTGGCCGTGGAAAAACGCATCGGTGCCGCTGAGGCTGGCGCCGGGCAGGGGCGGGCCGATTTCGGCTGTGATGTGATCCAGCAGCGCGGCCAGCCCTGCGTCGGAGAGGTGGAGGGTCCGGGTTTGCGGCACCTCGTCGGGGCGGAAACCGGGCCAGACCTCCAGCCGGACCACCGAGGCATCGCCAAAGGCCGCGCGGGCGGTGGCGGCGAGGGGCAGATCGGCATAGCTGCCCGCCTGCGTGTAAAAGCCGCGCGCGCCCCAGCCGATCAGCAGCCAAGCGGCGCTCGGGTCTTGCAGCGGCACGCCTGCGCTTTGCGCAAAGGCGAAGCGTGCGCGGATTTCGGGCGTGAGAGGCAGCGCCAGATCGTAGTGAATGGCCGTGCCGATCAGGCGGATTTCATGTATTTGCGGGCCGGGCTGCGGCGTGACATGGCCGGGCAGCAGCGCCCCGGCAAGGCTTGCCAGAAACCACAGCGCCAGAACGAGAAAGGGCGCGGCCAGCGTTGCCGCCAGCCCGCGCCCGACCCCGCGCATCGCGGCGATCAGTGGTCGTCGTGGGCGTGGTCGCGGTCGATCACAAAGCGCTTGTCGCAATAGCCGCATTCCACCACGCCGGTATCCTGCGGGATCGACAGCCAGACGCGGGGATGGCCAAGCGCACCCTCGCCGCCGTCGCAGGCCACTTTCCAGCGGGTGACAACTTGGGTTTCCGGGGCATTGATGCTCATGGCTGGTCCTTTGCTGGCGGGCTTGGGTCTTTTTACAAGCGGGGGCGGGCGGGGGCAAGCGCGAAGGCGCGGGCATCGCGTTAACGGTATACTTTTGCATACCGATTGATTTCCGCGCCGGGCTTGCCTATGAGGGGGGCGCATTCGAATGGAGGCTTGCCCATGACTGCCACCCGCACCGAAACCGACAGCTTTGGCCCGCTGGAGGTTCCTGCCGACAAGTATTGGGGCGCGCAGACGCAGCGCTCGATCATCAATTTCCCGATTGGCTGGGAGCGTCAGCCGGTTGCGATCATCCGCGCGCTTGGCGTGATCAAGAAGGCCTGCGCGCTGGTGAACAAGGCGCAGGGCGACATGCCTGCCGATCTCGCCGATGCGATTGCCGCCGCCGCGACCGAGGTGATCGACGGCAAGTTTGACGACAACTTTCCGCTGGTCGTGTGGCAGACCGGCTCGGGCACCCAGTCGAACATGAACGCCAATGAGGTGATCAGCAATCGCGCGATCGAGATGCTGGGCGGGGTGATGGGCTCGAAAAAGCCGGTTCACCCGAATGACCACGTGAATATGGGGCAGTCCTCGAACGACACCTTCCCCACCGCCATGCATGTGGCGATTGGCATGATGGCGCGCGATGTGCTGCTGCCGGGGCTGGAAAAGCTGCACAAGGCGCTGGCTGCCAAGGCGGAAGAGTTCAAGGACATCATCAAGATCGGCCGCACCCATACGCAGGATGCGACGCCGTTGACGCTGGGGCAGGAGTTTGGCGGCTATGCCAAGCAGGTGGAGCGCGGGATCGAGCGCGTGAAACTGTGCCTGCCGCATATCTATGAACTGGCGCAGGGCGGCACGGCTGTTGGCACGGGGCTGAACACCCGCGTGGGTTGGGATACCCGCGTGGCGGCGCAGATCGCCGAGATCACCAGCCTGCCGTTCATCACCGCGCCGAACAAGTTCGAGGCCTTGGCCGCGCATGACGCGATGGTGATGTTCTCGGGCGCGCTGAAAACCGTGGCGGCAAGCCTGTTCAAGATCGCCAATGACCTGCGCCTGCTGGGCTCTGGCCCGCGCTCGGGTCTGGGCGAGCTGATCCTGCCGGAGAATGAGCCGGGCTCGTCGATCATGCCGGGCAAGGTGAACCCGACCCAGGCCGAGGCGCTGACCATGGTTTGTGCGCATGTGATGGGCAATGATGCGGCGGTGGGTTTTGCCGGGTCGCAGGGCCATTTCGAGCTGAACGTCTATAACCCGATGATGTCCTATAACGTGCTGCAATCCATGCAGCTTCTGGGCGATGCGGCGGGATCGTTCACCGATAACATGGTGGTGGGCACCCAGGCCAATGTGGCGCGGATCGACAAGCTGATGAAGGAATCGCTGATGCTGGTGACGGCGCTGGCGCCGACCATCGGCTATGACAATGCGACCAAGGTGGCCAAGACCGCGCACAAGAACGGCACGACCCTGAAGGAAGAGGCGATTGCCCTGGGCTTTGTGGACGAAGAAACCTTTGACCGCGTGGTGCGGCCCGAGGACATGATTTCGCCCAAGGGCTGATCTCGGGGGCATCATGGCAGAGATCGTCAACCTCAACCGGTTCCGCAAGGAAAAGGCGCGCGCGGCCAAGCGGGCGGAGGGCGACGCCAATGCCGCGAAGTTTGGCCGGAGCAAGGCCGAACGCGATCTGGACACGGCGCGGGCAGAGAAATCTGCCCGTGACCATGCGGGCCATGCCCGCGAGTGTGACGATGAGGACGACGGCGCATGACGCCGCTTTATGACAGCCGCCCGGTCAAGCGATCCCTGACGCTGCGGGGGCATCGCACCAGCGTATCCCTGGAAGACGAGTTCTGGCAGGCCTTCCGCGAGATGGCGGCGGCACAAGGCCTGGCGTTGAACCAGCTGGCTGCGGATATTGACGAGGGGCGCGGCGCGGAGACCGGGCTGGCGACGGCGATCCGGCTGGCGGTGCTGCGGCATTTGCGCGGGAAGTAGGGGGCGCGCGCGCCCCCTCTGCCTTTCAGGCCTCACCCCCTGCGGATATTTGGGCCAAGATGAAAAACGGAGTGATCCGCAGGGCGGCATTCGGCGTAATGATTTGGAATGTTTGCGATTCCGAAGGCCGTGATGACTGATGCCCCTTTGATATTGTGGTTCCGCAGGGATTTGCGGCTGGCGGATCATCCGATGCTGGCGGCGGCGGTGGCCTCGGGGCGGGCGGTGGTTCCGCTGGTCATTCTGGACCCGGAGACCGAGGCGATCGGCGCGGCGGCCAAGTGGCGGCTGGGTCTGTCGATCGCGGATTTCGCGGCGCAGCTGGCGGGCTTGGGCAGCCAGTTGGTGTTGCGGCGCGGGCCGGCGCTGGCGGTGCTGGAGGCTGTGCTGGCTGAAACAGGTGCTGCGGGCGTTCACTGGAGCCGGGCCTATGATCCGGCGGGGATTGCGCGCGACAGCGCGGTGAAGGCGGCATTGAAGGCCAAGGGCCTGGAGGCGGTCAGCCATCCCGGCTTTCTGCTGCATGAGCCATGGTCGGTGGAGACCGGGCAGGGCGGGTTTTACCGGGTCTATACGCCCTATTGGAAAGCGGTGAAAGATCGGCCCATCGGTGCGGCCCTCCCTGCGCCCAAGGCGCTGCGCGCGCCAGAGCGCTGGCCCGCCAGTGACCGGCTGGAGGCATGGCAGATGGGCGCGGCCATGCGGCGCGGCGCCTCGGTCTGCCTGAAATATCAGGCGGTTGGTGAGGCGGCGGCGGCGCGGCGTCTGGCGGATTTCATCGCCGAGCGGGTCGATGCCTACAAGGCCGCGCGGGATTTTCCGGGCCGCGAAGCAACCTCGCGCCTGTCGGAAAACCTCACCTATGGCGAGATTTCGCCCCGCCAGATCTGGCAGGCCGGTTTTGCCGCCATGCAGGCGGGCGCGGCGGGGGCCGAGCATTTCCTGAAGGAACTGGTCTGGCGCGAATTCGCCTGGCATCTCATGTATCACACGCCGCAGATCGCCCATGCCAATTGGCGCGATGAATGGGATGGCTTCCCCTGGCACGGCGAAAATGAGCAGGCCGAGGCCTGGCGGCGCGGCATGACGGGCGAGCCTTTCGTGGATGCCGCGATGCGGGAAATGTATGTGACCGGCACCATGCACAACCGGGCGCGGATGATCGCGGCGAGCTATCTGACCAAGCATCTGATGACGCATTGGAAGATCGGCCTCGACTGGTTCGCCGACTGCCTGACCGACTGGGACCCGGCCGCCAATGCGATGGGCTGGCAATGGGTGGCGGGCTCGGGGCCGGATGCGGCGCCCTATTTCCGCATCTTCAACCCGGAAGGGCAGGCCGAGAAATTCGACGCCGAGGGGCGCTATCGCCGCCGCTGGCTGGCGGAATTGTCGCGCGCGCCGGGGGAGGCCGCGCTGGATTTCTATGCTGCCGTGCCAAAGCGCTGGCGGCTCGATCCCGGCGCGCCCTATCCGCAAAAGCTGATCGCGCTGGAGGCGGGGCGGGCGCGGGCGCTGGAGGCCTATGCGCAGCGCGATGCCGCCGCGCAGGCCACAGGAATTGCTTGAGCCGCAGGCCCGCTTGCGCAACCATATAAACACGATCCTCGGGGGAGGTGACAGATGACCATCGGATTGACGGCGACCGATCTGGCGGAGCCGCGCTATCTGGCGCAGGTGCGCCGCGTGCTGGCGGGGCTGGGGGCCGGGCGGCTGGAGGTGATCTTGCCGGACGGGCGCAGTTTCGTGGCCGAAGGGGCGGCGCCGGGGCCGCAGGCCACGTTGCGGCTGCGCGACAATGATGTTTTCGCGCGGCTGATCCGCGAGGGCGAGCTGGGCTTTTGCGACGCCTATCTGGATGGCGACTGGGATACGCCCGATCTGATGGCTTTCCTTGATCTGATCCAGCTGCCGCAGAACAACCGGGTGAATGACGGCTTTCCGGGCATGGGCCTCGTGCGGGCCTATGAGCGGATGCGGCATTGGCTGCGCGGCAATTCCAAGGCGCAGGCGCGGCGCAACATCGCCTATCACTATGATCTGGGGAATGATTTCTATGGCCTCTGGCTGGATGAAACCATGACCTATTCCTCGGCGCTGTTCGGCACCGGGCAGGAAACCCTCGCCGAGGCGCAGGCCGCGAAATACCAGATGATGCTGGACCGGATCGGCGCGAAACCCGGCGATCACCTGCTGGAGATCGGCTGCGGCTGGGGCGGCTTTGCCGAACATGCGGCGCGGGCGGGGATGCGGCTCACCTGCCTCACCATCTCGCGGGAGCAGCGCGATTATGCCATGGCGCGGATCGCCCGGGCGGGTTTCGCCGATCAGGTGGAGATCAGGCTGCAAGATTACCGCGACGAGCGCGGGCGCTATGACGGCATCGCCTCGATCGAGATGTTCGAGGCCGTGGGCGAGGCCTATTGGCCCGCCTATTTTGAAACGCTGCACACCTGCCTGAAACCCGGCGCCAAGGCCAATCTGCAAATCATCACCGTGCCGGATCACCGCTTTGCCAGCTATCGCAAATCGGTGGATTTCATCCAGAAATACATCTTTCCGGGCGGCATGCTGCCGTCGCCCTCGGCCTTGGCGGCGCAGATCGCGCAGGCGGGGCTGCGCCATGAGGGGTCGGTGGAGTTTGGCCGCAGCTATAGCCGCACCCTGCGGCTGTGGCATGCCGGGTTCAACCGCCATTGGCCCGAGGTGAAGGCCATGGGCTTTGACGAGCGCTTTCGCCGGATGTGGAATTTCTACCTTTGCTCTTGCGCCGGGGCCTTTGAGGGCGGAAACTGCGATGTGACGCAGATTTCGATGATGCGCCCCTGAGCCGGGGTGCCGGGCAGGGGTGATGCCGACAGCTGGAAAACTCGCCGGGGCGATCTTTTTCGCCATACTCGCCTTCATTCTGGCAGGGATCTATCGGTTCGAGCTGGAGCGCGATTACATGCCCGGCAGCTATTACGGCATGTCGATGCTGATCGGGTTGCTATGTGGCTGGCTGGTGATGGGGCCGCGCACGGCGGAGCGGCGCATCGAGACGGCGAATAGCGGGCTGCTGACCACGGTGGTGATGGTGGTGGCCTGCCTTATCTATTTCTCGACGCTGGACATGCTGCGCCGCGCCACCAACCAGATGTATTCCGGCCCGCTGGAGGCGGTGACCAATGTGTTCCAGATCGCGGCGGATAATGTGACGCGCATGGCCTCGCTGGAATTCGTGGGCACGGCGCTGGTGGGCGGCATCATCTGCGGTTTGCTGGCCGGGCAGGCGGGGCGGCGCTGGACGTGACAGACCTGTTCTTCTACGGCACGCTGTGCCATGCACCGCTGCTGGCGGCGGTCTTGGGGCGCGGTGATGTGGCGCTGGAGCCTGCGGTTTTGCCGGGGCATGAGGTGCTGTGGTCGGCCGAGGGGCCCTGGCCGGTGATCCGCGCCGCGGCGGGCGCAAGCGCGCACGGGGGGCTGCTGCGCGGCGCCAGCGCCGAGGATGTCGCACGGCTGGATTTCTATGAGGGCGGCTTTGGCTATGTGACGCGGGATTTGCCGCTGTCGCAGGGGCGCGCGCGTGTTTACCTGCCGCCCGAAGGCGCCCCGGTCGCCGGGCCTTGGGTTCTGGCGGAGTGGGTGCAGCTGTGGGGTGCGGCGGCGGTGGCGACGGCGCCCGATGTCATGGCCTTGCGGGGCCAGCGCACCGGGCCCGAGGTGGCGCGGCGCTATGGGCCGATGCTGGTGC
>NZ_JAEULU010000106.1 GCF_016792925.1 Gemmobacter sp.
TATAGAGGGTGGCCAAGACCGAAAGCGTATCTGACGCAGCAGAATCAGCCATTTCAACGAAGATTTCTTCGCGCATCAGCTTGGCCGCGAGATCATACAGTACTGTGAATTGATGCGAGACACAGGCCTCCAATGGGAAGCGTCGCAGCAGCGTGGCGCAAAAGCTGTGGATGGTTTGAATGCGCAGCCCGCCCGGCGTCTCGATGGCGCGGGCAAACAAGCGGCGCGCCTCGGCCAGCGTCGCAGTTTCAACCCCGCCCTCGACGCCAAGCGCCTCCAGCGCCGGGCGCAAACTGGCTTCGGGCATCATTGCCCATTCGCCCAGCCGGGCGAACAGCCGGTTCTGCATCTCTGATGCGGCGGCTTTGGTATAGGTCAGACACAGAATGCGCGCCGGATCGACCCCCGAGAGGAGCAGCCGCGCCACGCGGTCGGTCAGCACCCGGGTCTTGCCCGAACCCGCATTGGCGGCCAGCCACGTGGACCAACCGGGGCGCGCGGCATCGACCTGCCGCTGGCTTGCACTGTCACGCATCCTCGCCCCCTACGGTTTCCGGGGTCGCGGCTTCGGTCATTTCCCATTCGCCAAACCGGGCTAGATGGTCATAATCGCCGGCAAAATTCGTCTCGAACATGGCCCGGCGCGAGGTATAGCCGGTTTCCCGCTGCAAATAGCGCGCGATCAGGCGATGCAGCGCCTCCCATGTCTGGCCCGACAGCGCAGCGGTGATTTCCGTGCTGACCATTTTCGGCGACGCGCCAAGCCCGAGATAGGTGATCCGCGCCACTTCGGTCGGCCCGATCTGGGCAAAGCCGCCCCGCTCGGCCATGCAAGCGGCCAGCAGCAGTTGCTTGTCAAAGCTGGTCTGCTGGGCGGGTGTTGGCGGCGTGCCGGTCTTGTAATCCAGAATATGCAGGCGCCCATCGGGCAAAATGTCGATACGGTCCGGTATGCCCGACAAGGTGAAATCCAGCGGTGTCAGGCGGATGCGCCCTTTTTCCTCCAGGCTGACCGGGATGCCCCCCAGCATGCCGTCATGATCGAGGAAGAAGTCCGCGGCACGGGTCAGGCGGGCTTGCCACAGCAGGCGCGCCGCAGGCCAGGGCACCTCATCCGCCAGAACGCCCTCGGCGACGGACAGCAGCAGGGCGCGGGCGGCATCGCGATCATGCTGGCGGCGAATCCGCACATAGGTTTCAAGAATTTTATGCAAGGTCGACCCACGAAGCCGCGCATCGGCCACTGGATGCAGCGGGTTGAGCGGGTATAGACGCAAGATATAGCGCGCATAAACCTCATATGGGTTTCGGATCAGCGTCGCGATGCGTGTCAGCGGCAGCTCGCGCGGGCGATGTGCCAGCGGCGGGCGCGGCGAGGGGCGGCGGGCCAGCGGTTGTTCGGTCGATGGGCGTTCAATGGCATCGGCCATTTGCAGCCAGGTTTTGCCGCGGGCCCGCATGGCCTCCAATGCCGCAGGCCCGCCGCGCGCCGGCAGGCCTCCCAACAGGTTGGTCAGGCGGTTCAACCAGCGTGAGGGCACGGTTTCGGCCTCTGCATCGCGGCGCGCGCGGCTGAGAACAACGCGGGGCGCCCCAATCGCCATCTGGTAATCATGGGCCGAGAGGCCGATCTGGCGCTCGGGCAGGCTGAGACCGGCATCCTTGCGCATCCGCCGGTTCAGCCACGGGTCCGGAGCGGGCAGTTTGGGCCAGATCCCGTCATTCAGACCGCCCAGAATGACCAGCTCCGCACCACTCACCCGCGCTTCCAGCGTGCCCTGAATGACGATGCGCGGATGCACGCCGCGATCATCGCGCACTTCGCCGCGTTGCAGCACCGAATCGAACAGATTGCGGTAATCATGCACAGCGAGAACGCCCGCGATCGGGGCCTCACGCTGCAATTCATCCAACAGCCGACGGGCCTCCTGTCCGGCGGCCTCCAGCCACAGCCCGCCGCTGCCAGTTTCCCATGGCCCAGCGGAAACAGTCTCTGCGACGGCCAAATGCCGCTCCAGATGCAGGGTCAGGCTTTGCCTGCGGATATGCTCCAACCCCGTCAGCTGGCCGCTGATCCAGCTGGCCCAAACTTCCGCCTCCGGGTGTTTTTGTGTGGAGGCCCAAGCCCGAAGGCTTTCGCGGCTGGGGAAGGGCGGGCCTTTGCGGCGCAGCGAAAGTTCAAGTTCCCGCGTGAGCAGAAGGTGTTTTCCCCGCTCTGCGCCGCTGGCGGTCAAAGGGTGTTTGAGCAGCGTAATCAGCGCTTCAGAGGTCAGCTTTTGGCCGAACAGAGCCGAAATATGCCGCAAAAACCGCCCGGGCGCCGAGAGTGGCAAGGGGCGACCGGCCGAATCGTCCGGCACGAGGCGCCAGCGGTCCAATGCGGCCTCCACCTGCCGCGTCAGGCCGCGATCCGGCGTGATCAGCGCCGCCGTGATCCCGGTTTCGGCAGCCTCCCGCAACATCAGCGCAACGGCCAAAGCCTCGTCGCGGGGATTATCTGCCTCGATCAGCGTCATGTCGCGGGTGGCAAGTTCCAGATCATGCAAATCCTGCCCCTCGGTCAGCCATTGATCGGTGACGGGCGCCGGGCGCAGCGACAAGGAAACCAGCCGGTTGCGCGCGGGGCAGGGGGCCTCGGCTTGCGTCCAGCGCTGCACCGAGGCGGGGCCGCATTCCAGCGCGTCAAACAGCCGCCGATAGCGGTATTGCGGGTGATCTTCGGCGGTGAGCGCGTCGCTCATCCCCTCCCACACGCTCTGGGGTTGATCAAAATCATAGCCGGGCAGCACGATCATGCCTTCTGGCAAGTTCGCGACCACCTGCATGAGCCGCAAGGTGGTTTTGCGCGACCCGGTCGAGCCTGCAATGATCACCGGTCCCAAGGGGGGAGAGGTGTTCCACAGGCCTGCCAATTGCTCGATCACCCGGCGCAGCCGCGCTTGCGGATCGGGGGCTTCGTCTGTGGCAAAAAACGTCTCTAGAATAGCCAAAAATGCCTGGCTGCGCGACCAATGCGCGGAGTGGTTCGACACGTCCAGCGCGGCGATCTGCTCGGGCGTGACGCCTTCGCCCTGCATTTCATCCATCAAAGTGGCGAGGCTATCGGCCAGATCAAAAACCGCCGCGCGGGGGGCGAGGTCTGGCTGTGCCTCCAGCAGGCCCAGAACAAGCTGCGTCAGCTCCAGCCTGCGGCGCAAGGCAGGCACCGATGGCGGAACGCCAAGCCGTGCCGCCTCGGGCGACAGATCGGTGACCAGCCGCAGGCGGGGCAGCAACGCGGCGCCCTCGGCGACCAGCAATTCCGTCACCCGGCGCCGCATCCGCTGGCTGTTCAGAAACAAGGTGACCCTGGCCAGTGCCTCGGGCGGCTGCCCGGCAAAGCGCTGATGCAGCCCGGCCACCAGCTGCGCCGGGAAGTCTGTTCCGGGGGGGAGGGCGAACAGCTTACCCATCTGCCAACAGCTTTTCAGCCATGGCAATGCCCTCGGGGCGGCCGACATCGGCGCAGCCGCCCTGATGCACCAGACCGAAAGCGCGCCCTTCGGCAATCGCCCTGTCCCACAGGATGTTCAGCGAAAACGCCTCGTCTGCAATCGCGCTCAGGCCATTGGTGCGCGTGATATGCGCGCCGATATAGGTCAGGCCGGGGCGCCCATGCGCCCGCTCGAGCCGACCCTCGGCATCCATGACAAAATCGCCCGTGCCGCGATGCCCGGTAAAGCGTTCGGCAGGCAACAGCAGCAGCAAAACATCCATGCGGTCGTGGTCCCATGCCCGGGCCAGCTGTTGCAGAGGGTTTTCGCCCGTCCAGACGCCATCGCTGTTCAGAACGAAAACCGGATCGGCGGCCAGAAGCGGCAGGGCCGCACGCAACCCACCGCCGGTTTCCAGAATTTTCGCGCTTTCATCAGAGATCAGAACCTCCGGGCGCCGGGCCAGATGCGCGCGGATTTGCGCCGCCCGATAATGCACATTGACCACGATCCGCAGATTCGCCGGTGCCAGCGCAAGCGCATGATCCAACAAGGTTTTTCCGGCCACTTCAATCAAGGGTTTGGGGCGGTCTGCGGTCAGGGTGCCCATCCGGGTGCCAAAACCGGCGGCAAAGATCATCAGGGCGTCGGGCATTGGGCGGCAATCCTTGCGAGGCGGTCAGGGCTGGGTTCGGGCAGCAGCTCTTGGCACAGCGGTGCCAAGGGCGCCAGCGCCGCATGCCGCAGATTTTGCTGCAACTGCCCCCAGACGCGGGGGATCAGCCGCAGGTAGCCGGGTTTGCCGCCATGCAGGCAAAGCCGGGCAAAAATGCCCAGAATGCGCAACGCGCGCTGTGCGCCCAATGCAGCATAGGCGGCGGCAAAGGCGCTGTCGTTTTTGCCGCTGGCCGCACGGAAGGCGGCGCAAATCTGCGCCTCTGTATCCGGTTGCACATCGCGCCGGGCGTCTTGCAGCAAGGAAACGAGGTCATATTCCGGCTGGCCCGCCTGCGCCAGCTGGAAATCCAGCAGGCCAACCCGCGCGAGCCCTGCTCGTTCCGGCAGCCAGATCAGGTTTTCGGCGTGAAAATCCCGCAGGATCAGGACGCGCGGGCCATCGGCATGACGGGCGAGGATGTCCGAAAGAATGGCGACAAAATCTGCGGTGTCGCAGCGCGCGCCGGTGACGCCGAAACGATACCAATCCAGTGCGAAAGCCGCGGCCTCTGCCCAATCCTGCGCGGTCAGATCAGGCAGGCCGGGCGGCAGGGGGGCAGCCTGCAAATGCCCAAGCACCCGCGCCGCCTCGGTATATAGCGAGAGTTCAGTCACCGCGCCGGTCTCCAGCAGGCGGGCATAGATGCCATCGCCCAAATCCTCCAGCAGCAGAAAGCCATTTTCCAAATCCTGCGCCAGGAGGCGCGGCGCCGAAAGACCAAGCGCGCCCAGATGTTTGGCGATGGCGATGAAGGCCGCGGGATCATCGCCCTTGCCGGGAGGGGCATCCATCAGGACGGCGGTTTCCGCATCGCGGCGGAGGCGGTCATAGCTGCGATCCGAGGCGTCGCCAGCCAGAAAGCGGCGCTCTGACCGGCCCCAGCCGGCACTGTCCAGAAAGCGTTGCGACAGGTCGTGCCGGTTCATGCCAGCCCCTCCAGCAAGGGATGACCGGGCGGGGTGAAGGTCACCCGGCGCCCCTCGCCCTCGGTCGCAAAAGCCATGTGCAGCGCGCCGTCCGGCACAAGATCGCCCAGCCGATCCGGCCATTCCACAAGGCAGATCGCGGAAGAAAACGCCGCCTCCAGCCCCAGTTCGATGACCTCATCGGGATGCGACAGGCGATAAAGGTCGGCGTGCCAGATTTCTGGCTCTTCCGTCGCGTAGGTTTGCACCAGCGTGAAGGTGGGCGATGGAACCTCTGTCCCATCGCCCAGCAAGGCCCGGATCACCGCGCGCGAAAAATGGGTTTTTCCGCTGCCGATCGGGCCGGAAAGCAGCAGAGCCTGTCCGGCTTGCAATCGCGGTGCAAGCTGGCAAGCCAGCCGGTCGGTGGCGGTTTCATCGGGCAGGAACAGGGACGTGATCATGACGGGCAGTTTTACCGCCCGCCACGCCGCCCGCAAGCGCCATCAGGCCCGCTTGCGCTGACGATCCAGTGGCAGCGCGTGGCCTTCCATCTTGTCGTGATCCGCAGCGCTGAATTTCACAAGGGTCGCGCCACCCGGCAAGCCCCGCAATTCGCAATGGATCAGGCGGCCATCCAGCAATCGCACCTCGCCGACCAGCATGTCACCATTGGCGGCTGTGCTGCAAAACGTATCGGCCTCGGCCCAGAACAGCGTCGGAGAGCTGCGCTCGCGCCACCAGGCGCTGATCTGTTTCAACGAGCCCTGGCCGACGCTGGCGGCGGGGTCATGGCCCCATAGGCCAGCATAGCTGGTATTTGCCAGCACCAGCGCCCCGCCCGAAGAAAACACGGCCACCGCCTGATCTACCGCGTCCAGCACCGATTGCCCAAGCTCCAGATCCGCGCGAAAGCGGCGGATGCGCGACATTTCGGTCGAGATGTCATCGAACATCAGCGCCAGCGCCCCGTTGGGATGCGGGCGCCCGACCAGCCGGTAGGTCTGGCCCGAAGGCAGGTTCCAGGTTTCTTCATAAAGGCCCGAGGCCGCTGCCTTTTCCAGCTCGCTCATCTGTTTGCGCCAGCTGCGGTAATCTTTCGGCTCCGGGATCATGTTGCGATCCCGCATGGCATCCAGAAAGGCAAAAAGCGTGGGGCGTGCTGACAGAAAATCGGGCGGCAGGTTGCACAGGTCCAGCAAAGCCGGGTTGAACAGCGCAAGCTGGCGCTGGCGATCAAAGATCGCCAGTCCGGTGGGCAGATGCGCGAAGGTTTTGGTCAGGGTCTGGGTGAAATCGCGCAAGGCGGATTCGGCCCTTACCGTCAGGTCACAGGGGGTCGCATAGAACAGGCGCTCGCTGCCATCTTCCTCATGCGTCAGGTCATACCAGTTGCCCTCGCCATTCGGTGAGGCCAGCTTGTGCCGGTGGCTGGTAAAGCCCTGTGTCACATGGGTTGCCGTCATGCGGCCGTCAAACAGCTGCGGCAGCGGCCATGTGAGATCGCGCCCCGGCTCCAGCCGCGCTGCGGCCTCGCTCAGGTAGCGGGCATTGGCCCAGATCACCTCGCCCGAAGCGGTTTCCCGCCAGATCAGCATCGGTGTACGGGCAATGGCGGCGCGCAGCTGCTGCACCTCTTGTTGCAGGGCCTTTTGGGTCAGCAGATCCTGGCTGCCTTTCTCGGGCAGGGTTTCAGCCTCGTGCAGGGTGATCCGGGTGAGGCCGCCGCGCAATTCGGCCTCGATGGCAAGCATGCTGCCATCTGCCTGAACTTCGGTCAGCGCCACCCGCCCGATCTCGGGCAGCACGGCCAGCCGGTTTTCCACATCCGGGAAGCGCGGTGCCAGATAGGCCAGCAGGCGCAACCATGGCGAGCCGGTGCCCCCCTGCGCAATAAGCGCCTTGGCGGCAGGCGTGGCGTCGAGCAGCATTTCGTCATCGAACAGGAAGGTGGTTCCGCCGCTGCGATCTGCAAAGACGGTGGTGGCGCTGCGATCACCGCTGCTTTGCAGGGCGGCGAGGATGAAAATGCAGCCAAGCGCGATCAGGCCGCAGGTCAGCACCAGCACCACCGAGGGCACCCAATCCGTCAGCATCTCGAATCCCCAAGCATTCTGCCTTTTCCCCAGCTTGCGGCTGGAAGGTTAACGCTTGGTTAAGGCGAGATGGCGGCGAGGCGCAGGCGGCGCGTCCGCCCATCAGGTGTTGAGCGGATTTTCCCCCAAAGCCCCGGTGGGCGCCACGATGCGTGCCAGCGGCCAGCGCAGCTCGACAATGGCGCCGCCTCCGGCCTCGGCCCCCAGATTGGCAAAGGAAAGCCGCGCCCCAGTGCGTTCCAGCAGGGTTTTGGCAATGAAAAGGCCCAGCCCCATGCCCTCATATTCCGGGCGCTGATCCTGCTTCTGGCTGGGTTCCGGCGCAGACTTCCGGTTGCGCAGAAAGGGTTCGCCAAGCCGACCCAGCTCATGCGCCGGATAGCCGGGGCCATCATCGCGGATGCGCATGATCAGCTGGTCGGTCGTCCATTCCGCCTCGACCGTAACGGTGGAATGCGCAAAATCCACCGCGTTCTGAATGAGGTTGCGCAGGCCATGCAGCACCTCGGGCTGGCGTTGCACCAACAGGTCTGTCGCATCGGGTTGCGGCGGGGTCAGCGTGAAGACCACTGTTTTGCCGCGCGACATGTGAGGCTCGGCCGCCTCGGCCATCAGGGCGGAAAGCGGCGCCTGCCGCAGATGCAGGTCATCCTTGCCGGCGCGACCCATGCTGCGCAGAATCTCGCGGCAGCGGTCGGCCTGCTCCCGGATGAGCTTGGCATCGGATTGCAGCTCTGGCTGATCGTCCAGCTCGTCGATCAATTCGGCGCTGACCAGCTTGATGGTGGCCAGCGGCGTGCCCAGCTCATGCGCCGCCGCCGCCACGACGCCGCCCAGATCGGTCAGCTTCTGCGCCCGCGCCAGGGCCATCTGCGTGGCCAGCAAGGCCTCTTGCATGGTGTGGATTTCGCCCGAAACGCGATGCGCATAAGAGCCGAGGAACAGGATGCCGATCACCACCGCCAGCCAGAAGCCAAAGGCAAAAAGCGGGGGCAGGGTGAAGGCCAGGCCGCCGGGCAGGGACAGCGGCAAATGCGTCACTGACAAGGCGGAAACGCAGGCAATCGCTGCCCCGCCCAGCACCAGCGTGGCCCGCCCGCTCAGCGCCGTGGCCGAGATCGTGACAGGCGCTACGATCAGCAACACGAACGGATTGGTCAGCCCGCCGGTCAGCCACAACAGCAGCGAAAGCTGCGCCAGATCGAAGCTCAGCACCAGAAACACCTGATGCTCGGACAGGCGGGTGCTTTCGGGATACAGGAATTGCAGGAACAGATTGCCGATCACCGACAGCCCGATCACCAGCAGGCACAGCCCGACCGGCAGGCCAATGCCAAAAGACAGATGCGCGATCAGCAATGTTGCGCCCTGACCCAGAATGGCGGCCCAGCGGATCAGCGTCAGGGTGCGCAGTTGCAACACACCGCCAGAGGAAGGGAAAGCAAGATCGGTCATGGGGTGGCTTCCTGCCGCAGTTGCGGATTTGGCATTGTTAAAAGGCTTGTCATGCAGGATCAATGCGCCCGGAACAGGCCGGAAACCAGCGCGGAGAGCCCGATGCAGAAACTTTACGCAGGAATTGCCGTTGCGGCCCTGGTTGGGCTGGTGGCCGGGCCTTTGGTCTATCGTCAACTCAGCAGCCCCGGTGACCCCTTTGTTGCCTGCCGTCAGGGCGCCGTCGGCGGTGGCACGATCGGCGGTGCGTTCACGCTGGTCAATGGGGCAGGCCAGACGGTTACCGATGCGCAGGTGATCACCAAACCCTCGCTGGTTTATTTCGGCTATACGTTCTGTCCTGATGTCTGCCCGTTTGACGCGGCCCGCAATGCGCAGGCGGTGGACCTGCTCGAGGCTCAGGGCCTTGATGCCCAGCCGGTGTTCATCTCGGTCGACCCGGCCCGCGATACGCCGCAGGTGATGAAGGATTATGCCGCCAATCTGCATCCCAAGATGGTGGGCCTGACCGGCAGCGCCGAACAGGTGAAGGCGGCATCGCTGGCCTACAAGACCTATTTCAAGGCACAGCCCGCCGAGGATGAATTTTACCTCGTGGATCATTCGACCTTCACCTATCTGGTCTTGCCGCAAATCGGTTTTGTCGAGTTTTTCAAACGCGAGACCACGCCGGAACAGATGGCCGAAACTACCGCCTGCTACATGGAGGCCGCGAAAAGCCTGCCGAAAAATTGACCTTTGGGCCAAAGCGGCCTAGATATTGTGCGGGATGGCGTGAAACAGGGATGAAGCAATGATGGATGATCTGAGCGCCGAGCTGGGCCCGGACCGCACGTTGCTGCTGGTCGATGATGATGAGCCCTTTGTGAAACGCCTTGCCAAGGCGATGGAAAAGCGCGGTTTCATTCCCGAAACGGCGGAAAGCGTGGCGGCGGGCAAAGCCATCGCGCAAAGCCGCCCGCCTGCCTATGCCGTGGTCGATCTGCGGCTTGAGGATGGCAATGGCCTTGATGTGGTCGAGGCGCTGCGCGAGCGTCGTCCCGATTGCCGCATTGTGGTTCTGACCGGCTATGGCGCCATTGCGACCGCTGTGGCGGCGGTGAAAATCGGGGCCACCGATTATCTTTCAAAACCCGCCGATGCGAATGAAGTGACAAATGCGCTTTTGGCCCGGGGCGAGGTTTTGCCAGAACCGCCGGAAAACCCGATGTCGGCGGATCGTGTGAGGTGGGAGCATATCCAGCGCGTTTACGAGATGTGCGACCGCAATGTCTCGGAAACCGCGCGCCGTTTGAACATGCACCGGCGCACCCTTCAGCGCATCCTGGCAAAGCGCAGCCCGAAATAAGCCCGAAATAAGATTGCCGGTTGGTCCATATCGGATTATAAGCGCGGATAATAAAATATCCGTGCTTGCGATTTCTGCTGTTTCACAAGGATCGCCCGAACACCCGCAAAAGGACTTCCTGATGGATCTGAACGCGCTTTCGCTGAAAGAACTGAAAGAACTGCAATCCCAAGTTGCGCGCGCTATTGCGTCTTATGAGGATCGTAAAAAGAAAGAAGCCGTGGCCGAGCTTGAAGACCGCGCGCGCCAGATGGGTTTCAGCCTTGCCGAATTGCTGGGCACGGCGCCGGTGCGCAAACGGGCGCCCGCTTCGGCCAAATATGCCAACCCGGCCAATTCGGCCGAAACCTGGTCGGGCCGTGGCCGCAAACCGCGTTGGTTCGAGGCCGCGCTGGCCGATGGCAAATCGCCCGAGGATCTGGCGGTTTAACCGTCAATCTCTTGCAATAACTCCAGGTGGCGGGCCGTATAGGCGGCCCGCACCTCTCTGGGCGGCCGCAGGCGGATTTCGACCTCGCGCATCACCGCCTCGGCCGGGCGCCCGAAAAGCCGGTTGGCTTCGGACACGTCAAAACCCGCAATCTGCACTGCCTCCAGCCAAGCCGAAACCTTGTCTGCCGTCTTGATGGATTTCTTGATCGCGGCGGGCAATTGCGCGGGCAGGCCAAAGCGCAGATGGATCGCCGCCGTGAGCCGTTGATCCAATTCGCCATAGGCGGCGCCAATCGCGGCTTTCACCGGGCTGATCATATCGCCGATCACATATTCGGGCGCGTCATGCAAAAGGGCGGCCAGTTTCCATTTCGGCGCAATTCCCGGATTTTGCAGCGCAAAAATCCGCTCCACCAGAACCGAATGTTCGGCGACCGAATAGGGGTGATCGCCAATGGTCTGCCCATTCCAGCGCGCGACAAAGGCCAGGCCATGCGCGATGTCCTCCACCTCGATATCCATGGGGGTCGGGTCCAGCAGGTCCAGCCTGCGCCCCGACAGCATCCTTTGCCACGCCCGTTTCATGGTGCCCTCCCTTTGGGGCTAGCATTGCCGCGCCAGCCTGCCCGAGGCAAGGCGGCAGCAAAAAACAAGGGGCGATGACGTTTTCTGCTGAAACTTCGTGCTGTGTGTCGCTTTCGGCGTCGATATGTCGCATAAAGCGCCCCGTCGTCCTGCCCACATGGCGACGCTTCAAGGCCGCTCATCGCTCAGGAAATCCACTGATGACCTCCTCCTCCTCGAACTTCGTTCTCACCGTCACCTGCCCCTCCACCCGCGGGATTGTTGCGGCCATCTCGGGCTTTCTGGCCGGCCAAGGGTGCAACATCACCGACAGCGCCCAGTTTGACGACCGCGAGACCGGCCGGTTCTTCATGCGCGTGACCTTCGCCAGCGAAGAAGGCGTCAGCGCCGCCAAGCTGCGCGAAGACTTTGCCGCCATCGCCAAGCCCTTCGGCATGGAATGGCAGATCGGCGCGGCGGGCGAAAAGATGAAGGTCATCATCATGGTCTCGCGCTTTGGCCATTGCCTGAACGACCTGCTCTATCGCTCGCGCATTGGCGCCCTGCCGATCGAGATCGTGGCCGTGATCTCGAACCACATGGATTACCAGAAGGTCGTGGTAAATCAGGATATTCCCTATTACTGCATCAAGGTGACCAAGGAAAACAAGGCGCAGGCCGAGGCCGAGCAGATGCGCGTTGTGCGCGAAACCGGGGCCGAGCTGATCGTGCTGGCGCGCTATATGCAGGTGCTGTCGGAGGAGATGTGCGCCGCCATGTCGGGCCGCATCATCAACATCCACCACTCCTTCCTCCCCAGCTTCAAGGGCGCCAATCCCTACAAGCAGGCTTTTGAACGCGGCGTGAAGTTGATCGGCGCCACCTCGCATTACGTCACCACCGATCTGGATGAAGGCCCGATCATCGAGCAAGACATCATCCGCGTGACCCATGCCCAATCGGGCGAGGATTATGTCAGCCTTGGCCGCGATGTGGAGGCGCAGGTTCTGGCCCGCGCCATTCACGCCCATGTCCATCGCCGGGTTTTCCTGAACGGAAACAAGACCGTGGTCTTCCCGCCCTCGCCGGGCAGCTATGCTTCCGAGCGGATGGGCTGATCCGGCCGGGAGAGGGGCAAAGCCCCTCTCTCGCCTTTCAGGACGCGGCCCGGAACCATCTGCGGCCTGACGTGTTGTGCTGAACCTGTCAGTCTCAACCGGAAGGCATGTGCGATGTCCGTATCTGCGAAGACCTCTTCTCCCGATACAAGTATCGAAACCCATATCGGTCAGGGCGGCGAAACCCGGCAAACCGGTGGCGCGCCCCTTACCACCAATCATGGGATTCCCGTTTCTGACAATCAGAATTCGCTGCGTGCGGGTGCGCGTGGGCCGACGCTGCTGGAAGATTTCGTGCTGCGCGAGAAGATCTTCCATTTCGATCACGAGCGCATCCCGGAGCGGATCGTCCATGCCCGTGGCACCGGTGCGCATGGATTTTTTGAATGCACCGACCCGATCCCCGAGCTGACACGGGCCAGCCTGTTCCAGAAGAAGGGCGCCCGGGTGCCGGTGTTTACGCGCTTTTCCACCGTGGCCGGGTCGAAGGGGTCGAAGGACACGCCGCGCGATGTGCGGGGGTTCGCGGTGAAATTCTATACGGATGAGGGCAACTGGGATCTGGTCGGCAACAACATTCCGGTTTTCTTCATTCAGGACGCGATAAAATTTCCCGATCTGGTGCATGCGGTAAAGCCCGAGGCTGATCGCGGCTTTCCGCAGGCGGCGACGGCGCATGACACATTCTGGGATTTCATCTCGCTGATGCCGGAATCGCTGCATATGGTGATGTGGGCGATGTCGGATCGCACCTTGCCGCGCAGTTTCCGGATGATGCAGGGCTTTGGCGTCCATACCTTCCAGTTGGTCAATGCCGAGGGCGCGGCCAAAATGGTGAAGTTCCACTGGAAGCCGCGCCTGGGCGTGCAATCGACCACCTGGGACGAGGCCGTCAAGATTTCCGGCGCCGACCCCGATTATCACCGCCGTGATCTTTACGAGGCGATCACGACCGGCAATTACCCGGAATGGGATCTGGGCATTCAGACCTTTGACGAGGATTGGGCCGCCAAACAGCCCTATGACGTGCTGGACGCCACAAAGCTGATCCCCGAGGAAGACATTCCGCTGCGCATCATCGGGCGTCTGGTGCTGGATCGCATGCCCGACAATTTCTTTGCCGAGACCGAGCAGGTGGCCTTCCTGCCCTCGAACGTGGTGCCGGGCATTGATTTTTCCAATGACCCGCTGCTTCAGGGGCGGCTGTTCTCCTATCTCGATACGCAGAAATCCCGGTTGGGCACCACGAATTTTCACCAGATCCCGGTGAATGCCCCGAAATGCCCGATGCAGAATTTTCAGCGCGACGGGATGATGCAAACGCAAATCCCCAAGGGCCGCGCCAATTACGAACCGAACAGCCTGCATGAGGCTGGCGAAGATCCCGGCCCGCGCGCCAGTGATCAGGGGTTTCAGTCGCTGGCACGGCTGCAAGAGCCGGCCACCGAGAAGCTGCGCATCCGGGCAGAAAGCTTTGCTGACCACTTCACCCAGGCGCGGATGTTCTATCACTCGCAGACCGCGCCGGAGCAGACCCATATCGTCGCCGCGCTGGTGTTCGAGCTGTCGAAGGTCAAGCTGCCCTATGTGCGCGAACGCACTGTGGCGCAGTTGCGCAATCTGGACGAGGTTCTGGCACAGCGCGTGGCCGATGGTCTGGGCATGAAGCTGCCGAAACCGGCGCCCATGGCGCAGCCGCCCATCGACATGCCGCCCTCGGATGCCTTGTCCATCCTGCGGCACGAGGCGCCAGTGGCAGGCCGCTGTTTGGGCATTCTGGTCAGCGACGATGTGGATGCGACCGTGATCGCCGCGCTGCAAGTCGCGGCCGAGGCGGCGCAGGCCACCGTCAAGATCATCGCGCCGAAGGTGGGCGGTGTCATGCTGAAGGGCGGCAAGCATCTGCCAGCGGATGAAAAGCTGGATGGAGCGCCCTCTGTCCTCTTTGATGCAGTGGCGCTTGTCTTGTCAGAGGCCGGGGCCATGGCCTTGACCGGCGAAAAGGCTGCGCTGGATTTCGTGTCGGATGCCTATGCCCATTGCAAGGCCATCGGCTATACCGCGCAGGCGGCGCCGCTTATGGCCAAGGCCGGGGTCGAAGCCGATGCCTTCACCCTCGATCTTCCGACCGGGGCCGAAGCGCTGATCGCCTTCCTCTCCTCTCGCAATTGGGAACGCGAGGCGCGGGTCAAGCTGCCGGTCTGATCCGCAGATTCGCGCCCGAATGCGGTCATTCCGGCCGCTTGGGGCGCAATTTCGCGACATGAGCATGGGGCAGCGTGGGCGCGGCCTCCTGCATTGCACGGGCGCGCGCCGGGGCGGTGCGGATCAGATCGGGGATCAGCTCTGCCTCTGGCAGGTTCTTCCAGTATTTGCGCGGCATTTCCGAGGTCATGGCCGAAACCATCAGCCGCGCCGGATTGAAGATATGGGCAAAGTAGGTGCGCCACAGATCTTCGGTCGCATCGGGCGGCGGGCGAAATTCGGTGCGTGTCTCCTCAAACCGAAGGGCGCCGCACTCGAACCTTGCGGTCAGATCGGGCGTGGCGATGATCCAGTCCATATCGCCAAATCGGTTGGCAAAGAACGGCGTCGCAGCCTCGGTGATCGGGTGATCCGGCTCGAACCAGGCGGCAAAGGCCCGGCGCGGCGCGTCCGGCGCGCCCACCTCGCGAAAGCGCACAAAGGCGTGCATCTTGTGAATGTCGCGCCGCACCGCCTTTTCCTGCATCAGCAGCTTGTGCAGCGCCGGGTCGCTGCGGTCGCCCCATCGCAGCCGCCCCTGCGCCAGACGCAGCACGATGTCATAGGCGCGGGCGAAGCGCTGCGGGTCGCTGTGACAAAGTGCGCCCTCCATCGCCGCAACCGCCTCGCGCGGGAGCGTCAGCGGGGGCGCTGTGGCGCCTTGCGGCGTGGCCTGCGCAAAAAGATCGGCAGCCCTTTCACCGCGCTGCCATAGAACCTCCTCGGGCCGCACGCCTTGCTGTGCCAGACGGCGCGCCTCGGCCCGCCATGCCGCTACGGTGCCAATCAGGGGCAGGGTGATAACCTGCATCAGAACAGTGACAATTGTTCGGGCTTCGCGGCAAAGCGCGCCCGCAAATGTGCATCGTCAAGGCCCGGCGCGCGGCTCCATCCCGGCAGGGTGATGAAGGGTTGCGCATGGCGCAGCACGCAGCCCATGCGCAACAAATCCTCATAGCGCAATGTGCGATGCCGCCGGGCCTCCAGCATCCGCGCCACAGATTTGGTGCCAAAGCCCGGCACCCGCAGCAGCATCTCGCGGGGGGCACGGTTCACATCCACCGGAAAATGCTCCCGATGCGCCAGTGCCCAGGCCATTTTCGGGTCCACCTCCAGATCCAGCATCCCGCCTTGCGGGGCAATCTCGCCGGGCGAAAATTCATAAAAGCGCATCAGCCAATCCGCCTGATACAGCCGGTGTTCGCGCAGCAAGGGCGGGCGGATCAAGGGCAGCAGCTGCGAGGCATCCGGGATCGGCGAAAAGGCCGAGTAGTACACCCGGCCCAGCTTGTAGCTGCCATAAAGCTGCGCCGCGTTGGACAGGATCTGCCCATCCGTCGCGGCATCGGCGCCCACGATCATCTGGGTCGATTGCCCGGCCGGCGCAAAGCGGGCCGGGCGTTTGCCGGCATGGCTTTTATCCTGCGCCGCCTCGCGCCGGGCGCGCACATCGGCCATGGCGCGGCGGATGGTGCGCGGCGATTTCTCGGGCGCCAGCGCCTGCATCGCCTGCTCGGTCGGCAGCTCCACATTGATCGACAGCCGGTCGGCCCAGCGGCCCGCCTCCTCGATCAACTCGGGCGCGGCATCGGGAATGGTTTTCAGGTGGATATAGCCGCGAAACCCTTCCTGTTGCCGCAGGGTGCGCGCGATGCGCGTCATGTCGGCCATGGTTTCATCGGGCGAGCGGATGATGCCCGAAGACAGGAACAGCCCCTCGATGTAATTGCGGCGGTAAAACTCTACCGTCAGCCGCACCACCTCCTCCACGCTGAACCGCGCGCGTTCGACATGCGAGGACACCCGGTTCACGCAATAGGCGCAGTCATAAATGCAGAAATTGGTCATCAGGATTTTGAGCAGCGAGATGCAGCGCCCGTCCGGCGCATAGGCGTGGCAAATCCCGGAGCCGCCGGAGGAGCCAAGCCCTTTGCCATCGCGCGAATCCCGCCGCTCGCCGCCGGAAGACGCGCAGGAGGCATCATATTTGGCCGCATCCGCCAGAATCGCCAACTTTTCGGTCAGTGTGCGCTTTACCATTTGTTCACTATACGTTCACGGTGGGCGCAAGAAAAGGGCGTCGTTGCGTCAGCCGTCGGACGGCAGCATGGCTTGCAGGGTTTCCAGATGATCGGCCTCGCTGGCCGGTTTGTCGTCGCGGATGCGATTGATGCGGGGAAAGCGCATCGCCACCCCGGATTTGTGCCGGGACGAGCGGTTCAGGCCCTCGAAGGCCACCTCCACCACCTTGCTGCGCGCGACTGACCGCATGGGGCCAAAGCGCTCGATTGTGTGGGTGCGCACGAAACGGTCCAGCTCTTTCAGCTCGGCATCGGTGAAGCCGAAATAGGCCTTGCCCACCGGCACCAGGTCCTCGCCGTGCCAGACGCCAAAGGTGAAATCGGAGTAATAGCCCGAGCGTTTGCCATGCCCGCGCTGAGCATACATCAGCACGGCGTCAATCAGGAACGGGTCGCGCTTCCATTTGAACCATGGGCCTTTCACCCGCCCGGCCAGATAGGCACTGTCGCGGCGCTTGATCATCACGCCTTCAATCACCGCCTCGGGCGGATTGGCGCGCAGCGCCGCCAGGTCTTCCCAACTGGCAAAGGGCAGTTGCGGCGACAGGTCGATCTGCGGCCCCAACGGCAGCTCGGCCAGCACGGCGCGGCGGGCATCATAGGACAGCGCGCGCAGGTCACGCCCTTGCCAGATCAGCGCATCATACAGCCGCAACCCCGCCGGATGGCTGCGCAGCAGCGCCGCGCTGACCGTCTTGCGGTTCAGCCTTTGTTGCAATTCGGCAAAGCTGCCGATTTGCGCGCCGCGCCGCACCAGCAATTCGCCATCCAGCGCTCCTTCAAAATCCATCAGGGCGATCACATCGGGAAAGGCGCCGCTGATATCCTCGCCCGTGCGGGAATAGAGCCGTTTCAGCCCGCCATCGCTGACCGCCTGCACCCGGATGCCATCCCATTTCCATTCCGCTGCATAATCTGCGGGGTCCAGCGCCGACAGGGCCTCAAGGTCGGTTGCGGTCGACAGCATGACCGGGCGAAACGGCACCCGGCTGGCGGCCTCGGGGCGCGGGCCGCCGGTGCCCCAGGCGAACAGCTCGGCATAGGGGGGCGCGAGGGCGTGCCAGATTTCCTCCACCTCGGCCAGCGGCAGCCCGGCCCAGGCGGCAAAGCTGCTGCGCGCCAGCCGGGCCGAAACGCCCACTCGCAGCGCCCCGGTGGCGAGCTTCAGATAGGCGTAACGCTCGGACGGGCCGAGGCCATCCAGCCGCGCCGCAATCACGCCGGGCAGCCGGGTCTTGGGGGTTTCGGCCAGTTCCGCCACCACCTCCGACAGGCTGGGGCTATCGCTGCCGCTGACCGGCCAGATCAGGGCGATCGTTTCGGCCAAATCGCCCACGAAATCATAGCTGGCGGCAAAAAGCTGCGCGTCGACCCGCGTTTCCGCCAGCCCGCGCAACAGGCCCGGCGTCACCTGCCGCAGCCGCAAATCGCCGGTCAGTGCCGCCAGCATCAAGCCGCGATCCGGGTCGGGCTGGCTGGCAAAGGCGGCGATCAGCAATTGCTCCTTGCGCCCGCGCTGCGGGGTGAAGGCGAGGCGTTCCAGCAAGGTGGCAAAGGCGCTCAGGCTCATTCGGCCTCCTCCTCGTAACCCACCAGATGCAGGGGCCGCGCCGCCCGGCCCTGCATCTCGCACCAGCGCATCAGGGCATCCTCGCGGCCATGCGTGATCCAGACCTCGGCGGGGTTCACTTCTGCGATGGTGGCGGTCAATTGCGGCCAGTCGACATGATCCGAGATCACCAGAGGCAGCTCCACCCCCCTTTGCCGGGCGCGCGCCCGAACCTGCATCCAGCCCGAGGCAAAGCAGATCACCGGGTCCGGGAAGCGCTGCGCCCAGGTGGAAGCAAAGGCCGAGGGCGGCGCAATGACGATGGCCCCGGCGAAATCGGCCTTCTTGCCGCGCGTCTCGGTGGCGGGGCGCAGATCGCCAAGGTCGATGCCCTGCGCGATGTGATAATCGCAAAGCCGCTGCAAGGCGCCGTGAATATGGATCGGGGCCTGCCATCCGCCTTGCCGCAGTGCCGCGATCACCCGTTGCGCCTTGCCAAGCGCATAGGCCCCCACCAGATGCGCCCGGTCCGGGTAGGCGGCCACGCTGGCCAGCAGCCGCGCGATCTCGGCCTCGGGTGGCGGGTGGTGAAACACCGGCAGGGCAAAGGTGGCCTCGGTGACGAAGATGTCGCAAGGCACCGGCTCGAACGGCGCGCAGGTGGGCGTCGGCACCCGGGCATAATCGCCCGAGACCACCACCCGCTGCGCCCCCGCCGTCACCGCGATCTGGGCCGAGCCCAGCACATGCCCGGCGGGGTGAAAGCTGACATCCACATTGCCCAGCCGCAGCGGCCCCTCAGCCGCCTGCCGCTGCCCGGCAAAGCCCTCGCCATAGCGGATCGCCATGATCTCCAGCGTTTGCCGCGTGGCCAGCACGGCGCCATGGCCCGCGCGCGCGTGATCGGCATGGCCATGGGTCACCAGCGCGCGCGGCACCGGGCGCATGGGGTCGATGTAGAAATCGCCGTCCGGGCAATACAGTCCCTCGGGCTTGGGGATGAGCAAGGGCGGTTGTGGCAAGCGGGCCTCCCGTCGGGGCAGGCCATGCGCCCCTTTGCAGAATATGCGCCCTGTCGAGCCATTTCCAAGGGGCGGGGCTGTGGGGGATGTTTGGGAACCGGGCGAAGCCTCCTCGCGTTGGTGCGGCGAAGCAAGTCTCCGGGCCGCCCTGGCCGCCCGGCAACAGGAGCAGAGCCATGACCCCCGAGACCCTGATCCAGACCCATGATGCCGCAGAGCCCGAAGCGGTTTCCCCCGAAAAGGTCTGGGAGATGATGAAGACGATTGATATTGCCATGCTGGTCACCCGCAACAGCACCACCTTTGACGCGGGCCTCAACGGGCGGCCGATGTCCACCATCCCCCGGCCAGAGCGCGGGCTGATCTATATCCTGACCGAAGCCAATTCGCCGGCGGCGCAGGATGTGCGGGCCGATGGCAAGGTGTTCCTGTCCTATCAGGGACGCGGCGACCATATCGCCTTGCAGGCCAAGGCTACGGTGAATGCCGACCGTATTCTGGTGCAATCGCTGTGGAACCCCGGTGCCGAACTGTTCTGGCCGGAAGGCCCCGAGGTGCATGACGTGGTGGTGCTGGAGATTGATCCCGGCCATGCCGATGTCTGGGATGGGCACGGCCTGTTGCGCGGTATTGCAAGCGTGGTGAAGGGTGTCCTCAAGGGCCAAACCCCGGATCTTGGCACCCGCGCCGCCGTGGACCTGTAATACCCTGTTTCCATCGCAGAGGGGCAGGGCCGCTGCCCCTCCTGTTTCTGTGTTGGGTGCCCGATGCAAGATCATCCCGTCCAAAACCCGCCCCGCCCGCGTAACATTGCGATTGTTGGCACCGGACCGACCGGGCTTTACACGCTGCATCACCTCCTCGCCTCCGAGCGCCCCCTGACGGTGACCCTGTTCGAGGCCGCGCCGCTTGCCGGGGTGGGGCAGCCCTACAGCCCGGATTCGGCGCAGGTGACCATGCTGGCCAATATTGCCAGCATTGAAATTCCACCCCTGGGAGAGACCTATCTCGACTGGCTGCACCGCCAGCCGGTTGTTTTGTTGCAGGCCTGTGGCGTCGATCCGTCAGGGCTGCACGAGCGCCAGTTTCTGCCCCGCCTTGTGCTTGGCGCTTGGTTCCGCGACCGGCTGGAACATATGCTGGAAACGGCGCGCGCGCGGGCATCGCGTGGCGCTGCGCGAACAGGCGCGGGTCACCGACGTGGCACGGGTGGGCGATGAGGTCCGCGTCACCTTTGACGGGTCCGACGGCAGCGAGAGCCTGCTGTTCAGCCATGTCGTTCTGGCGACCGGGCATGACTGGCCCGAAGACCCGGACCACGATCCGGGTGTTTTCGTCTCGCCCTGGACCGGGCTGATGGAGGCCGCGCTGCCCGCCACCTCGGTCGGTATTCTGGGCACCTCGCTCAGCGGGATCGACGCGGCGATGGCGGTCGCCTGTCAGCATGGCCGCTTTGACGAAGATGCCGGGGGCGCGCTGACCTTCCATCCTGACCCTGATGCCAGCGACCTGCGCCTGACGCTGATGTCGCGCCAAGGCCTCTTGCCCGAGGCGGATTTCTGGTGCCCGATCCCATACCGCCCCTTGCAACACATGAGCGAGGCCGCGCTGGACAGCGAAGTGGCGCAGGGCAGCGACGGCTTGCTGGACCGCCTTTGGGCGCGTTTCGTGGCAGAAATGGCCGCAGCCGACCCGGCCTATACCGAGGCCATCGGCCTCGCCCATCTGACGCCCGAAGGCTTTGCCGAGGCCTATTTCGCGCCGCGTCTGGCCGCCGATCCGTTCGACTGGGCCAAAAGCAATCTGGCGCAGGTAGAGCGCAACACCGCCGCCCGCCGGGTGGTCGAATGGCGCTATGCCATCCTGCGCATGCACGAGCCGATGGAGACCATGGTGGCCCATCTGACCGAAACGGACCGGGAGCGCTTTGACGCGCTGAAACGCGTGTTCATCGACAATTACGCCGCCGTCCCGCCCCAATCCATCCACCGCTTGCTGGCGCTGCATCGGGCGGGGGTGTTGGATATTTTCGCGCTGGGCGAGGCGTATAATCTGGAGCGGAAGGCGGGTGAAACCGAAGTGCAGGCCGAAAGCGGTGAACGGCGCCGCTTTGCCATCTTCATCGACGCGCGGGGCCAGCGCAGCCTTGGCATTGCCGATCTGCCCTTCCCCTCGCTGCGGGCGGCCTTGGGCACCGAGGAAGGCCCGGTGCCGATGAATGACCACTTTGCCATCGCCGGGCAGCAGGGGCGGTTGTTCCTTCCCGCCGCGCCCTATCTGCTGTCACGCCTGCCCTTTGTGCAGGGCATCACCGCCAGTCATGATCTTGGCGAAGCCGTGGCCGAGGCCATTCTGGCCGGGGAACCATAGCGCCCCCCGCGCGTTGGTCCCGGCACCAGCACGAGGCTTTCATGACCGACCACGAGCCCGCACAGCACTTTGCCGCACCGAAACTGCTTTTGTTGAACGATGCGGCCCTTGGCCTGCCCCCCGTCTGCACGGCCTTGGCCCCCGGTGAGACGGCCTTGGTGGCCGGGCCGTCGCGGGTCCGGCTGGCGCTGGCCGAGTTGGCTTTGCCCGGCATCATTCCGATCTGGACCGATTTTCGCCGCAGCGCCTCATTGACCGCGCTTTTGGCCAATGTGCGCACAGAGGGCGTGTTGCGCCGTCTGGTTCTGGCCGCCAATGGCGAAAATGCCGAAGATGTTTTTGCCGTGATGCGCACCATTCTGACCTTTCTGCCCAGTCTGCGAAAGACGCCCGAGGCCGAGGTGCGGCTTTTTGTGTCGGACGGGCCTGCGAAAGCCTCTCTGACGGCGTTTCTGAGGCGGTTTTCAGAAACCGGGTTGCCCGTGCATTTGAAAACAGCCCCGGCCAGTGCCCTGCGCCTTGCGGCGTAAAACATGTCAAAGACCGAACGCGCGGCGAGGCGATTGCTTCGCCGCTTTTGGCATGACATGACATAAGTCTCCGGTCTTAAAAACGTGATGATGTTTTAGCGTAAAACCGGAACCAATTCGATTTCAGAACGTTGCCTCCCCAGAAGCCCATGCCTCTCTCATATCGCGGCATGGCGCAAACGGAACCGAGGAGGACTGTGATGAACGCGACCCCCAAGAAAACCATCCATGATGCCGCCGATGCCTTGACCGACAAGGCACGCGATGCGGGCAAGGCCGCGCTGCGCGCCACCGAGGACGGCGCCACCGCCGCCAAGCGCGCGGCAGAGGATCTGGCGGATGGCGCCCGCGATGCGGCCGAGGACGGCCAGTCCCGCATGGGCGACATGCTGCGCAAGGTGACGGACACCGCGCAAGACTCCAAGGATGCCATTCTGGCCGGTGCCAGCTCCACCCTGTCGGCCGTGCGCGATGTCGCGGTGGAAAAGGCCGATAGTGCCCGCGAAAGCCTGTCGGATGTGGGTGATCGGCTGGCGGCCACGCTGAACCGCGCCTCGGCAGAGGGTCAGGACGATGCGCTGAAATCGCGTGTTCTGGGCTCGGTGGCGCAGGGCCTCAGCTCGGCATCCGACGCGCTGCGCCAGCGCTCGGTCGCAGACCTCACCTCTGATGTGAAAGTGCTGGCAAAGCGCCACCCCGGTGCCTTCATGGCCGCGGCCGCCGTGGCCGGTTTTGCGCTGGCCCGTTTTGTGCGCGCCTCGGCGCAGCGCCGCCACGATCAGGGGCCGCGTGTCTGATGGATCAGGGTGCGCATCGCGAACCGCCCGCCGCCACCTTGCTGAATGACGTGGTGACCGGGCTAGGGCGGCTGGTGCAGGGCGAGCTTCGCCTTGCGCGTGCCGAGGCCACCGAGGGGCTGCGCGCCGCGAGCGCGGGTCTCGGCAAGATTGCTGTTGCAGCGGTGCTTGCCTTGGTGGGTCTGAACGTGTTGGCCGGGGCTGCGGTGGCCGCCCTCGCCAAAACCGGCATGGGGCCCGCTTGGGCCGCGCTGGCCGTGGGGCTGGGTCTGTGCCTGCTGGCCTGGATCTTGCTGTCCATGGGGCGGGCCGCCCTGCGCCTGAAGGCGCTTTGGCCCGACCGCGCCCTGCGCGGCCTGCGGCAGGATGCCGAGGCCATTGGCGCAGGCTTGACAGAGAAAGGAGTGCGAAATGTCTGATACCAACCTTCATGAGATCGAGCGCTCTCTGGAGCAGGAGCGTCTGGCTTTGGCGCAGTCGCTCAATGCCCTGACGGATCGTCTCAGCCCGTCGCATTTGATGGCCGAGGGCAAGGAAGCCCTGCGGGCGCAGGCGGGGCCGATGCTCTCGCATCTGGATGCCATGGTGCGGGCGCAGCCCATCGTGGCGGCGGCGGCAGGGGTGGCGCTGGCCGCGCTGATCCTCGGGCGGCGCCGCGCGGACTCACCCCTGATCGAAGAACCCGGCGGCGCCATGGCCGGCACGCGCTACGAGGCGCTGACGCGTTGGGAAGACGAGGGCGGCCCGCCCGCGCCCGCGCCCGTCGATCCGCACAAGGAATGGCTGGACGAGGCGCAGGGGCTGCGCAGTCGCGCACAGCATTTGCTGGACCGTATCGACGATGCGGCGCGCCGTGGCCTCGCGCCCGCCGCGCAATTGGCCAAACACCGGGCCGAGGTTCTGGCCGCACTGAGCCGCGACACGCGCAAGGCCTTGCTGCGCGGGCTAGATGGCCTGACCGGCGCGGCCCGGGATCAGGCCATCGAGGCCCGGGAGCGGCTTTGGCTGGCGCGCCTCTCGCTGGCCGAGAAAAGCCGCATGACGGTGGAGACCCATCCCTTTGCCTCGGGCGCGGTGGCGCTGGCGGCGGGGGCCGCCGTCGCTTGCCTGTTCCCGCCCACCGAAGCCGAGGATCACCTGCTGGGTGACGCGCGCGACCGGCTGCTGCGCGATGCGCAAACCGCCCTGCGCGACGAGGCCTTGCGGGCAAGCGCGCTGGCCCGCAGCCTGCAAGATGCGCTGCACAGTGACATGCGCCAGATGCGCGGCCTGTCGGGTTTGCACTGATCAAACGCCGGGGTCGGCCTGTCAGGGGCCGACCCTTCCGCGATTCAGCATGTTTTGGTTCCGGGCTGTGATCCGTTAAGGTGACGGAAACACCCCGCGCGAGACCCGAATCATGCCATTTGATACCGCCGCCCGCGCTGCTTTGCCCGCTTTCGGCACAATGCCGCCCGGCCCGGTCCAGACCTTCCGCAGCAGTCTGATTGCCGGAATGTCTCGCATATTGCTGGGCCGCCGCAGTTTGCCCGTGCAATGCGCCATTCTGGCCGTCCTGGTGGGTCTGGCCTTTGCCTTGCGGAAAATCGTGGACCCGGCGCTGCCGCCCGGCTTTCCCTTCCTCACATTTTTCCCCGCAGTGCTGCTGACGGCGATCTTTGCCTCGATCAAGATGGGCATTCTGGCGGCAATCCTTTCCGGCTTGCTGGCCTGGTATTTCTTCATCCCGCCTTTCACCGCCTTCAGCCTGGAACCGTCGGCCTTGGTGGCGATGGGATTTTATGTGGTGGTCACTGCGACCGAGCTGTTCTTCATCTGGCTCACCGCGCTGGCGCTGCGCCATGTGCAGGCCGAACGCGAACGCTCGCTGGCACTGGCACAATCGCGCGATCTGATGTTTTCGGAACTTCAGCACCGGGTTTCCAACAACCTTGCCACCATGGGCGCGCTGCTGCGCCTGCAATCGGCGCGCCTTGCGGAGGGCGATGCCAAACAGGCCCTTGTGGCGGCGATGCAGCGGCTGAACACCGTGTCGCGCATCCAGCGCAGCCTTTATTCCCCGGATGCGCAGGCCATCGAGGTGGATGCCTTTCTGGCGCAACTCTCCTGTGACATCCGCGAATCCTTCGCCATGGGCGCCGAGGCGGTGATCGACATCAAGGCCGAAAAGCTGCGCCTGGTGTCGGATCAGGCGATCCCTTTCGGGTTGATTGCCAGCGAAATGATCATGAACGCGCTGGAACATGCCCGCCCGACCGCCGGGCCGCTTTGCATCCGGCTTGAATGCGCCCGCACCCGGCCCGAGGGCAGCGAAGGCCCGTGGCTCCGGCTCGGCATTGCCGATAATGGCGCGGGCTTGCCGCCCGAGGCCGAGCTGTCGAAAAGCCTGGGCATCAGCATTTCGCGGCAATTCGCCCGCAGCCTGGGCGGCAGTCTAACGCTGCGCAACCGGCCGGATGCGGGGGGCGCCCTGGCAGAGCTGCACTTCCCGCTGGCGGCCTGACCCTGTTGTTCCGGGCGCGCATCCGCTGCACTGTGTGAAACCGCTTGCCAGCGTCCCTGCGCTGCGGCACTCTCAGGTCGAGCCGTGACGATGGCGTCGTCACAGGAGCATCGCTCCGCCGCTTGCAGGGCAACCTGCCTCAGTCCTGTACGCCGGGACCTTTCGGGGTCTCGCACTGGCATTTGCCCGGACCCCGCACAGGAGGGTCTGACATGACGGAACGTCCGCAATTCTACCGGTTTCACCAAGGCGAGCGTGTGCTGCCCTTTGCAGCCAGCGAATATGACGCGCGGCTGGCGGGGCTGCGCCAGATCATGCGCGCGCAGGGGGTTGAGGCCTGCGTTTTCACCTCGATGCACAATATCGCCTATTACTCCGGCTTTCTGTATTGTTCTTTCGGGCGGCCCTACGGGCTGGTGGTGACGGCGCAAGACAGTGTGACGATCAGTGCCGGGATCGACGCAGCCCAGCCCTGGCGGCGCTGCCATGGTGACAACATCACCTATACCGATTGGCAGCGCGACAATTACTGGCGCGCCATTCTTTCGGTGACGGGGCCGGGCCGGGTGATCGGGCATGAGGCCGACCACCTGACCCTCCTGCAAGCGCAAAAACTGCAAGCCTATCTCGCACCTGCGCGTCTGGTCGATGTGGCGCCCGCCACCATGGCGCAGCGCATGCGCAAATCGCAGGCCGAGCTGGACCTGATCCGCCATGGAGCGGCGGTGGCCGATGTGGGCGGCTTTGCCATCCGCGAGACCGTGCGCGAGGGCATCCGAGAGATCGACGTGGCGATGGCGGGGCGTGATGCGATGGAGGCCGAGATTGCCCGCCGCTTCCCCGATGCCGAATATCGGGACACCTGGGTCTGGTTCCAGTCGGGGATCAACACGGATGGCGCGCATAACCCGGTGACGGCGCGGGTGCTGCAACGCGGCGATATTCTTAGCCTGAACACGTTCCCGATGATCTCGGGCTATTACACCGCGCTGGAACGCACGATGTTCGTGGGCGAGGTCGATGCCGCCAGTCTTCGGATTTGGGAGGCCAATGTCGCCGCCCATGAATATGGCATGAGCCTGCTGAAACCCGGCGCTTCCTGCGCCGAGGTGACGGCCAGGATCAATGCGTTCTTCGAGGAGCGTCAGTTGCTGCAATACCGCACCTTTGGCTATGGCCACAGCTTTGGCGTGTTGTCGCATTACTATGGCCGCGAGGCCGGGCTGGAACTGCGCGAGGATATCGACACCGTGCTGGAGCCGGGCATGGTGATCAGCATGGAACCGATGCTGACCATCGCCGAAGGCCAGCCGGGGGCGGGCGGCTATCGCGAGCATGACATCCTGTTCATCACCGAAGATGGCAATGAGGATATCACCAAATATCCCTATGGCCCGGCGTTCAACGTGGTCTGATCCGTCTTCAAGGCGCGGCGGTTCTGACTGCCGCGCCGCTAAAAGTAACTTCGGACCAGTGCCGAAGAAAGAATGGCCCAGCCATCCGCCACCACAAAAAAGGCCAGCTTGAACGGTAGCGACACCACCGAGGGCGGCACCATCATCATCCCCATCGACATCAGGACGGCCGCCACCACCAGATCTATGATCAGGAAGGGCAAGAATACCAGAAAGCCGATCTCGAAGGCGCGCTGAATCTCTGACAGCATGAACGAAGGCACCAAAAGCGACAGCGGCGCCTCGACAGCCGGGCCGCTCGCGCCCGGTCGCAAGGCTTGCATCTGCGCGAAGGTGTCGGGGTCCACCCGCCCGGCCATGAAGATGCGGAACGGCT
>NZ_JAEULU010000135.1 GCF_016792925.1 Gemmobacter sp.
TTCGTCCTTGTAAAACATAAGTTTTCCCCTCAAATTCCGTTCCGAGGCCGAAAATGAAAAGTGTGGTGTCCTTCTCAAAACGGTTTTGGAACGCGATTGGATAGCAATCAGACAGCAATCAACGCAACCCCTACTTAAGAGAGTGCCACCATCCATGCCACCTGAAAACCCTGTAATTATTGCCCTTGGCGCAAATCTGCCGTGGCAGGAAATGCCCCCGGCCGTGCTGTTGCGCGCAGCCCTGGACCGGCTGGCCGAAGCGGGGTTGCCGCCTGTGGTTGTGAGCCGGTTCTATGCCACGCCCTGCTTCCCGGCCGGGGCCGGGCCGGATTATGTGAATGCGGCGGCGGTGCTGGACGCGGGCGCACGGGATGCCGCGGCGGTTCTGGCGCTGTTGCATGCGGTGGAGGCCGCGTTCGGGCGGGCCAGGGTGCAGCGTTGGTCCGGGCGCACGCTGGATCTGGACCTGCTGGCCATGGGCGCGCAGCTGCTGCCCGACGCGGCGGGGCAGGCGGCCTGGCGCGATCTGCCCCCGGATGCGCAGGCCCGGCAGGCGCCCGACCGGCTGATCCTGCCGCATCCGCGCCTGCAAGACCGCGCCTTCGTGCTGGTTCCGCTGGCAGAGATTGCCCCGGACTGGCGGCACCCCGCCCTCGGGCAGACGGTGGCCGAGATGCTGGCGGCCCTGCCCGCCGGGGATGTGGCAGAGGTCAAACCCCTGTGATGCGGGGCTTTTGCTGATTCCGGTCTTGTCAAGGGTCTTGTCGCCCTATAGAGAGGCGGTTCCATACCCATCCGCTACTGGAGAGTCCCATGGCCCGCGTGACGGTCGAAGATTGCGTTGACAAGGTGCCGAACCGGTTCGAGCTGGTGATGCTGGCCGCCCATCGGGCGCGCGAGATCCAGTCGGGCTCGCCGCTGACGGTGGAGCGTGACAATGACAAGAACCCCGTCGTCTCGCTGCGCGAGATCGCCGAGGAAACCCAGTCGGCCGATGCGCTGCGCGAGCGCATGATCGAAAGCTATCAGACCCAGATCGAGGTCGACGAGCCGGAAGAAGACCAGATGGCGCTGCTCATGGGCAATGGCGATGCGGTGGACCGCCCCGCCAGCGACGACATGAGCGAAGAAAAGATGCTGCGCGCCTTGATGGAAGCGCAGGGCGACCGCTGATGCGGCAGGCGGGCAGGGCATGATCGACGTCGAAGACCTCATTGCCCTGATCCGCAACTACAATCCGCGCACCAATGCCGATCTGATCCGGCGCGCCTATACCTATGGCAAGCAGATGCATGAGGGGCAGTTCCGCAAGTCGGGCGAGCCCTATTTCACGCATCCGGTGGCCGTGGCCGCCATCCTGACCGAGCAGCGGCTGGATGATGCCACGCTGGTCACCGCGCTTCTGCATGACACGATCGAAGACACCAAGGCCAGCTATACCGATGTCGCCCTCGAGTTCGGCGAGGAGGTGGCAGAGCTGGTCGATGGCGTCACCAAGCTGACCAATCTGCAACTGACCTCGACCGAATCGAAACAGGCCGAGAATTTCCGCAAGCTGTTCGTCGCCATGTCGCGCGATCTGCGGGTGATCCTGGTCAAGCTGGCCGACCGTCTGCACAATATGCGCACGATCAAGTCGATGCGCCCGGAAAAGCAGGCCCAGAAAGCCCGCGAAACCATGGAGATCTATGCGCCGCTGGCGGGCCGCATGGGGATGCAATGGATGCGCGAGGAGCTGGAGGATCTGGCCTTCCGCGTGCTGAACCCCGACGCGCGCAATTCGATCATCCGGCGGTTCATCACCTTGCAGCGCGAGGCGGGCGATGTGGTCCACAAGATCACCGCCGACATCCGGCACGAGCTGGAAAAGGCCGGGATCGACGCCGATGTCTATGGCCGGGCCAAGAAACCCTACAGCGTCTGGCGCAAGATGCAGGAGAAGGATCTGGCGTTCTCGCGCCTGTCCGACATTTACGGCTTCCGCGTGATCACGGCCAATGTGGCCGATTGCTATCGCGTGCTGGGGGTGATCCATCAACGCTGGCTGGCGGTGCCGGGCCGGTTCAAGGATTACATCAGCCAGCCGAAATCCAACGGCTATCGCTCGATCCACACCACGGTTTCGGGGCGTGACGGCAAGCGGGTGGAGGTGCAGGTGCGCACCCGCCAGATGCATGAGGTCAACGAATCGGGGGTGGCGGCGCATTGGTCCTATCGCGAGGGCGTGCGGGTGCAGAACCCCTTCGCCATCGACCCGGCCAAATGGGTGACCAGCCTGACCGAGCGCCTCGGCTCGGAGGATACCGACGATTTCATGGAGAATGTGAAGCTGGAAATGTACACCGATCAGGTGTTCTGCTTCACCCCCAAGGGCGATGTGATCCAGCTGCCGCGCGGCGCCACGCCGCTGGATTTCGCCTATGCCATCCACACACGGATCGGCAATTCCACCGTCTCGGCCAAGGTGGACGGCATCCGCGTGCCGCTGTGGACCCGGCTGAAAAACGGCCAGAGCATCGAGATCATCACGGCAGAGGGCCAGCGCCCGCAGGCCAGCTGGATCGACATCGTGGTGACGGGCCGCGCCAAAGCGGCCATTCGTCGCAGCCTGCGCGAGGAAGACCGCGGCCGCTTCATCAAGCTGGGGCAGGAACTGGCCCGCGCGGCCTTCGATCACGCGGGCAAAAAGGCCACCGACAAGGCGCTGCGCACCGCCGCGCGGATGCTGGCCTTGCCCGACGAGATGGAGCTGCTGGCACAGCTGGGCTCGGCCGAGCTGACGGCGCGCAAGGTGATCGAGGTGCTATACCCCGAGCTGCAAGTGGCCGTGCCCGAGGAAGTTGACGCGCAACGCCCTGTTCTGGGCCTTGGGGCCGATCAGAATTTCGTGCGCGCGCCCTGCTGCCAGCCGGTGCCGGGCGAGCGGATCGTGGGCATCACCCATCGCGGTCAGGGCGTGATTGCCCATGCCATCGACTGCCCCGCCCTTGCGGAATATGAGGAACAGCCCGAACGCTGGGTCGACCTGCGCTGGCAGGCCGGGCGCCATGCCGCGATCCATACGGTGCGGCTGGAACTCACCATCGCCAATGACGCAGGCGTGCTGGGGCGCATCTGCACCTTGATCGGCGAGCAGAAGGCCAATATCTCGGACCTGCATTTCCTCGACCGGAAACCGGATTTTTACAAACTGGTGGTGGATGTGGATCTGCGCGACCTGGAGCATCTTCACATGGTGATGACCGCTCTGGAGGCGGAAACCGATGTCGCGCAAATCGCGCGGCGCCGTGACCTCAGCCGCAAACCCTGAGGGGCGCGCGGGGCGGGCGGGGGAGAGAACGTGGTATTCAAACGGCGCGACAAGCGCAGCTACGCACAGCTGGCTCGGGATATCATCTATCCCAAGGGGGGCATTCGCCGCTCGGTCCGCTATGTGCTGCACCGCATGACGCGCCTGCCCGATGAGCCGCATCGCATCGCGCGCGGGGTGGCGGCGGGCACTTTCGTGAATTTCCCGCCGGTCTATATGGTGCAGATGCTGTCGGCGGCGGGGCTGGCCTATGTCATGCGCGGCAATATCATTGCGGCGCTGCTGGCCACTTTCATCTCCAACCCGCTGACGACGCCGTTTCTGGCGATGGGCTGCCTCAAGCTGGGGCATTGGATGCTGGGCATCGAGCGCCCGCTGACCTTCGGCGAGGTGCTGAGCGCCTTTGCCGATGCCGGTGCGCAGCTTTGGCACAACTTCCTGGCGATGTTCACCGATCAGGTGGCGCAATGGGACAAGCTGATCGACTTTTTCTGGTTCCTGTTCTGGCCCTATACCATCGGCTCCATCATCCCCGGCATTCTGGCCAGCATCGCGACCTATTACATGACCATCCCGCTGGTGCATGCCTATCAGAAGCTGCGCGCCTCGCGGATGAGTGAACGCAGCGAGAAACGCCGCGCGACGCGCGCCCGGCTGGCGGGGCGCAACGCGGCGTCTGGTAGCAGCGCGCCGGGTGCTTCGGGGGGTGACGAGCCGCCCGCGACGCCGTAAGGTCGCGCAGGAACTCGATTTGCGGGGTGCATCATGCACAGACAGCGGCTTGGCGTGAACATCGACCATGTGGCAACCGTTCGGAATGCCCGCGGCTCTGATTGGCCCGATCCGCTGCGCGCCGCCTTGCTGGCCGAGGCGGCGGGGGCCGATGGCATCACCGCACATCTGCGCGAGGATCGCCGCCATATCCGCGATGCCGATATGGAGGCGCTGCGGGCCGGGATTGGCATTCCGCTGAATTTTGAATGCGCCGCAACCGACGAAATGGCCCGCATCGCGCTGCGGCTGAAGCCCCATGCGGTTTGTCTGGTGCCCGAGCGGCGCGAGGAGCGCACGACCGAGGGGGGCCTCGATGTGGCGGGCGATCTGGCGCGGCTGACCGATTACATCGCGCCGCTGCGGGCGGCGGGCTGCCGCGTCAGCATGTTCATCGGCCATGACCCGCGCCAGATCGCGGCCTCGGCCCGGATCGGCGCGGCGGTGGTCGAATTGCATACCGGCCATTATTCCGACCTGCATGCCGAGGGCCTTCTGGCCGAGGCGGAGGCCGAGCTGGCCGCCCTGCGGGAGGGCGCGCGGCTGGCGGCCTCGCTGGGCTTGGAGGTTCACGCCGGCCATGGCCTCACCTTCGAGAATGTGGCGCCGATTGCCGCCATTCCCGAGGTGATGGAGCTGAATATCGGCCATTTCCTGATCGGCGAGGCGATTTATCTTGGCCTCGGCCCCGCCATCGAGGAAATGCGGCGGCGCATGGATGCGGCGCGCGCGGGCGCATGATCCTCGGCATCGGCAGCGATCTGGCCAATATCGAACGCATCGCCGCCGTGCTGGAGCGGCATGGCGACCGTTTCCGCAACCGCGTTTTCACCCCGGTCGAACAGGCCCGGGCGGAAGCCAGGCCGATGGCCGTGGCCGCGACCTATGCTACAAGATGGGCGGCGAAAGAGGCCTGTTCCAAGGCGCTTGGCACGGGGCTGCGCATGGGCATCGCCTGGCGTGACATGGCGGTCAGCAATCTGCGCAGCGGCCAGCCGGTGATGCAGCTGACGGGTTGGGCGGCGGCGCGCCTGCTTGCCATGACGCCGCCGGATCATGAGGCGCTGGTGCATGTGACCCTGACCGATGATCACCCTTGGGCGCAGGCTTTCGTGGTGATCGAGGCGCGGCCACTTGGCGGGCTTTCGGCGGTGCAAACTTGACTCCGCGCCGGTGGACGCGCATGAAGCGCGGCAATGACCGCTGAGCGAGGCAATGATGGCTGCGACGGAAAAAACGGGCGATACGATCTGGGATTGGGGCAAGACCATTGCCTGGGCTCTGGTCATCGCGGGCGTGCTGCGCAGCCTGTTCTTCCAGCCCTTCTGGATTCCGTCGGAATCCATGAAGGACACGTTGCTGATCGGCGATTTTCTGTTCGTGAACAAGATGGCCTATGGCTATTCGCGCTATTCCTGCCCGTTCTCGGCCTGTCCCATCGAGGGCCGGATCTGGGCCGCCGAGCCCGAGCGCGGCGATGTGGTCGTGTTCCGCCATCCGGTGAACGGCTCGGATTTCATCAAGCGCTTGATCGGCCTGCCGGGCGATACAATCCAGATGAAGAATGGCATCCTGTGGATCAACGGCCAGGAAGTGCCGCAGACCCCGGCAGGGCAATTCGAGGAAATCTATGAGCCGCAGGGCCCAATGGGCAACCTGCCGCGCTGCGAAAACGGGCCGGTGGGGCAGGGCGGGCTTTGCACGCGAACCCGCGCCATCGAGACCCTGCCGAATGGCCGCAAACATGCCGTGCTGAACATCGACACCAATGGCTATGGCGACAATACCGATGTTTTCACCGTGCCGCCGGGCCATTATTTCTTCATGGGCGACAATCGCGACAATTCGACCGACAGCCGCTACAGCCAGGCCGTCGGCGGTGTGGGGATGTTGCCCGCCGAATATCTGATCGGCCGCGCGGACCGCATCGTTTTCTCCTCTGCCGGGAAATCCATGTTGTTTTTCTGGACCTGGCGGTCTGACCGTTTCTTCAAGGCCATCGAGTGAAACTGGCGGCTGATCTTATCGCCTTTCAGGGCCGGGTGGGGCATCGGTTCGCCAACCCGGAGCTGCTGGTGCGGGCTGTCACCCATGCGTCGATCTCGGCGCCGACCCGACCGGACAATCAGCGGCTGGAGTTTCTGGGCGACCGCGTGCTGGGTCTGGTGATGGCCGAGACCCTTCTGGCCGCCGATGAGGGCGCTGCGGAAGGCCAGCTGGCCCCACGTTTCAACGCGCTGGTCCGCAAGGAAACCTGTGCGGATGTGGCGCGGGCGGTGGGTTTGGGCGACGTGCTGAAACTTGGCCGGTCCGAGATGATGTCGGGCGGGCGCCGCAAGGAGGCCTTGCTGGGCGATGCGATGGAAGCGGTGATCGCCGCCGTCTATCTGGATGCCGGGTTTGAGGCCGCACGCGCGCTGGTGCTGCGGCTTTGGGGCGGGCGGATCGGGGCCGTGGAGGCCGATGCGCGCGACGCCAAGACCGCGCTTCAGGAATGGGCGCAGGCGCGCGGCCAGACGCCGCCAAGCTATACGGCGCTCGGGCGCGAAGGCCCCGATCACCAGCCGGTTTTCACGGTGGAGGTCCGGCTGGCCTCGGGCGAGACTGAACAGGCCCGTGCGGGCACGAAACGCGCGGCGGAGCAATCCGCTGCCAAGGCGCTGTTGGCGCGGATGGAGGGCCGGAATGGCTGAGCAGGACGCAGTGCAGCATGCAGGTTTCGTGGCCTTGATCGGGGAGCCCAATGCGGGCAAATCCACGTTGCTCAACCGGATGGTCGGGGCGAAAGTGTCGATCGTCACGCATAAGGTGCAAACCACGCGCGCGCGGATTCGGGGCGTCTGCATGGAGGGTGCCGCCCAGATCGTGTTCGTCGATACGCCCGGTTTGTTCCGTCCGCGTCGTCGCCTGGATCGCGCGATGGTCGCAGCCGCTTGGGGCGGGGCGGCAGATGCCGACATCGTGGTGCTGCTGGTCGAGGCGCATCGCGGGCTGACCGAGGGTGTGCAAAACATCCTCGACGCGTTGAAAGAACGCGGCGCAAACCAGAAAATTGCTTTGGCGATCAACAAGATCGACAGGGTCAAAGCTGAAAGCCTTCTGGCGCTGAGCCAGGCGCTGAACACGGCATTTCCCTTTGTCGAGACCTTCATGATTTCTGCCGAACGTGGTTACGGTGTGGACAAGCTGCGTGAATGGCTGGCCGGCGAGCTGCCGGTGGGGCCGTGGTTCTACCCCGAGGATCAGATCGCCGACCTGCCGATGCGCATGATCGCAGCCGAGGTTACGCGCGAGAAGTTGACGCTTCGTTTACACGAGGAGTTGCCCTATCAGCTGACCGTCGAAACCGAGAAATGGGAAGACCGCCCCGACGGCTCGACCCGCATCGACCAGATTGTTTACGTCGCGCGCGATGGCCACAAGGGTATCCTGCTGGGGCATAAGGGCGAGACCATCAAGGCCGTCGGTCAGGCTGCGCGGGCGGATCTGATGGAATTTCTGGATCGCCCGGTGCATCTGTTCCTTCAGGTCAAGGTGCGCCCGAACTGGCTGGATGAGCCTGACCGCTATTCAGAAATGGGCCTTGATTTCAAGGATGGCGATTGAGCGCGCGGCTTGCCAGCGGGCTTTGGGTTTCGGCCTATCTCGCGCGGTTGCGTCTGGCAGATATTCCGGCTTATGTGACGGCCAAGGGCGATGCGACGGCGGGCGCCGTCGTGGTGAAATGCGCAACGCTGGACGGTTGCGCGCGGGCTTGGCAGCGCAGCTATGATTTCGCCACAGATCGGCGGATCTGGGTTTTGCTGGCGGAAGGCCCCGAGGCAGAGGTTGACATTTCGGTCACCCGGGCGCGGACGTCTGACCGCGATCTCTGGGTGATCGAGCTGGAAGATCGGGCGGGGCGCAACCTGCTGGACGAGCCGGGCCTTGAGTAACCAGATCTTCATCTCTTGCCGACAGACTTGCCGCAACGGATAATGCGGCATGGAGTGGCGGGATGAAGGCACGCTGATCACCTCGCGCCCTTTTGGCGAGACATCGGCAGTCATTGAGGTTTTCACCGCAGCGCATGGGCTGCATGCCGGGGTGGTGCGGGGCGGCGCCTCCCGCAAGGTGGCTGCGGTTTTGCAACCGGGCAGCCAGATCGAGGTCGGCTGGCGGGCGCGGCTGGATGAGCATCTGGGCAGTTTCACGGTCGAGCCGCGGTTCAGCCGGGCCGCCTTGCTGGGCGATCCTCTTGGCTTGGCAGGGTTGAACGCGGTTTGCGCGATGCTGCGCTTTGCCCTGCCCGAGCGGAGCGCTTATCCGCTGCTTTATACCCGCACCCAGACGCTTTTGGCGCAGGTGGAGGCGAAGGCCGCTGAAGGCTGGCTGCCAGAATATCTGCGGTGGGAAGTGCTGTTGCTGGAGGAATGCGGCTTTGCGCTGGATCTGTCGCGCTGTGCGGTGACGGGCCAGCGCGAGGAGTTGCGCTTTGTCAGCCCGCGCACCGGGCGGGCGGTCAGCCAGCAAGGCGCCGGTGAATGGGCCTCGCGCCTGCTGCCGCTGCCCTTGGGCCTGTTGGGGCAGGGGGGGATGACTCTGGCCGAGCTTTCTCAGGGCTTTGCCATCACCGGGCATTTCCTGTTGCGCGAGCTTTCGGCCCTGCGGGGGCGCAGCGCCTTGCCGCAGGCGCGCGGGCGACTGCTGGACCTGGCATTGTGCTCACCGCCTGAGTGACGCCTGTTGGCGACGCAATCTGTCGGCCCCGAGCAAGACCCGGGCCGACAAAGGCTACTTACTGGGCTGAGGGAGACCTTGATGCACCAGTATGAAATTCCGGTCCGGCAAAGCCGGGTTGCGCCCCGGATCGAGGCTTTTGCCATGCTGGCGGGGCTGGAGGCGGCGGTGCGGGGCCTCCTGATTTCAGTGATGCCGCTGGCCATGTACGAGGCCTCCGGTTCTGCCGAGGCGGTCAGTCAGAGCTATTTTCTGGCTGGGCTCGGCTCGCTGGTCTGGGGGTTGATGGTGCCTTGGGCCACCAGTTTCGTGCCACGCCGCTGGATGTATAGCCTGGGCTGCGGGCTCTATCTTGCGGCCATGGTCCTTGCGATGTTGCCGCAGGCGGCGCTGATGCCGGTGGCCTTGCTGTGCATGGTGCTGGCGACCGCGACCTGTTTTGTGTGCTTCAATGCCTATGTGCTGGATTATGTCGCGCGGCATGATCTGGGGCGCACGCAGAGCCTTCAGATGTTTTATGCTGCGGCGCCTTGGGCGATCGGGCCGGTTGCAGGAGTTTGGCTGCGGGATTTGTGGCGACCACTGCCCTTTCTGCTGGCCATGGGGTTTGCGCTGGCGTTGCTGGGCGTGTTCTGGTGGCTGCGACTGGGCAATGGCAGGCAGATCCAGCGCGCGCGCGGCCCGGCCGTCAACCCGCTGGCCTATCTTGGCCGGTTCTTGCGCCAGCCAAGGCTGATCGCGGGCTGGTTGTTCGCGGTGCTGCGCAGCTGTGGCTGGTGGGTCTATGTCGTTTACCTGCCGATCTTTTGCATCGAGGGCGGGTTGGGCGACAAGCTGGGCGGGGTGGCCCTGTCGCTCTCCAATGCCATGCTGTTTCTGACCCCGCTGTTTCTGCGGTTGGTGCATCGCATCACCGTTCGCCGGGCGGTGCGATGGGCCTTTGCGCATTGCGCAATCCTGTTCTGCGCGGCGGGATTGCTGTCGGGCCTGCCGGTGATCACGGTGGCCTGCCTGATGCTGGGGTCCATCGGCCTTGTGATGCTGGATACGGCGGGCGGCCTGCCCTTCATGCTATCGGTCAAACCGTCAGAGCGGGTCGAGATGGCGGCGGTATATTCCAGTTTCCGGGATGTATCCGGCATTCTCACGCCCGGTGCCGCCTGGGCCGTGCTGCTGGTGGCGCCCATTGCGGGGGTGTTTGTCGCCAGCGGCCTCGGCTTTGCGGCGGCCTTTGGCATGGCGGGACAACTGCACCCCCGCCTCGGCACGGCGCGGCCGTCGCGAGGCGGGGGCTGAGGCCTGCCGGGGGCCATCCGGCAGGCCGCTCTCAATCCAGCAGGCGGCGGGCAATCACCTGCGCCTGAATTTCTGCGGCCCCCTCAAAGATGTTCAGGATGCGGGCGTCACAGAGAATGCGACTGATCTGGTATTCCAGTGCGAAACCATTGCCACCATGGATTTGCAGCGCATTGTCGGCGCTCGCCCAGGCAACGCGGGCGCCCAACAGTTTCGCCATGCCGGCCTCCAGATCGCAGCGCTTGTCATGGTCTTTCTGCCAGGCGCTGAAATAGGTCAGCTGCCGGGCGATCATGATTTCCACCGCCATCAGCGCCAGTTTGGAGGCGATGCGCGGAAACTCGATCAGCGATTTGCCGAATTGCTTGCGCTCCTCGGCATAGCGCATGCCGGTTTCCAGCGCAGATTGCGCCACGCCAATGGCGCGGGCGCCGGTCTGGATGCGTGCCGATTCAAAGGTTTGCATCAACTGCTTGAAGCCTTGGCCTTCAACGCCGCCCAGCAAGTTTTCGCCCTTCACCTTGAAGCCGTCAAAACCCAGCTCGTATTCCTTCATGCCGCGATAGCCCAACACCTCGATCTCGCCGCCGGTCATGCCGGGCGTCGGGAAGGGGGTCTCGTCGGTGCCGGGGGTCTTTTCGGCCAGGAACATCGACAGGCCGCGCCAGTCGGTGGTGTTCGGATCGGTGCGCGCCAGCAGGGTCATCACATGGGTGCGCGCGGCATGGGTGATCCAGGTCTTGTTGCCGGTCACCTCCCAATCCTCGCCCTGTTTCACCGCGCGGGTGCGCAGCGAGCCGAGGTCCGAGCCTGTGTTCGGCTCGGTGAACACGGCGGTGGGCAGGATTTCGCCGCTGGCGAGCTTGGGCAGCCAATGCGCCTTTTGCTCGGGCGTGCCGCCGCACAGGATCAGCTCGGCTGCGATTTCGCTGCGCGTGCCCAGCGAACCCACACCGATATAGCCGCGCGACAGTTCCTCCGAGACCACAACCATCGAGGCCTTGGACAGGCCGAAACCACCGAATTCCTCGGGAATGGTCAGCCCGAAGACGCCCATTTCCGCAAGGGATTCAATGATCTCCATCGGGATCAGCTCATCCTTCAGATGCCAGTCATGGGCGAAGGGGATCACGCGTTCCTCGGCAAAGCGGCGGAACTGGTCCCGGATCATCTCCAGCTCTTCATCCAGGCCGGTGGCGCCAAAGGTGGCACGGCCTTGATTGTCGCGCATGCAGGCGACCAGCGCGGCACGGGCGCCGGGCGTATTGCCTGCGGCGATCAGGGTCGCCGCCTCGGCGCCGGGGGTCCAGCTCAGGCCAAGATCGGAAAGCCGCGCAGTTTCGGTCTGCGACATCGGGATGCCGCCTGCCACCTGCGCCAGATATTCCCCGAAGCCGATTTGCAGGATCAGACTTTCCATCTGCCCCAGATGGCCCTGATCGGCCAACCGCCCGGCCCAGGCGTTCAGCTGCCGCAATGCCTCGGTATAGGTGGCCAGCCAGCTGAGCGTATGGGCCGCATATTGCTCGGCCTCCAGCGCCGCGGCGGAGATTTTGCCGCCTTGGGTGACCCGGGTGCGCAGCGCCTCGCGGGCCTCGACAAACAGCGCCTCGACCTCGGGCAGGGCGGCGGCGGTCAGCGCGGGGAGGCCCGACAAAAGCGGCGAAGCGGGCGCGGTCTGTCCATCATGCGGCATGGCGATTCCTCGGATTCTGCGGATGCGAAATAGCTAAACCCTTCGCAGTTGCAGCGCAAGAAAAATTCAAACAAATGCCATCTGACGTATCAAAGTGTCGCAGTGAATTTGTCGCCGCAAAAGCAAAGGCCCCGGGTCTGCACCCGAGGCCTTTCATCTGTTCCCAAATATCCTGGGGGTCCGGGGGCAAAGCCCCCGGCGGTCACCCGATGGCGGCAGCCTTCACATCTGCGTCGATGAAGGGCACATATTGGCCAAAGTTTTCGGCAAACATGCTGACCAGCTTTTGCGCCTGCGCGTCATAGGCGGCCTTGTCGGCCCAGGTTTCGCGCGGGTTCAGCAAGGTGGAATCCACACCCGGCACCGAGACCGGCACTTCAAAGCCGAAATTCGGGTCTTTGCGGAATTCGACCTTGGTGAGCGAGCCATCCAGCGCCGCCGTCAGCAGGGCGCGGGTGGCCTTGATCGGCATGCGCTTGCCGGTGCCATGCTTGCCGCCGGTCCAGCCGGTGTTCACCAGCCAGCATTCAGCGCCGGTCGCGGCGATTTTCTCTTGCAGCAACTTGCCATAAACTTCCGGCCGGCGCGGCATGAAGGGCGCGCCAAAGCAGGTCGAGAAGGTCGGCGTCGGTTCGGTCACGCCGCGCTCGGTGCCCGGGGTTTTCGAGGTGAAGCCCGACAGGAAGTGATACATCGCCTGCGCCGGGGTCAGCCGCGCGATGGGGGGCAGCACGCCAAAGGCATCGCAGGTCAGCATGATGACGTTCTTCGGCTGGCCGCCAAGCCCGTTATCCGAAGCATTCGAGATATAATCCAGCGGATAGGCGCAGCGCATGTTCTGCGTCAGGCTGGCATCATCGAAATCCAGCTCCAGCGTCTCGGGGTCATACACCATGTTTTCGATCACGGTGCCGAAACGCGTGGTGGTGCCATAGATCTCCGGCTCGGCCTCGGCCGACAAGTTGATCGTCTTGGCGTAGCAGCCCCCTTCAAAGTTGAAGATGCCGTTTTCAGCCCAGCCATGCTCGTCATCGCCGATCAGGATGCGCGAGGGATCGGCCGAAAGCGTGGTCTTGCCGGTGCCCGAGAGGCCGAAGAACACCGCCGAATCCTCAGGGTTCCCAATGGCATGGTTGGCCGAGCAATGCATCGCCATCACGCCTTTTTCCGGCAGGATGTAGTTCAGCAGGGTAAAGACCGATTTCTTGTTCTCGCCCGCATATTGTGTATTGGCGATCAGGATCAGCTTCTTTTCAAAGTTCAGCGCAATCACCGTCTCGGTGCGGCAGCCATGCTTGGCCGGATCGGCCTTGAAGCTGGGGCAGTTGATGATGGTGAATTCCGGCGCAAAGCTGTCCAGCTCCTCGCGCGCCGGGCGGCGCAGCAGGTGGCGGATGAACAGGCCATGCCAGGCCAGCTCGGTCACCACGCGCACATCCAGACGATGCGCCGGATCGGCGCCCGCATACAGATCCTGCACGAAATAATCGCCGCCCTTCATATGCTCCAGCATGTCGGCATGCAGGCGGTCGAAGGCGTCGGGCGCCATCGGGGCATTGTTTTCCCACCAGATCGTGTTTTCCACGGCGGGGGTGCGCACAACGAATTTGTCCTTGGGCGAGCGGCCGGTGAACTGGCCGGTGCTGCACAGGAACGCACCGCCGCGCCCCAGACGCCCCTCGCCGCGACGCACCGCCGCTTCGACAAGCGCCGGTTCGATATCGTTGTAATAGACGTTGCCCAGACCGCTGATGCCCTGGGTTTCGAGGGTGTGGCGGGGGTTCACGCGTCCATGCGTCATGTGCTGGCTCTCCGGTGCCGCGCGGGCGCGGCGTCTTTCGGTTCACATCGGCGGCCCGGGCCTGGGGCGACCGGTCGGCCCTGAAAGGTGGGGCGACAAGCGCCCTATAACACGTCGCTTTTGCAAGGGAATAGCGCCGTTTCAGGCCGTTAGCGCAACCACGCAAGGTTTAGCGCAACCATCTGTCGCAGCTTTGGCGCTGTGAGACATATTAGCCATTCTTTGAGGATTTCCGCGTCTTCTGGAGGAGGCTTCCAAGGGTGATTCGCGATTTGGTATTGATTCTTGAGCCGGGAAAATCGACAATGTTTGCAAAACCAGAACAATGAGCAGTGCAGGATCACAGGAATGTCCAGGATCGCCCTCGTGGACGACGACAGGAATATCCTGACGTCGGTATCTATGACCCTCGAAGCCGAAGGCTTTGAGGTTGAGACTTATAATGATGGTCAATCGGCTCTGGACGCGTTCAATCGCCGCCTGCCCGATATGGCTGTCCTCGACATCAAGATGCCCCGGATGGATGGCATGGATCTGTTGCAGCGGCTGCGGCAGAAAACCACCATGCCGGTGATCTTCCTCACCTCGAAAGATGACGAGATCGATGAGGTTCTGGGCCTGCGGATGGGCGCGGACGACTATGTGAAAAAGCCCTTCAGCCAGCGCCTGCTGGTGGAGCGCATCCGGGCCTTGCTGCGGCGGCAGGAGGCCATGGTCTCGGGCGAGACGGCGGTGACCGAAGAGACCAAGATCATGGAGCGTGGCCAGCTGCGCATGGACCCGCTGCGCCATGCCGTCGCCTGGAAAGGCGTCGATGTCTCGCTGACCGTGACCGAGTTCCTGTTGCTGCAAGCCCTGGCGCAGCGCCCGGGCATCGTGAAAAGCCGCGATCAGCTGATGGATGTGGCCTATGACGATCAGGTCTATGTCGATGACCGCACGATCGACAGCCATATCAAGCGCTTGCGCAAGAAGATGCGCGCGGCAGACCCTGATTTCTCGGCCATCGAAACGCTTTACGGCATCGGCTACCGCTACAACGAGGAGTGACGGCCGGCATGACCGTCGCGCAACGTATCAGGACCAAGGATGCAGAGCCGGCCCGCAAGGGCGAGGTTGTGCTGGGTGAGGATTGGGTCAGCCCCGAGGCGCTGGCTGAACAGGAGTTGCGCGCAGGCAAGGCGCGGCGCGGTATCGTGGCGCTGAACCACTCGCCCTTGGCCCGCAAGATCGTCATCTTCAACATGATGGCGATTGTGGTCATGGTGGCGGGGGTCCTGTTTCTGAACCCGTTCCGGGACAGCCTTGTGCTTCAGCGCGAGCAAGGCCTGATCACCGAGGCCGAGCTGGTGGCGGATGTATTCCAGTCGCGGCTTCAGGGCGGCATGGATCTGGCCGAGGCGCCCGCCCTGCTGGGGCAGGTGGCGCTAGGGCCGGGGGTTGACGTGCGGGTTTACGATGCGGGGGGCGCGATGATCGCCGCCGGTCGGGGCGCGGCGCGGCCCAGCCTGCAAAAAGAGCGTTCGACCCTGATCACCGATTTCCTCAATGCCATCTGGGAGGGCGTGTCCGGGCTGCTTGCCGGGCGCGATCCGGTTGCAGGTCAGCCTGACAGTGGCGCCCTCGCCCGGGATCTGGTGCCGACGGCACTGGCGGGCAACACCACGGTGAACACCGCGCATGAACCGGAGGGCGGGACGGTCTTTTCGGTGGCGGCCCCGATTCAGGCCGAAGGGCAGGTGGTGGGCGTGATCACCATGACCTCCGCCGAGGGCGAGATCGACCGGCTGGTGCGCTATGAGCGCGAACAGGTCTTGCAGATGTTCGTCATCGCCCTTCTGGTGTCCATCGGCCTCAGCCTCGTGCTGGCCTCGACCATCGCCAATCCTTTGTCCGATCTGGCGGCCGCGGCCGAGCTGGGGCGGGACCGCGACGCCCGCAAGATGGCGCCGGGGCGGGTGCGGATCCCGGATCTGACCGCGCGCCCGGATGAGATCGGGCGCCTGTCAGTCGCCA
>NZ_JAEULU010000229.1 GCF_016792925.1 Gemmobacter sp.
GAATTTCCTATCAAACCTCGGCCACCCGGCGCGCGGCCTCCCGCAAGGCGGCAATCAGCGGCGTCGGCGGATCACGATGCGTCGCAATCAGGCCAACCAGATGCTCGGCCTCGGGGGCGACCACCGGCACGGCCACCAGACGCCCCGCCTGCGCAAACAGATCGGCCAGCTTTTTCGGCAGGATCGACACCCATTCCCCGCTCATCACATGGGTCAGAAGCGCGATGGTGGAGTTTGATTCGACCATGGGCGCCGCCGTTACCCCGGCCTCTGACAGCCGCTGGTTGACGATGCGGCGGTTCTGCATGTCGCCGGTCAGCAGGCAGAGCGGCGCGCCCGCCAGCTCGGCCCAGGTGACCCGCTCGCGCGCGGCGAAGGGCGAGGCGGGCGTGCAGAGCAGCCGGTAAAATTCTGAATAGAGCGGCACTTGGGTCACCCGCCCCAGCGGCTCATTGTCCAGATAGGTGATGCCCGCATCCAGATCGAGCCGCTCGATCCCGGCCAAGATCTCGGCGCTGGTGCGCGACAGGATGGTGACCCGCACATTGGGATGGCGGCGTGTGAAGGGGGTTGTGAGATCGGCCACCATCGGCAGCGCGGTGGGAATGACCCCGATCCGCAGATTGCCCGCCAGCCCGTGCCGGAGGTTGCGCATCTCGTCTTTCAGGGCGCGGGTATCGCCCACGATCCGCCGCGCGCGATCCAGCACGCGCTGCCCCTCGGGCGTCAGGCCCTGAAACCGCGAACCGCGCCAGACCAGTTGCACCCCGAGCTGGTCCTCCAACTGCTTGATCGCAGAGGAGAGCGTGGGCTGGGTGACGCCGCACACCTCGGCCGCGCGGCCAAAATGGCTTTCATTGGCGAGGGCAATGAACATTTCCAGCTTTTCGATCATCCCCCCGTCTTGCCAGAGCCCGCGCCGCGCCGCAACGCCGGGCTTGCCGCTGCGGGTTTGCGCCCTTACATCCTGAGTATGAAACTCCGCATTCCTTTCACGAAAAAGCCGCCGGTCGTGCCGGTGATCCGCCTGCAAGGCGCCATTGGCACCGGCGGGCGCTTTGGCGCGGGCCTCAACGATGCCGGATTGGCACCGCTGGTGGAGAAGGCCTTCGCCATGAAGCCCGCAGCCGTGGCCCTGCTGATCAACTCGCCCGGCGGCTCGCCAGTGCAAAGCAGCCTGATCGCGGCGCGTATCCGGCGGCTGGCGGCGGAAAAAGGCGTGAGGGTTCACGCCTTTGTCGAGGATGTGGCGGCCTCGGGCGGCTATTGGCTGGCTTGCGCGGGCGATGACATCTGGGTGGATGACAGCTCGATCGTCGGCTCGATCGGGGTGATTTTCGCAGGCTTCGGCTTTCACGAGCTGATGGCGCGGCAAGGGATCGAGCGGCGGGTGGTGACGGCCGGGGCGTCGAAATCGCTGGCCGATCCGTTCCTGCCGGCCAAGCCGGAAGACGAGGCCCGGCTGCGCGCGCTGCAAGAGCCGATCCACAAGGCCTTCATCGCCCATGTGCAGGCCCGGCGCGGGGCGCGGCTGGCGGCGGGGGCAGACCTGTTCAATGCCGATGTCTGGGTCGGGCAGGCGGCGGTCGATCTGGGGCTGGCCGATGGTGTGGCCCATGCGGTGCCGCAGCTGAAGGCGATGTATGGCGAGAAGGTGCGGCTGCTGCCCATGGGCCAGAAGCGCGGCCTGCTGGCGCGGCTGACCGGACGAGCCATGGCAAGCGCGCTGGCCGAGGTGGAGGACCGGGCGGCCTTTGCCCGGTTCGGGTTGTAAGCCGATGGTGAAGCTGGTTACCTTCATCCTGCTTGCCATCGTCATCGGCGCCATCGTCTTTGAGAAATTCGGCTATCGCCGCCGCCTTGCAAAGGCAGCCACCTGCCCTAAATGCGGTCGGCACAGAATTGGCAAAGGCCCCTGCGCCTGCCAGAAAAAGGGGTAAATCGTGGGTATGGATCTGGTTTATGTGGCCGCCGGGCTGGTGTTGCTGGTGTTTGGCGGCGATGCGCTAGTTAAGGGCGCCGTCGCGCTGGCACTGCGCCTTGGCATCCCGGCGCTGATCGTGGGCCTGACCGTGGTGGCCTTCGGCACCTCGGCGCCCGAGCTGATCGTGTCGGTTCAGGCGGCGCTGAACGGGCAGGCCGGCATTGCCATCGGCAATGTGGTCGGCTCCAACATCGTGAATATCCTGGTGATTTTGGGCCTTCCGGCGTTGATTGCCACCATCCATTCCAGCCAGATCGACACGCGCCGCAGCTATCTGGTGATGCTGGCCACCGCTGTGCTGTTCGTGATCCTGTCGCAGTTCGGCCCGCTGACCTGGTGGCATGGGCTGATCTTGCTGGCCGGGCTTGGCCTCTCGATCTGGGACAATATCCGGCTGGCCCGCGCGCATCGCGAGACGCAGGACGATCTGCCCGCCGATGACCATATGCCGGTGTGGAAGATCGCCGTTTTCATCATTGGCGGCCTGATCGGCCTTGGCTTCGGCGCCTCGTTCCTGGTGGAGGGCGCCACCAGCATCGCCCGCGCGCTTGGGGTGTCCGAGACCGTGATCGGCCTCACGCTGGTCGCCATCGGCACCTCGCTGCCCGAGCTGGTGACCAGCGTTGTCGCCGCCTTCCGTGGGCAGGCCGATGTGGCGATGGGCAATGTGATCGGCTCCAACACCTTCAATATCCTTGCCATTCTGGGCATCACCGGGGTGATCGCACCGATGGAGGTGCCCGCTCAGATCCTTGGTTTTGACAATTGGGTGATGCTGGGCGTGTCGCTGCTCCTGATCCCCTTCGTGTTCCTGCGGCAGGATATTGGCAAGCTGGCGGGCATCGGGTTGGTGGGCGGCTATATCGCCTATGCCGTGGCGCTGGTGTCCTGATGCGGGCCTTGGTGACCGGGGCGGGCAAGCGGCTGGGTCAGGCCATGGCGCTGTATCTGGCGGGGCGCGGCTATGATGTGGCGGTGCATTATGCCGGATCGGCCGAGGGCGCCGCCGAGACCGTGGCGCAGGTGCAGGCCATGGGCCGCCGCGCCGTGGCGCTGCAAGCCGATCTGCTGGACGAGGCGCAGGTGCAGGCGCTGCTGCCCCGCGCCATCGAGGCGCTTGGCGCGCCCTTCACCGTGCTGGTGAACAATGCCTCGGTGTTTGAATATGACAATCTGCACAGCGCCACGCGCCGCAGCTGGGACCGGCATTTTGAAAGCAACCTGCGCGCGCCCTTCGTGCTGACCCAGGCCTTTGCCGCGCAGGCCCCCGAGGTGGGCGTGGATGCGGCGGGCGAGCCGCTGGCGCGCGGTCTCATCGTCAATATGCTGGATCAGCGGGTGCGCAAGCTGACCCCCGAATTTTCCACCTATACCCTTGCCAAGATGGGCCTTTGGGCCCTGACACAGACCGCCGCGCAGGGGCTGGCGCCGGCGATCCGCGTCAATGCCATCGGTCCCGGCCCGACCCTGCAAGGCGCCCGCCAATCGGCGCAGCACTTCGCCAACCAGCGCGCCAACACCGTTCTGGGGCGTGGCGCCAACCCGTCCGACATCACGGCGGCGCTTGGCTATTTTCTTGATGCGCCCGGCGTGACGGGGCAATTGCTGTGCGTCGATGGCGGGCAGCATCTGGGCTGGAAAACCCCGGACGTGCTGGGGGTTGAGTGACCTCACGGCAGATCCCTGCGGCGAGTTGTCCACTTTGGTTTTTGCCGTCACGAAACCGTCAAGAAAACCTTGGATTTTCATATGTTTGCCAAGTGAATAAATCTTTTCCCTTCAAAATCAAATGATTACAGGTTTGCCCAAAAAACAGGCAAAGCGACGAAACCGGCCAAAAACAAGGGAAAAATGCCCGCTTCGCGATTTTCTCCGCAAACTTATCCACAGAAACAGGGGATAGGTTTACCCTTGCCCCCGCCCCATGGCTGTTGCAGCCAGAGAGGGGAATCGCCATGCCCGAAAGTGAGGTTTTCCGATGCAGGATGAGACCCCCGCACTGCCCGGAAAAACCGGCCATGCCCTCATTCAGGACTATCTGAAAACGCTGGACGGCTCGCCCGGCGTCTACCGGATGCTGAATGCGGCGAATGAGGTGCTGTATGTCGGCAAGGCGCGCAATCTGAAGGCGCGGGTGTCGAACTATGCCCGGCCCTCGGGCCATTCGGGGCGCATCGCGCGGATGATTTCCGAAACCAGCAGCATGATGTTTCTGTCCCCGAAAACCGAGGTCGAGGCGCTGCTGCTGGAGCAGTACCTGATCACGCAGTTGAAGCCGCGCTC
>NZ_JAEULU010000239.1 GCF_016792925.1 Gemmobacter sp.
CGGTCATGGCGCCATCTGCGCCTCGGCCCAGGCCATCATCAGCGGCCCGACCCCCTTGGCATCATCGCAGACAATGGCTTCGGTCAGGTAATAGGCCGGGCTGCCGTCGCGGGGCTTGCCCGCCATGGGGCCAAGGCCCGCGACATGGCAAATCCCCTCCAACCCGCGCGGGCCGACCCGGCCCTGCACCGCCGCCAATGCCCGCAACCCGGCTTGACGCAGCGCAGGATCGGGCGCGAGATGCAGGCGTGTGGCGCGCAGCAGCGCATAAGCGAACATCGCCGAGGCCGAGATTTCCTCGTAATTTCCAACAAGGTCCGGCGCATCCAGCACCTGCGGCCAAAGCCCGCTGGCGCCTTGCCGCGCGACCAGTGCCGCAAGCAGCGCCCGCAACTGGCCGCGCAGGCCCTCGGTCGTGGCATCTGCGGGCAGAAGCGCCAGCGCATCGACCAGCGCCATCACCAGCCACCCCATCGCCCGCGCCCAAACCGCCGGGGATTGCCCGCTCGCCGGATCGGCCCAAGCCTGCGCGCGGCTGTCATCATAGCCATGCACATGCAACCCGCCCGGCACCCTGGTCACGGCCAGTGCGGTGGAAAACTGGCGCAGGGCATCGGCAATGCGCTCGCTTTCGCCCGTTGCCAATGCGAACTCGATCTGGAAGGGCAGGGCCATATAGAGCCCGTCCAGCCAAAGTTGATGCGGATAGCGCAGCTTGTGCCAGTAATTGCCCGCCGGGATGCGGGGGTGGCGATCCAGTTGCGCCATCAACTGCCGCGCGGCATGCAGATAGCGCGGATCGCCGCTGCGCTGCGCCATGCCGAACAGCACGCGGCCCGAGAGGATATTGTCGATGTTGAAACTTTCGGGGTCATAGCCCAGCAGGTTGCCATCCGGGCCGATCTGCGCATCGGCCAGGCGGTGCAGATGCGCGGTCCAGCGTGGCTCTGCCGTGGCCTCGGCCAAAAGATGCAGGCCGCGATAGATGCAGCCATCCTCATAACACCATGCGCCACCCTTATAGGGCTGATAGCGGGCGCAGTATGCGTCGAAATAGGCGGGCAAGGGAGCGCTCATGGCGGCGGAAGTCCATAAAGGTCAATCGGGTTTTGCACCAGAACGCGCTGCCGGGTGCCCTCGGCCAGCCAGCCCAGCGTCAGCTCGGCCAGCCGCGCGTCATCCGGGTAGTCCGCCGTGTCGCGCATCAGGTTATGCGGCCAGTTGCTGCCCCAGATGATGCGCTCGGGCATCTGCGCGGCCAAGCGGCGGGCAGGGGCGGCAATATCTTCATAGGGCCAGCTCTGGCGCGAACTTTCATAGCAGCCTGCGAATTTCACCCAGCAGCGCCCGCCCTCCATCAGCCGCAACAGGGAGTCGATCTCGGGGCCATCTGCGGCCACACCGTGAAAGAACTTGCCGTGATGATCCAGCACCCACCGCGACCGCAGCCGGGCAAGGCGGGGCAGATGATCGAGCAGGCGGGAGCCGTCAAACTGCACCGCCAGCATCCAGCCCGCCGCATGGGCGCGAGCATCCACCGCTTCCAGCGCCTCAAGCCCGACGGCACCGCCCGGCAGATCCATGATCCGCGCGCCCACGACGCCGCGCGCTGCCAGATGCGCCATCTCGGCGTCCGAGGTCTGGGCATCAATCACCGCAACGCCGCGCGCGATGTCTCCAAAATCCTCAAGGCAGGCCAGCAGGTTGGCGTTATCGCGGCCATGGGCATTGCCTTGCGTCACCACTACCCGCGACAGGCCCAGCCAGTCCATGACCTGCCGATACTGCGCAGGCGTCGGCAGATCGCCCAAGGGCAGCGGGATGGCGCCCGGTATGGCGGGAAAACCCGGTGCATAGGCGTGCATCTGGCAATCCACCGCGCCCGCAGGCAGCGGCGGATCGGGCGGCACACCGCTCAGCTGGCGTTGCAGCATCACGCCGCCCCCATAGCATATTCGGCCAGGGCGGCACGGTTCACCTCGACGCCCAGACCGGGGCCGGAGGGGATGGCAACCATGCCCGCCACCGGCAGCAAGGGCTGCGTCAGCACCGCCTGCCGGAAGGGGTTATGGGTGCAGTCGAACTCCAGAATCGGTTCCACCGGCGCGGCGCGCACCGGATCGGGCACCATTGCCGCCATGAATTGCAAAGCCGCCGCGATATGCACGCCGGTGCCCCAGACATGCGGCACCACCCGCACGCCCTGCATGCTGGCAAGGGTTGCGATCTTCATCGCCTCGGAAAAGCCGCCACAGCCTGCGAGATCGGGTTGCAGAATATCCACCGCCCCCGCCGTCAGGGCCGCGCCGTGGCCCCAGCGACTGTGCCATGTCTCGCCCCCCGCCACCGGGATCGGCTGGCCCGCGCGGACCGCCTGATAGGCGGCCAGTTGTTCGGGCGGCACCGGCTCCTCGAACCAGTCAATGTCATAATCCGCGGCGGCGCGGCCCAGACGGACCGCCTCGGTCACCGTATAGCCATGGTTCGCGTCGATCATCAGCCGCATCTCGGGGCCGATGGCTGCGCGCACCTCGCGGATCACCGCCAGATCCTCGGCCAGACCAAAGCCGATCTTCACCTTGCAGGCGTGAAAGCCCTCGGCCCGGCGCTGCGCCATCTCGGCCGCATTGTCGGCGACCCGGTCCACCCCATCACGCTTGAAACTGCCGGTGGCATAGGCGCGCACCTCCGCGCGCCAGCGCCCACCCAGCAGCACCGAGACCGGCTGCCCCAGATGCTTGCCCTTGATGTCCCACAGCGCCATATCCAGCCCCGACAGCGCCGTGACGGTCAGCCCGCGCTGGCCCTGATCGCGCAGGGCGTTGTAAAGCGTGGCCCAAAGCCGCTCTGTCTCCAACGGGTTTTGCCCGATCAGCCAGGGCGCATAGGCCTGCACCACCGCCGCATTGGGCCGCGCCGGGCCAAGGCATTCGCCCCAGCCCAGCGTGCCATCGGCGCATTCCACCTCCACCAGCACATGCGCCCGCCGGTCAAACCGCATCGAGGCGCTTTCAAACGGCACCTCCAGCCGGTGTTCCAGAAGATGCGTGCGAATGGCGGTAATCTTCATCGGATCAGCGCTTGTAAGGCGCGATGAGGGCGGCCAGCATGTCTTCTTCCTCGCCTGTCAGGTCAGAGAGAGGCGCGCGCACGTCGCCTGCGGCAAAGCCCTGCAACCGCACGCCCGCCTTCACCGCCGCCACGGCATAGCCCTTGCGGCGATTGCGAATGGCCATGAAAGGATAGAAGAACTCGTTCAAAATCCGCTCGCAGGTCGCCCTGTCGCCCGCGCGCAATGCGTCATAAAACTGATTGGCGAGGGCCGGCACAAAGTTGAACACCGCGCTGGAATAGGTGGTGAAGCCCGCGCCCAGATAGGCCTCGGCAAACAGCTCTGCCGTGGGCATGCCGCCCAGATACATCAGCCGGTCGCCCATCTTGGCGGTGATCTGGCGCACCAGGCCAATATCGCCGGTGCCATCCTTGAAACCGATCAGATTGGGGCATTCATCGCACAGCCGCGCCAAGGTATCGGCCTGCAACACCGCATTGTCGCGGTTATAGACCATCACCCCGAAATCGACCGATTGGCAGATCTTTTTCACATGGGCGAACAGCCCCTCCTGCGGCGCATCAATCAGGTAATGCGGCAGCAGCAGGATGCCATCGGCGCCGATCTGCTGGACCGATTGCGCGATCTCCACCGCCATTTCGGTGCCATAGCCGCAGCCCGACACAATCGCCGTTTCGCCGGAAACCTCTTTTGCCGCCGCCACGATGCCCGGAATTTCGGCCGGGCTCAGCGAGAAAAATTCGCCCGTGCCGCCTGCCGCGAACAGAACTGGCGCCTTGTAGCTGGCCAGCCATTCCACATGGGCGCGGTAGGGATCGGGCGCAAAGGCGCCATCGGCGTCGAAGGCCGTTACCGGAAAAGACAGCAGGCCAGAGCCAAGCGCGGATTTGAGCTGTTCGGGGGTCATCGGGAATCCTCTGAGGCCATTATGCGGGTATCTAGGGTGATTGCGCGATACATGTCAATAGTCATCATACAACTTGGGCCAGTTATCGTGCCATCCATCCGCCATCGACATTGAGGATCGCGCCATGAACATAGGCGGCGGCATCGGAGCAGAGGTAGACGGCAGTGCCTGCAATATCCGCAGCGCGGCCCCAGCGGCCTGCGGGGATGCGGGCGAGGATGGCGGCGTTGCGCTCGGGGTCGGCGCGCAGGGCTTCGGTGTTGTTCGTCTCGATATAGCCGGGCGCGATGGCGTTCACGCGGATGCCCTTCGCGGCCCATTCATTCGCCAGCAGCTTGGTCAGCCCGGCCACCCCGTGCTTGGAGGCGGTATAGCTGGGCACCCGGATGCCGCCCTGAAACGACAGAAGCGAGGCGATGTTGACGATGCAGCCCTCGCGCCCCTCGGCCAGCGCCGCCCGCGCGAAGGCCTGACAGGTGAAAAACACCGCCTTCAGGTTCACATCCAGCACTGCATCCCAATCGTCTTCGGTGAAATCGAGGCTGTCGGCGCGGCGGATGATGCCCGCATTGTTGACGAGGATCGAATAGCCCGCGCCTGCAAAGATGTCGCGCGCGGCCATGGGATCGGCAAAATCGAGGGGCAGGAAATCCGCCTCGCCCCCGGCCTCTGTGATAAGGGCGAGGGTCTCCTCGCAGCCCTGCCGCGCAGCACAGGTGACGCGCGCCCCCGCCTGCGCAAGGGCAAGGGCGATGGCCTGACCGAGGCCCGTATTGGCGCCGGTGACCAGCGCTCTATCCCCTTGTAATGAAAACAAACTCACCGCAAATCCCCCGGCTGGATAAAGTCCATATCGGTGTAATCGACATTGTCGCCCGCCATGGCCCAGATGAAGGTATAGCTGCCGATCCCAGCCCCCGAATGCACCGACCAGGGCGGCGAAATCGCGCCTTCCTCATTGGCGATGAACAGGTGGCGGGTTTCCTGCGGCTCGCCCATCAGATGCAGCACGCGCGCTGTGTCCTCCATGCCGAAGTAAAGATAGGCCTCCATCCGGCGGTCATGGATATGGCTGGGAATGGTGTTCCAGACCGAGCCATCCTCCAGCGTGGTATAGCCGAGAATCAACTGGCAGCTTTCCATGACCAGCGGATGAATGAACTGGTTGATGGTGCGCTTGTTCGAGGTCTCCGCCGCGCCAAGCCGCACTTCTTTGCTGTCGGCCAGCCGGATCAGCCGATGCGGGCAGGCGCGATGCGCCGGGGCGGAGGTGAGGTAAAACCGCCCCGCGCCCCCGAAAGTGACCGCGCCCGCCCCCATGCCCAGATACAGCACATCGCCGCGCTCCAGCGTCCAGACCTGCCCATCCGCCGCCACAGTGCCGGTGGCGCCGATGTTCACGATGCCCATCTCGCGCCGATCGAGGAAAGACGGCGTGCCCGTCTCGGCCACCCGATCCAGCACCAGATCCGCCCCGCAGGGCACCGCGCCACCCATCACGAAGCGGTCGTAATGGGTATAGATCAGCCGGATCTCGCCCGGCTGAAACATCCCGGAGGCCAGAAAATTCCGCCGCAGCGCGGCGGTATCCATCCCCGGAACCTGGCTGGGATGGATTGCGTGGCGGGTCTCGACATGCAGCATGGGCTTTCCTCTATATCATACCTATTGACATTTATTGTATGATAAGTTGAACTCGTCAAGTCAGCCTGTGATGTGATGGGCAAGGAGGGCAGATGCGCATTCTCGCGCTTGGCGAAATGATGGTGGAGCTTTCGGGCGCCGGGCCGGGCCTATGGCGGCAGGGCTTCGCGGGGGATACGTTCAACACCGCATGGTATCTGGCGGCGCTGCGCCGCGATTGGTGCGTCAGCTATGGCACGCGCCTTGGGAGCGACCCGCTTTCCGCGGCGGCGCTGGCGGCGCTGACCGCCGCCGGGATCAGCGATCACTGGATCACCCGCGACCCCAGGCGCAGCATCGGGCTTTACATGATCGCGCTGCATGAGGGCGAGCGCAGCTTCAGCTATTGGCGCGGCCAATCCGCCGCGCGGCTTCTGGCGGATGATCCGGCCTGGCTGGCCGAGGCCATGGCGGCGCAGG
>NZ_JAEULU010000240.1 GCF_016792925.1 Gemmobacter sp.
AACTGGCCCCGGAACTGGCCAATGTGGGAGAGTGCAGTCATGAGCCGCAATGAGATCGGCCTCAACATCACGCCGGGTCTGGCAGAACTGCGGGCGGCCCGCCGGGAATCGAATGGCCTGATCCTGGCAGTGTTCCTGTTCAGCGTGGTGGTGAACCTGCTGCTGCTGACCGGGCCGCTTTACATGCTTCAGGTCTATGACCGGGTGCTGGGCTCGCGGTCGGAACCCACGCTTTTCGCGCTGACGGCGCTGATTGTCTTTCTGTTTCTGGTCATGGGCATTCTGGACCATGCGCGGGGCCGGGTCATGGCGCGGGTGGGGGCCGCCTTTCAGGCAAGGCTGGACCGCCGCACCTTTGAAGCCGCGCTGAAACGCGCGCAGGTCGCCCCCGGCGATCCCGCCGCCGCCGCCGCGCAGCGCGATCTGGAGGCGATCCAGCGCCTGTTTGCCTCGCCCGTGCTGCTGGCGGTGTTCGATGTGCCCTTCGTGCCGCTGTTTCTGGGCGCCATCTTCATCTTCCACCCGATGATGGGCTGGCTGTCGGTGGCGGGCGGCGTGATCCTGATCATCGTGACCGTGCTGAACCAGCGCGCCACCAAACTGCCGCTGGCCAAGGCCAACAGCGCCACCCTCACCGCCGAGCGGATGGCCGACAACCTGAAGGCCGAATCCGAGGTGGTGCAGGCGCTTGGCATGCGCGAGGCGGGCTTTGCCCGCTGGCAGCGCGCGCGCGGCGCCTCGCTGTCGGAAAGCATCAATGCTGCCGATACCGGCGGCGTTTACTCGATCCTGACCAAGACCTTCCGGCAAGTCCTGCAATCTGCCATGCTGGGGCTTGCGGCCTGGCAGGTGCTGCGGGGCGAATTGTCCTCGGGCGCGATGATCGCCGGTTCCATCCTGATGGGCCGGGCGCTGTCGCCCATCGAGGTGGCCGTGGGCCAATGGGCGGTGGTGCAGCGCGCGCAGGAAGGCTGGGCCCGTCTGGCCGAGCTTTACAGCCGCGTGCCGGTTGAGGCGGGCCGCATCAACCTGCCCCGCCCCCGCGCCCTGCTGGAGGCGCAGAACCTGACCGTGGTACCGCCGGGTGACAACCATGCCACGCTGCGCATGGTGAATTTCCGGCTGGAGCCGGGACAGGCGCTTGGCGTCATCGGGCCGTCGGGTTCGGGCAAATCCACCCTGGCCCGCGCGCTGATCGGCGTGTGGAAACCGGCAGGCGGCAAGGTCCGGCTGGATGGCGCCGCGCTGGAGCAATATGACCCCGACGTTCTGGGCAGCTATATCGGCTATCTGCCGCAGCGCGTGACGCTGTTTGAAGGCACGATTGCCGAGAACATCGCGCGTCTGCAAGGCAATCCCGATGGGCTGAAAGTGGTGGAGGCCGCCAGGAAAGCTGCCGCCCATGACATGATCCTGCGCCTGCCCGATGGCTATGACACCCGCGTATCAGCCCTTGGCGGGCGGCTGTCGGGCGGCCAGATCCAGCGCATCGGCCTCGCCCGCGCGCTCTATGGCGATCCGGTGATCGTGGTGCTGGACGAGCCGAACTCCAACCTCGACAATGAAGGCTCGGTCGCGCTGAACGAGGCGATCAAGCAGATGAAGGCGGCGGGCTGCGCCATCCTCATCATGGCGCATCGCCCGGCCGCCATTCAGGAATGCGAATTGCTGCTGGTGATCGAAGACGGCACCCGCCGCGCCTTTGGCCCGCGCGATCAGGTGCTGCGGGAAATGGTGAAAAACCATGCCGAGATCAGCCGCAACTCCGGCCCCGGCGGGGTGACCTGAGGGGGCGCCTGCCCCCCTTGTCCCCCTGCCCAGTATCCCGGAGCATCCCATGACCACCGATCCCCAAACCCCCAAGCCCGCCATCATCGAAGGCACTGCCGTGCCGGTCGCCACCGCGCCCAAACCGCCCGGCCCGCCGCGCGCGCCCATGCCCGGCTCGCTGGCGCAGCCCGATCCTGCGGCCCGCACCTGGTCGGCCCGGCGCCATATCTGGCTGGGCATGGGCACGCTGGCCGTGCTGCTGGGCGGCTTTGGGGTGTGGAGCGTCACCACCAATATCGCGGGCGCCGTGGTCGCCTCGGGCCAGATCGAGGTCGAAAGCCACCGTCAGGTGGTGCAGCACCCGGATGGCGGCGTGGTGGCCGATATTCAGGTGAAGGAAGGCCAGGCCGTGCAGGCGGGCGATCTGCTGATCCAGCTCGATGGCGCCGACCGCCGCTCGGAACTGGCGATCGTCGAGGGGCAGCTTTTCGAGCTGATGGCCCGCCGCGCCCGCCTGACCGC
>NZ_JAEULU010000259.1 GCF_016792925.1 Gemmobacter sp.
CCACTTGCCCTCGGCGATGGCCTCGGGCACTCCACCCGGCCCAATGTATACATGTATACATTGCCCCGGTTTGACAGTTGCGCCCCTGGGCCGCATGGTGGGGCAGCGGATGTGAGGAGCGTGGCGCGTGGCACAGGCAAAGGTGAAGGTGAAGTTTCGCAATCAGATCATCGGCCTGATGCGGTTTTCCTTCCCTTGCAAAGGCGGTTTCGCCAAGGAGGAGGAGGATATGGGCGCGCTGGAGGCGCGGCTGTTCGACCCCGACCGGCTGGCCCGCCGCTTCGAGCTGTTTGAAAAGCTGACCCTGCCCTCGATCAAGGCGCAGTCCGACGGCGATTTCCGCATGGTGTTTCTGATCGGAAAGAACCTGCCGCCAGAATGGCGCGACCGGCTGAATGATGGCATTGCCGATCTGAAAGGCGCCCGCGTCGTCAGCCTGCAACCGATGCAGCACTATCTGGCGATCCGAAAGGCCTATAACCTCGCCACTCCCGATGCCGCCAGCCATGTCACCGGCTTTCGGCTGGACGACGATGACGCGCTGGACATCGACCATATCGCGCGGATGCGCCGCACGGTGGAGGCGATGCTGCCCGCCGTGGGCCTTGATGCGCCGCTGGTGACGGGCTGCAACCGGGGGTTCTTTCTGGAACGCAAACCGGGCGGCAACGAGATTTACGAGGTGGTCGAGAAAAACCCGATCGGCCTCGGCCTTGCCATGACCACCCCGCGCGGCGTGACGGAGAACATCTTCCGCCGCAATCACCGCTTTTGCAGCCAGTTCTACAACACCTTCACCGAAGCCGTGACCCCGGCCTTCCTGCGCACGGTGCATACCGACAATGACAGCGATCCCCATGCCTCGGGCCGGATCGAGAAAAGCGCCTGGGACGATGTGGCGCCGATGCTGGAAAGCCATTTCCCTTTCACGGCGGCCTATCTGCGCAGCTTCTAGGGCCGGAGGCGCGCCATGTCCGACAATCTGCGCGGCATGATCCTGATGAATATCGCCATGCTGGCCTTCACGCTGAATGACACCTGCATGAAACTGGTGACGCAAAGCCTGCCGCTTTATCAGGCGATCAGCCTGCGCGGGGGGCTGGCCAGCGCGGCCTTGCTGGCGGTGGCGGCGGGGCAGGGGCTGCGGCTGGCGCGCCTCGGGCGCGGCGACTGGGCGGTGATCGGCCTGCGCACGGCGGCCGAGGTGGCGGCCACCGTCACCTTCCTGACCGCGCTGCTGCATATGCCGCTGGCGAACCTGTCGGCGATCCTGCAATCGCTGCCCCTGCTGGTGACGCTGGGCGCGGCGCTGGTTTTTGGCGAGCGGCTGGGCTGGCGGCGGCTGTCGGCCATCGCGCTGGGGCTGCTGGGGGTCTTGCTGATCATCCGCCCCGGCACGGCGGGCTTTGACCGCTGGTCGGTGCTGGGGCTGATCTCGGTGGCGGCGGTGGTGCTGCGCGACCTCGCGACCCGCAGGCTGAGCCGGGCCGTGCCCTCCACGCTGGTGGCGATCTGCGCCAGCCTGGCGGTGACCGGGCTGGGGCTGGCGGGCCTCGCGCTGGAGGGGTGGCAGCCGATGGGCGCGCGTGAGGGCGCGCTGATTCTGGGCGCCGCGCTTTGCCTGGTCATCGGCTATCTGACGGTGGTGATGGCGATGCGGGTGGGGGATATTGGCCTTGTCGCGCCCTTCCGCTATATGGCGCTTTTATGGGCCATCGCGCTTGGCTGGGCCTTGTTTGGCACCTTCCCCGACCGGCTGACCCTGACCGGCGCCGGTATCGTGGTGCTGGCGGGGCTGTTTACCCTGCTGCGCGAACGCCGCCTGCACGCCCCCCGCCCGGCGGGGGACTCAGGTTGACAAGGCCGACGACTCCCCCTATACGCCGCCTACCTCGATCTGCGCCCTGCGCAGGGCGGGGTATTCGTATGGATGTGGACCAGATCCGGGCGTCAGCCTCGATCCCCTGAGATTCCACCGCATCGGCCTCCGGCATGGGGGTGCGAGCGGTTTTTGTGTTTTGCGGACGCGCAAGATGCCAATGAAGACATGCCCCCGGAAACGCCGTTGACGAGCGGTGATTGAACGGGTTGCAAGACAGAGGCTAGTTTAATGCCGACGATCCAACAGCTGATCCGCAAACCGCGGGAAGCACGGAAGACGCGGTCCAAGTCGCAGCACTTGGAATCCTGCCCCCAGAAACGTGGCGTGTGCACCCGCGTGTACACCACGACCCCGAAAAAGCCGAACTCCGCTATGCGGAAAGTCGCCAAGGTGCGTCTGACCAACGGCTTCGAGGTCATCAGCTACATTCCCGGTGAAAAGCACAACCTGCAAGAGCACTCGGTCGTGCTGATCCGTGGCGGCCGCGTGAAAGACCTTCCCGGTGTGCGTTACCACATCCTGCGCGGCGTTCTGGATACCCAGGGCGTCAAAGACCGTCGTCAGCGTCGTTCGAAATACGGCGCCAAGCGTCCGAAGTGAGGAACTGAGAGATGTCCCGTCGTCACGCCGCCGAAAAGCGCGAAATCCTTCCCGATGCCAAGTATGGCGATCGGGTTCTGACCAAGTTCATGAACAACCTGATGCTCGATGGCAAAAAGTCCATCGCGGAATCGATCGTTTATGGCGCCCTTGACCGGGTTCAGACCAAGCTGAAGCGCGAGCCGATCCTCGCCTTCCACGAGGCTCTGGACAATGTGAAGCCCTCCGTCGAAGTGCGCTCGCGCCGCGTCGGTGGTGCGACCTATCAGGTTCCGGTCGAAGTCCGGGCCGAGCGTCGCGAAGCTCTCGCGATCCGCTGGCTGATCATCGCGGCGCGCAAGCGCAACGAGAACACCATGGAAGAGCGCCTTGCCGCCGAGCTGTCGGATGCGGTGAACAACCGTGGCACCGCGGTGAAAAAGCGCGAAGACACCCACAAGATGGCCGACGCGAACAAAGCGTTCAGCCATTACCGCTGGTAAGGGGTCATCATGGCACGCGACTATCCGCTTGAGCGTTACCGCAATTTCGGGATCATTGCCCATATCGACGCGGGCAAGACCACGACTTCGGAACGCATCCTTTACTACACCGGCAAGTCCCACAAGATCGGCGAAGTCCATGACGGCGCCGCGACGATGGACTGGATGGAGCAGGAACAAGAGCGCGGCATCACCATCACTTCGGCTGCCACGACGACCTTCTGGAACCGTCAGATCGACCCGGCCACCGGCGTTGGTGACAAGGCGAGCAAGTATCGCTTCAACATCATCGACACCCCCGGCCACGTCGATTTCACCATCGAAGTCGAACGCTCGCTGGCCGTTCTGGACGGCGCTGTGGTTCTGCTCGACGGCAATGCCGGCGTGGAACCCCAGACCGAAACCGTGTGGCGTCAAGCTGACCGCTACAAGGTTCCGCGCATCGTGTTCGTCAACAAGATGGACAAGACCGGCGCCGACTTCATGAACTGCGTGAAGATGATCAAGGACCGGACCGGCGCCAACGCCATGCCGATCGTCCTGCCGATCGGTGCGGAAGACAAGCTGGAAGGCATCATCGACCTCGTGACCATGGAAGAATGGGTCTATGAGGGCGAAGACCTGGGCGCTTCGTGGAAGCGTCAGCCGATCCGTGCGGACCTCAAGGATCAGGCCGATGAATGGCGCCTGAACCTGCTGGAAACCGCCGTCGGCCAGGACGATGCCGCGATGGAAGCCTATCTGGAAGGCAATGAGCCGGACGAAGAAACGCTGCGCGCGCTGATCCGCAAGGGCACGCTCGCCATCGACTTCATCCCGGTGATGGCCGGTTCGTCGTTCAAGAACAAGGGCGTGCAGCCCCTTCTGAACGCCGTGATCGACTATCTGCCCTCGCCGCTGGACGTGCCGCCCTATATGGGCTTTGCGCCGGGCGACGAGACCGAAGAGCGCAACATCGCCCGTTCGGCCGATGATGATCAGCCCTTCTCGGCGCTGGCCTTCAAGATCATGAACGACCCCTTCGTGGGCTCGCTGACCTTCACCCGGATCTATTCGGGCAAGCTGGCCAAGGGCGACGCGATGATGAATGCGACCAAGCAGCGCCGCGAGCGCGTGGGCCGCATGATGATGATGCACGCCATCGAGCGTGAGGAAATCACCGAAGCCTTCTCGGGCGACATCATCGCGCTTGGCGGTCTGAAAGAGACCACCACCGGCGACACCCTGTGCGACCCGGCAAACCCGGTCGTTCTCGAAACCATGACCTTCCCGGTCCCGGTGATCGAGATCGCGGTGGAGCCGAAAACCAAGGCCGACCAGGAAAAGATGGGCATCGCTTTGGCCCGTCTGGCTGCCGAAGACCCGTCTTTCCGCGTGGAAACTGACCTCGAAAGCGGCCAGACCATCATGAAGGGCATGGGCGAACTTCACCTCGACATCCTCGTGGACCGTATGCGCCGCGAATTCAAGGTCGAGGCGAATATCGGTGCGCCGCAGGTGGCTTATCGCGAAACCATCTCGCGCGAGCATGAGATCGACTACACGCACAAGAAACAGACCGGGGGCACCGGCCAGTTTGCGCGCGTGAAGCTGATCATCTCGCCGACGGAGCCTGGCGAAGGCTATTCGTTCGAATCCAAGATCGTGGGCGGTGCGGTGCCGAAGGAATATATCCCCGGCGTCGAAAAAGGCATCAAGTCCGTCATGGACTCGGGCCCGCTGGCTGGCTTCCCGGTGATCGACTTCAAGGTGCAACTGATCGACGGCGCGTTCCACGACGTTGACTCCAGCGTGCTGGCCTTCGAAATCGCGTCGCGGGCTGCCATGCGCGAAGGTCTGAAAAAGGCCGGCGCCAAGCTGCTGGAACCGATCATGAAAGTCGAAGTCGTCACCCCGGAAGAATATACCGGCGGCGTCATCGGCGACCTGACCTCGCGTCGGGGCATGGTCACGGGTCAGGACAGCCGCGGCAACGCGAATGTCATCTCCTCGATGGTGCCGCTGGCCAATATGTTCGGCTACATCAACACGCTGCGCTCGATGACCTCGGGCCGTGCCGTGTTCTCGATGGAATTCGACCATTACGACGCCGTGCCGGAAAACATCTCGCAAGAGATCCAGAAGAAATACGCCTGATCGGTGCGGCGGGGGCAACCCCGCCCTACCACCCCGTAGGCCGGGCCTGCCCCGGTGCATCGCAATGAATTGAGGAGTTTGCCAAATGGCAAAGGCAAAGTTTGAACGGAACAAACCGCACGTCAACATCGGCACGATCGGCCACGTTGACCATGGTAAAACCACGCTGACCGCGGCGATCACCAAGTATTTTGGTGAATTCCGCGCCTATGACCAGATCGACGGC
>NZ_JAEULU010000263.1 GCF_016792925.1 Gemmobacter sp.
AAGGATAAAACTGCGCAAAGGGGTGAGGCGCGCGTTCATCGCGTCAATCTCGCTTTCCAGCCGCGCGACTTGCGGGGCGATCATGCGCAGGCGCGGGTACTCGGCTTGTGCGTCGCCCGCCATGTCCGGGGTGCAAAGATCGGCGCCCAGATCGAACAGGTCGTTCTGGATGCGGGCCAGCGCGGCGTCCAGCTCGCCTGTCGCGTGCAGCCGCGCGAGGCCGAGGGTCGAATTCGCCTCATCCACCGTGCCATAAGCGGTAACGCGGGCCGAGAATTTCGCCACGCGGTCGCCATTGCCAAGCGCGGTATCGCCCTTGTCGCCGGTGCGGGTGTAGATCTTCGACAAAACGACCATCATTGGCCCCCTTGCTTGTAGAAATAGGCAAACAGCACGATCAGGATGACCGCGATGGCCTGTCCGATGATGCGATAGCGCATCAGGCGATTGGCATGTTTGCGGTTGAACTCGCCGCCCTTGCCGAAGGCGCCGATGCCGATGGTCAGCACGATGACCACCCCGAAACAGGCCAGCGCGGCCAGAATGAACAGCGGATTTTGCGTCAGCATGGGCTTTTCCTGTGCAAAAGACTGCCCGAGACATAGCGCCTTGGCCACGAAAGGCGAGCGGTAAAACGTCTCAGCTGCGGGCGATCAGCCAATCCAGCGCCGCCGTGGGCAGGATGCGCCGGGCCAGCCCCATCAGATGCGTGGCCTGTGTCACATAGTAACGGCCCTTCGGGCGCGGGCTTTCGAGGGCGTGGATCAGCTTGGCGGTGACCGCCGAACAGGGCAGCTCGAAACGGTCCGGCCCCTGTTTCGGCTCATAGAGGCGGTGCAGCAGGCTGCGATATTCCTCGGCGCGGGGCGAGGCCTTCCAGTCGATCCAGCGCTCGAAATGCGGGATCGAATTTTCGCGGATACGGGTCGGAATCGGGCCGGGCTCCAGCAGGCTGACATGGATGCCGGTGCCGCGCATTTCCACCCGCAGCACATCGGTCAGGCCCTCCAGCGCGAATTTCGTGCTGACATAGGCCGCGCGCCAGCGCATGCCCACCAGCCCAAGCACCGAGGAACAATTGACAATCCGCCCATGCCCTTGCGCGCGCATCGCCGGGATCACGCGGCGCGTCAGGTCATGGGTGCCAAACAGGTTGACCTCGAAAATCTCACGCAAGGCGCCGCGCGGGAGGTCTTCGGCGGCACCGGGGCAGGCAAAGGCGCCGTTGTTATACAGCGCATCCAGCGTGCCGCTGGTGCGGCCAAGCGCCTCGGCCACCGCGCGCTCGATGCTGGCCTCATCCGCGAGGTCCAGCGCGAAGCTCTCCAACCCTTCGCCCCGCAACCGCGCGCAATCGGCCTCGGACCGGCAGGTGGCAAAGACCCGCCAGCCGCGCGCCTGCAAGCTGCGGGCGGCATCAAGGCCGATGCCGGAGGAACATCCGGTGATCAGGATCGAACGGGTCTGGGTCATGCGTGGCTCCGGGCTTTGCCATCGGGATAGGGGCAAAGCGCCGTTTGCGCAATCAGGGTGCGTCGGCGGACAGAAACTCGCCCGAGACAAAGCCGGTCATGCCATCGCCCTCCAGCGTGATGCGCGCCCAGCCATTCTCCTCCAGCCAAAGCAGCCGGGTGGCCTCGCCCCGGCTCAGCTTGCCGATCACGGGATATTCGGTCGAGGGCCCTTCGCGCACATTCACCGTCTTGGCAGTGATATAGCGCAGATCCATGGGGGCCTCGGGGGCGGTGGCCTGCACCTCGGGGGCGGTGACCAGCGGCAAGACCAGCGGCAGCGCAGAGGCCGGCTCGGCCGGGGTATAGGCGGCGCTTTGCAGGGCGGGAATGTCGCGGGGGGATTCGGCGCTGGCAGAGGGGCCTTGCGCGCCGGTCTGGCGCCCCGGACCCTCGCCCCAGATCAGCAGGACAGCCAGCAGACACATGCACAGGGTCAAGAGCATCCGTATCATGGCTTACCTCGCTAAGAGAGCCCGCAGAGGGCACGAAAACTTGAACAACCGCTGCATATCACAAAAGTTTATCACGTCCCGTGGAAAATTTCGCCACATTTCCCCCCGGAAATTCGGGGCGCCGCAATTTGGCTGGACCGGGCCGGGGCCAGCGATTACACCACATTCATGACCGACAAGACCGACGACCCCAAGATCGAGCCCGCCGACGGGCCTGCCACCCATTCAGAGCCGCTGCGCCGCGCGATCGGCGAGCGCTATCTGACCTATGCGCTGTCCACCATCATGCACCGGGCCTTGCCCGATGCGCGCGACGGGCTGAAGCCGGTGCATCGCCGCATCATGTATGCGATGCGCGAATTGCGGCTGTCGCCCACCGGGGGCTTTCGCAAATCGGCCAAGATTTCGGGCGATGTGATGGGCAACTATCACCCGCATGGCGATGCCGCGATCTATGATGCGATGGCGCGTCTGGCGCAGGATTTCAACGTGCGCTACCCGCTGGTCGACGGGCAGGGCAACTTTGGCAATATCGACGGCGACAACCCCGCCGCCAGCCGCTACACCGAGGCGCGGCTGACCCATGTGGCCGAGTTGCTGATGGATGGGTTGACCGAAAACGCGGTCGATTTCCGGCCCAATTACGACGGCACGCTGGAAGAGCCGGTGGTGATGCCGGCCGCCTTCCCGAACCTGCTGGCCAATGGCAGCAGCGGCATTGCCGTGGGCATGGCCACCAACATTCCGCCGCATAACCTGCACGAGCTGATCGACGCCTGCCAGGCGATGATCGAAGACCCCGAGGTCTCGGACGCCGAGCTGATGCGCCATGTGCCCGGCCCGGATTTTCCGACCGGCGGGGTGATCGTCGAGCCGCGCGACAGCATCCTGGAGGCCTATCGCACCGGGCGTGGTGCCTTCCGTCTGCGCGCCCGCTGGGCGGTTGAGGATCTGGGGCGCGGCCAGTGGCAGATTGTCGTCACCGAGATTCCCTATCAGGTGCAGAAATCCAAGCTGATCGAACGGCTGGCCGAGCTGATCCAGACCAAGAAAGTGCCGGCGCTTGCGGATGTGCGCGACGAATCCGCCGAGGATGTGCGCATCGTGCTGGAGCCGCGCGCGCGCAGCATCGACCCCGATATGCTGATGGGCATGCTGTTCAAGAACTCGGATCTGGAGATCCGGTTCAGCCTGAACATGAACGTGCTGATCGACGGCAAGGTGCCGAAAGTGTGCAGCCTCAAGGAGGTCTTGCGCGCTTTCCTTGATCACCGGCGCGAGGTTCTGGCCCGGCGCACCACGCATCGCATTGAAAAGATTGATCATCGTCTGGAAATTCTGGATGGTTTCATCCTGACTTTCCTGAACCTTGATCGGGTCATCGACATCATCCGCTATGATGAAGACCCCAAGGCGGCGCTGATCGCCGAGACCTGGGGCAAAAAGCACAAGCGGGCGATGACCGAGGCGGATTATGTGCCGCCGAAACCCGGCAAGGGCGAATTGTCCGAGGTGCAGGCCGAGGCCATTCTCAACATGCGCCTGCGGTCCTTGCGCAAGCTGGAAGAGCTGGAGCTGATCGCCGAGCGTGACGCACTGCGCGAGGAACGCGCCGATCTGATGGCGCTGATGGGCGATGCGGGTCTGCAATGGGCGCGCATTGGCCGCGATCTGGCGGAAGTGCAGCGGCAGTTCGGGAAAGGCACCACCCTTGGCAAGCGCCGCAGCGATTTCGCTGATATGGCCGAGGTCGAGGACGTCCCGCTGGAGGCGATGATCGAGCGCGAGCCGATCACCGTGATCTGCTCCAAGATGGGCTGGATCCGGGCGATGAAGGGGCACCAACCCCTTGATACCGATCTGAAATTCAAGGATGGCGACGAGGGCCGCTTCGTCTTCCACGCCGAGACCACCGACCGGATTCTGGTGGTGGGGGCCAATGGCCGCTTCTACACCGTGGTGGGCGCCAACCTGCCCGGCGGGCGTGGCATGGGCGAGCCGCTGCGCCTGATGATCGACCTGCCGAATGATGCCGAGATCACCGATATGCTGATCTGGCGCGCGGGGGAAAAGCTGCTGGTGGCCTCCAGTGCGGGCGATGGGTTTATCGTGCCGTCAGAGGAGGTTGTGGCGCAAACCCGCGCCGGCAAGCAGGTGCTGACCTTCAAGGAAGGGCTGAAAACCGCCCTCTGCCGCCGGGTGAGTGGCGACCACGTCGCAGTGGTGGGCGAGAACCGCAAACTTCTGGTTTTCCCGCTGGCAGAGCTGCCCGAGATGGCCAAGGGCAAGGGCGTGCGCTTGCAAAAATACAAGGATGGCGGTCTCAGCGATGCCACCACCTTTACCCTCGCCGAGGGGCTTGCATGGAAAGACCCCGCAGGCCGCACCCGCAGCGAGACCGACCTGACGCAATGGCAGGGCCCGCGCGCGGGCACCGGCGCCATGGCGCCGCGCGGCTTTCCGCGCGACAACAAGTTCAACTGACGCGCCTGTGACGGGCGGGCCCATGTTGGACGTGCTTGTGATGATCCTCCGGCATTGTTAGGCTTTGGCATGACAAGTTGGAGGTCATTATGGCAAGTATCGTTTTCAACACGGCATTACCGGGGGTCGATCTCAGCTCTACCGATATTTTCGGCGATCTGCTGGATCTGGACATCGTGGTCCGCAGCTCGACGCGGCTGACGCTGGCCGATGAGGGGGATCGCTACAATTTCATCGGTACCGGCTTCAGCTATGAAATGGCCGGGCCGCAGATCGTGGGTATCCCCACCGGCACCGTGAACCAGATGACCATCACGTTCGGCAGCAACACGTTGCTGAATTGGTCTGGCCTGGCGGTTTCGGCCAATCAGATGTTCACCTTTGCGGCCCTGGGCAATTGGTCGGGGCTGAACACCCTGCTGCTTGGGCAGGCCGATACGATCTCCATGACCAATGGCGAGGATCAGATCAGCAGTTTCGGCGGCAACGATCGTGTGCTGACGCTGGGCGGCAATGATCAGGCCGATGGCGGCACCGGGGCGGATACGCTGGATGGCGGGGCTGGCAATGACAAGCTGTTTGGCGGCCGGGGCGATGACCGGCTGATGGGCGGCGGCGGGGCGGATACGCTGATCGGGGGCGCGGGTGTCGATCGACTGACCGGCGGGGCAGGGGCCGATGTCTTTGCCTTTACCCATCGCGGCGGCGCCAATCGCGAGGTCATCTCTGATTTCAGCCGTCGGGTGGATGACCTGCATTTCGACAACGATGCTTTTGACGCGTTTTCCTATACCGGGCAGCTGCGCGCGGCGGATTTCGTGCTGGGCAGGGCGGCACAGGATGCGACCGACCGTTTCATCTATGACCGCGACAGTGGCAATCTTTGGTATGATGCCGATGGCTCGGGGCGCGGGGCCAAGACGCTGGTCGCGGAGCTGCGCGATGGCACGGCGCTTGGCGCGGGCGACATCCATATCCTGTAATGCAAAAGGCGCCCCGCGGGGCGCCTTTTTCCTTCAGCGGCTGAGGCCCCCGGCCAGATCAGGCAGGTCCAGCGCGGCAAAACCGTAATGGCGCAGCCAGCGCAGATCGGCCTCGAAGAAGGCGCGCAGATCGGGGATGCCGTATTTCAGCATGGCGATGCGGTCGATACCCATGCCGAAGGCAAAGCCCTGCCATTCGTCCGGGTCCACCCCGGCGGCGCGCAGCACCTTGGGATGCACCATGCCAGAGCCCAAGATCTCCATCCACTTGTCGCCCTCGCCGATCTTCAACTGGCCGCCAACATTGGAATAGCGGATGTCGACCTCGGCTGAGGGTTCGGTGAAGGGGAAGTGGCTGGCGCGGAAGCGCAGCTCGACCTTGTCCACTTCAAAGAAGGCGCGGCAGAATTCTTCCAGCGTCCATTTCAGGTTGGCCATGCTGATGTTGCGGTCGATGGCGAGGCCCTCGACCTGATGGAACATCGGCGTATGGGTCTGGTCCATATCCATGCGGTAGACGCGGCCCGGCGCGATGACGCGGATGGGCGCGCCTTGCTCGGTCATGGCGCGGATCTGCACCGGCGAGGTATGGGTGCGCAACACATGCGGCGGGCGGGCATCGCCCTCGGCGCGGTGCATGAAGAACGTGTCATGCTCCTGCCGTGCCGGATGTTCCGGCGGGATGTTCAGCGCATCAAAATTATACCAGTCGCTTTCGACCTGCGGCCCTTCGGCCACCGAAAAGCCGATATCGGCAAAGATTGCGGTCAGCTCGTCCATCACCTGAGAGACCGGGTGGATGGTGCCCATGCGGCGCGGGCGGCCCGGCAGGGTGACATCCAGCCATTCCGATTTCAGCCGCTCGTCCAGCGCCGCATCGGCCAGCGCCACCTTGCGGGCGCGCAGCGCGGCGTCGATCTCGTCTTTCACCACGTTCATCGCGGCGCCAGCGGCCTTGCGGGCCTCGGGCTCCATCTTGCCCAGACCCGACATCAGAGCCGAAATCTCGCCCTTCTTGCCAAGCGCGGCGATGCGCACCTCTTCCAGCGCGCTTTCATCGGCAGCGCGGGCCACGGCCTCGATATATTTGCCACGAAGTTCGGTCAGATCCATCTCAGCCTCCGGCTTTTCTTGGGCTTGGTGCTAGCCGCGCCGCCTTGCATTTGCAAGCACCCCAAAAGGAAAAGGCCCCTTGTGAGGGGCCTTTCACCCTCAGCCCTTCAACCCCAGAAAATCCGCGATTTCGGCAATCGCCTTGGCGTGCAAAGCCGCGCGGTCGCCGCCTTTGGGGTCGTCGCAAACCGGGTCGTCATTCTCTGCGCGCAGGAGGTCGGCGCCCTTGGCAGTGCAGATGCCCAGAAACGAGAAATGCCATGCCGGGGACAGCCGCGCCAGCCTCGCGCCCGGAATGCGGGCCAGCAGGTCCGCGCCCTTCGGCCCGACATCCGTGGCAGCCCATTGGGTTTCCTCATCGCCCAGATTGATCATCAGCGTGCGGGCGGTGATGGCGGCAAGGCTGGCTGTGGTCATGGCATAGCCAAAGGCCGGATCGACCGAAATCACCGTCTTGATGCGCGGCTCGCGCATGTCGCTGGCCTCCCATTCGGCGGGGAGATCATGCAGGTTCACCCCGCCGCGCCCCAGAAAGGCGCAATCCGAGGCCGCGGGGAAGCGGTCGCAATAGGCGCCATAGGCTTCGCGCTCCATCTGCGCCCCGGCCACATGCAGCGCGGTGGCCCCGCCGAGCGAAAAGCCCAGAACCGTGATCTGGTCGGGGTCGATGGCGGGGCCGAAATCGGGATGGGCCAGCACCGCGTCGATCACGGCGGGAATGTCGCGGGCGCGCTCGGTCACCTGCACGGTGCGGCGGGGCGAGCTGTCGCCCGAGGTGGTGCCGGGATGGTTCACCCCGATGACGATGGCCCCCTTCCTCGCCAGCGGCCCGGCAAGCCAGCCCATGCCGTCCACATTGCCGCCAGAACCATGCGACAGAACGATCAGCGGATAGCGCCCTTGGGCCAGCTTCGGGGCAAAGCTGACCCGGCTGCCCGCGAAAACCGGATTGGCCCCCAGCGGCACGCTATAGCTCTGGCTGCCCGCCGGATACCAGATGGCGGCCTCCATCACGCGGGGGCGGTGCGGCGCCTCCACCAGGATGCGGTCAAAGCCGGGCAGGGTTTCGGCCTGCGCCATGACGGAGGCGGGCAGGGCGCAGAGCAGGGCGAGGATGAGGGGTTTGAACATGGCGGTCTCCTTGGTGTTGTGATGGCCCGATCTGGCCTGCAAGCCCTGGCGTCGGCGTCCTTTTTCCGGTTTCAGGTCGCGCCGAACCGGATTTTGACCTAAGGCCGGGCGCATGGAGGTGCCCGATGTTGACCCTGCCCGTGCCCTTGGTGGCCAGCCTGATCCTGATCTATCTGGTTCTGCGCGCCGCGTTGCGCCGCACGGCCCCGGCCCCTTTGCTGTGGCTGATCGCAGCCGAAGCTCTGCAAGGAGCGGTGATCTCGGGGCGGCTGCATTATGGCATCACATGGCTGGGGCTGGTGCAGCCTGTCTTGGCCATGACGATTCCACCGCTGGCCTTTCTGGCCTTCGAGCTGGTGGCGCGACGCGGGCGGCTGGTGCCGGGGGATCTGTGGCATCTGGTGGGGCCAGCCTTCGGGGCGTTTTGCGTGGGGATGGCGCCCGCGATGCTGGATCACGCGGTATTGGCCAGCTTTTTCGGCTATGGGGCGGCGCTGTGGATCGCCTTGCGCGCCGGGCGCGACACGTTGGAGCGCACGCGGCTGGACAGTGGTGAGGCCCCGTTGCGGGTCTGGCGCTGGATCGCGCTTGCGCTGGTCCTGTCGGGTTTCAGCGATGTGATCATCCTGGCGATGGACTGGGCCGGGCTGGGGGCGTGGCGCGGCCTGACGGTCAGTCTCATGTGGGGGGCCACGCTGCTGGCGATTGGCGGTCTGGCGCTGTCGGAGGTGCTTGCTCCCGGCGAGGATGCCCCGGAGGCTGCGCCGCCGCCGGTCGCAACTGCGGATGATGCCGCATTGGTGCGCCAGATGGAGGCGCTTCTGGCAGATCGTCAGCTGTTCCTCGACCCCGGCCTGACCCTGGCCCAGATCGCGCGGAGGCAGAGGGTGCCCGCCAAAACGCTGTCTGCCGCGATCAACCGGGTGAAGGGCGAGAATGTCAGCCGCGTGGTGAACGGCTTGCGCATCGCCCATGCCTGCGCCCTGCTGCAAGCGGGCAGCCCCGTCACGCAGGCGATGCTGGAGTCGGGCTTCAACACCAAGTCGAATTTCAACCGCGAGTTTCTGCGGGTCACCGGGCGCTCGCCCTCGGGCTGGCTGCGTGGGCAGGGCGCCTGAGCTTCCAAATGAAAAAGCCCCGCACGAGGCGGGGCTTTCCCATTCATTTGCCTGAAATCAGGCAGCCAGAGCGGCCTTGGCCTGAGCGGCGATGGCGTTGAACGCATCGGGCTCATGCACGGCCAGATCGGCCAGAACCTTGCGGTCCACTTCGATCCCGGCTTTCGCCAGACCGTTGATGAAACGCGAATAGGTCATTTCAAGGTCGAACAGACGCACAGCCGCGTTGATGCGCTGGATCCACAGGGCGCGGAAGTTGCGCTTGCGGGTCTTGCGGTCGCGGGTGGCGTATTGGTTGGCCTTGTCGACCGCCTGAGTGGCGGTGCGGAAGTTGGTCGAGCGGGCGGCATAGTAGCCGGAAGCCTGCTTGATGACCTTGCGGTGACGGGCGTGGGTCACCTTACCGGATTTGACGCGGGACATGTTTCAGGCTCCTCAGCGGTCGTAGGGCATGTATTTTTTGACGATCTTCGCGTCGCTCTCGCACAGGATCATCGCGCCGGATGCGTCGCGAATGAACTTGGTCGAGCGCTTGATCATGCCGTGACGCTTGCCCGCCGGGCCGGCCTTCACACGACCGGAAGCCGTGAAGCTGAAGCGCTTCTTGGCTGCCGATTTGGTCTTCATCTTGGGCATTTCCATCTCCTCGTTGAGGGTGAACGCACGACTCGGCAATGCCACAGGGGCCGGTCGCACGGGGATAGAGCGGGCCGTATAGGCGGCATCGGGGAAAAGCACAAGCCGTATCGGGCCTAGCGATGCCAGAATTCCATCCGCAGATCGCCGATCACCCGGAAAAGCGCCATGGGCACATCGGCCAGATGATAGCCGCCGGGCTTCTTCCACAGCGCCAGGCTGATCAGCGTCACCGCCACCAACATGCAGAAGGCCGCAACCACCGGGCTGCGGCCATCCAGTCGGGCCGAGAGAAAAGAGGGCACAGCCAGACAGGCGAACACAAGGCCGGTGACCAGATATGTGTCGCTGTTCATGCTTGCCCCCTGTTCAGGGCAGCTTACTCGGCTTCGGCGCGGTGGATCAAGCGCTCGTCGCAGGGTGCTACACGCAGGATATTGGTGGTGCCGGTCACGTTGAAGGGCACGCCGGCGGTCACCACGATCTGATCCTTTTCCTCGGCAAAGCCATATTCCCGCGCCGCCCGCACCGCCGAGATCACGGCGCCCTTGAAGCGGTCCTGCTCCTCGGTGATGGCGCAATGCGCCCCCCAGGTCAGGCAGAGGCGGCGGGCTGTGGTGACCAGCGGGGTCAGGCCGATGATCGGCACGCGCGGACGCTCGCGCGCCACGAGGCTCACCGTGGTGCCGGACTGGCTGAAGCAGCAGATCGCCTTGATGTCGGCAGCCTCGGCAATCTCGCGCGCGGCGGCCACGATGCCATCGGCCACGGTGGTGCGGCTGACCTTGCGGCTGGCCTCGATGATGTCGCGATAGGTGGCGTCGCTTTCGACGCTGATCGCCACATTGTTCATCGTGGTCACGGCCTCGATAGGGAACTTGCCCGCCGCGCTTTCGGCCGACAGCATCACGGCATCGGCGCCTTCATAAATCGCGGTCGCCACGTCCGAGACCTCGGCGCGGGTCGGGACCGGGCTTTCGATCATGGATTCCAGCATCTGCGTGGCCACGATCACCGGCTTGGCGGCGGCACGCGCCTTACGCACCAGCTGTTTCTGGATCGGCGGCACGGCATGCACCGGCAGCTCCACCCCCAGATCGCCCCGCGCCACCATGATGCCATCGGCCACGGCCAGAATGGCGTCATAGGCCTTCACCGCCTGCGGCTTTTCAATCTTGGCCAGGATCGCGGCGCGGCCATTCGCCAGCGCCCGCGCCTCGATCACATCCTCGGGGCGCTGCACGAACGAGAGCGCCAGCCAGTCCACGCCCAGTTGGCAGGCGAATTCCAGATCAACCCGGTCTTTCTGCGACAGCGCGGCCAGCGGCAGCAGCACGTCGGGCACGTTCACGCCCTTGCGATTCGAGATGGTGCCGCCCACCTCGATGGTGCAATCGGCGAAATCCTTGCCGCAGGCCTCGACCTTCATCCGCAGCTTGCCATCATTGACCAGCAGGGTGGAGCCAGCCTCCAGTGCGGCGAAAATCTCGGGATGGGGCAGGTTCACCCGGCGCAGATCGCCCGGCGTTGCATCCAGATCAAAGCGGAAGGGCTGACCCTCGACCAGTTCGGCGCTGCCCTCGGCAAAGGTGCCCACGCGCAGCTTCGGCCCCTGAAGATCGGCCAGAATGGCGATCGGGCGGTCCAGATCGGCCTCGACCTTGCGGATGATCTCGTGCTGGGCGCGGATGTCCTCATGCACGCCATGGCTCATGTTCAGGCGGAACACATCGGCCCCTGCCTCGAACAGCCCGCGGATCATCTCATAATCCGACGAGGCGGGGCCCAGCGTGGCCACGATCTTCACATTGCGGTTCCGTTTCATCGGCGGGTTCCTTGTCATTCCGTCTGGCGGGCGTCTGGCGGGCCAGCGCCGTTATGGCGCAGATCATGTCCTGCGGCAATGCGGGCGGCGTTAGCGGTAACTGTGTTAGCGGTAACATAGTCGTTTTTTGCGCTGACGGGCAAGGCAGCATTCTGCCGAATTCTGCTGAAATTGCAGGCATTGCACGTTTTGGCGCCGCTTTGGCGATTCCGCAGGCGAGTTTCATATCCTATCAGATGGGGGAGAGAGGTGACGCAACCATGACACGCGATGATTTCGGCCCCGATTTTGGCCCGGCTTTCCACATCACCGGCGCGGCGCGTCCGGGGCGATGGCTGATCACCTGCGATCACGCCAGTAACCGCGTGCCGCAGGCGGTGGGCGGCGGCTGCCTGGGGTTGCCACCCGAGGATATGGCGCGCCACATCGCCTTTGACCCCGGCGCGCAGGGCGTCACGTTGGCTTTGGCCGAGGCGCTGGACAGCCCTGCGATCTGTTCCGATTTCTCGCGCCTGGTCATCGACCCGAACCGGGGCGAGGATGACCCGACCCTGCTGATGAAGCTCTATGACGGCAGCATCATCCCCGGCAACCGCCACGCCGATGCGGCCGAACTGGCCCGGCGCAAGGCCGCGCTTTACACGCCCTACCATCAGGCGCTGGCCGATCTGGCGGCGCGGCGCGACGATACGGTGATCGTGGCCATCCACAGCTTCACGCCCTGCCTGCGCGGGCGGGCGCCGCGCCCCTGGCATATCGGCGTGCTGCACAGCCACCTCGACACGCGCTTTTCGCTGCCGCTGATCGCCCGGCTGCGGGCTGAGCCTGACCTCTGCATCGGCGACAACCAGCCCTATAACGGCCATCTGCCCGGCGATGCCATCGACCGCCACGCCCTGCTGCCGGGCCGCCATAACACCCTGATCGAGCTGCGCAATGACCTGATCGCCACCGAGGCGCAACAGGTTGCATGGGCCAATCGACTGGCCCCAATCCTGACCGAGGTGCTGTCAGGCCTGAAGTAAGGCCGGGCCTTGCCGCCTTTTTCTGTCTGAAAATATCCTCGGGGGGTGCGGGGGGCAGACAGCCCCCCGCTTTTGGGCCGAGGTTCAGAGCGCGGCCTTGCGCATCTCGTCCAGATAGATCTCGCGCATCCGGCTTGCCACCCGGCCCACCTTGCCATCCGACAGCGCTTGGCCGTCAATCTCCACCACCGGCATCACGAAAGCGCTGGCCGAGGTGATGAAGGCCTCATCCGCCGCCTGTGCCTCGGCAATGGTGAAGTTGCGTTCCTCGACTTCCATCTGCGCCTCGGCGGCAAAGCGCAGCACGGCGGCGCGGGTGATGCCGTGCAGAATGTCGCTGGACAGCGCGCGGGTGATGATCTTGTTGCCCTTCACGATATAGGCGTTGTTCGAGGTGCCCTCGGTCACGAACCCGTCTTCCACCAGCCAGGCATCATCGACGCCCGCCTTCTTGGCCGCCATCTTCGCCATCGACGGGTAGAGCAACTGCACCGTCTTGATGTCGCGCCGACCCCAGCGGATGTCTTCGACCGAGATCACCTTCCAGCCGGTTTTCGCCGCCGGGCTGTCGGCCAGACCGGGCTTCGACTGGGTGAACAGTACCACCGTCGGCGGCAGATCGGCGGCGGGATAGGCGAAATCGCGGTCGCCCGGATTGCCGCGCGTCACTTGCAGATAGACCATGCCATCCTCGATGCCGTTCCGCGCCACGATCTCGCGGAAAATCGCCAGCCACTCCTCCGCGCTATGCGGATTGGTCATCTCCAGCTCCGACAGGCTGCGATCCAGCCGGACGCAATGGCCTTCAAAATCAATCAGCTTGCCGCCCAGCACGCTGGTCACCTCGTAAACCCCGTCGGCCATCAGAAAGCCGCGGTCAAAGACCGACACCTTCGCCTCGGCCTCCGGCAGCCAGTCGCCATTCACATAAACGATGCGGCTCATGTCATCATCCCTTCGCGCAGCCCTTGATTGCAAGGCGGTTTGCGGCAGGGGCGGGCGCGCGTCAAGCGGCAATGGCGGCTTTCTGCCATGCAGCGGCAATGCTGCGGCTGCAAATCGCGCTTGATTTCTTGCGCGCAAGATTATATCGCCAGGTGAGTGATCCCTGAAATATCATTGCCGAGAGAGCGCCGATGAGCTTCCGCATCCAGCCCAGCCCCCCTGCACGCCCGAACCGCTGCCAATTGTTCGGCCCCGGCTCGCGCCCGGCGCTGTTTGAAAAGATGGCAGCCTCGGCAGCGGATGTGATCAACCTCGATCTGGAAGACTCGGTCGCGCCCTCCGACAAGGATCAGGCCCGCGCCAATATCATTGCCGCCGTGAACACGCTCGATTGGGGCAAAAAGACGCTCTCGGTGCGGATCAACGGACTGGATACGCCCTTCTGGTATCGCGATGTGGTCGATCTGCTGGAGCAATGCGGCGACCGGCTGGACCAGATCATGATCCCCAAGGTGGGCTGCGCGGCGGATGTCTATGCCGTGGATGCGCTGGTTACCGCGATCGAGCGCGCCAAGGGGCGCACAAAACCGATCAGCTTCGAGGTCATTATCGAATCGGCCGCCGGTATTGCCCATGTCGAGGAAATCGCCGCCTCCTCGCCCCGCCTGCAAGCCATGAGCCTTGGCGCTGCCGATTTTGCCGCGTCGATGGGGATGCAGACCACCGGCATCGGCGGCACGCAGGAAAACTATTACATGCTGCGCGAGGGCGTGCGGCACTGGTCCGACCCGTGGCACTGGGCGCAAGCTGCCATCGTCGCCGCCTGCCGCACCCATGGCGTCCTGCCGGTCGATGGCCCCTTCGGCGATTTCAGCGATGATGAGGGCTATCGCGCCCAAGCCCGCCGCTCGGCCACCCTTGGTATGGTCGGCAAATGGGCCATCCACCCCAAACAGATCGCGCTTGCGAACGAAGTCTTCACCCCGTCCGAAGCCGCGGTGACCGAAGCCCGCGAAATTCTGGCCGCCATGGAGGCCGCCAAAGCCCGTGGCGAAGGCGCCACCGTCTACAAGGGGCGGCTGGTCGATATTGCCTCGATCAAACAGGCTGAAGTCATCGTCCGCCAGTCGGAAATCATCGCTTCGGAAGTGTAAAAATTCGTTGACAGTCTGCGCCCAAAAGGCGCAGGCTGACAGGGCGCAAGCACAACATTTCATCGTTCCTGAAACGATACCCGCGCCGCCAGCAGGGAGAGGAGGCCCTCGGCGGCATCACGGGAGGAGCACGCCCCGCAGTCCATGCTGCGGGGCGTTGCCATATCCGGCCCTCGGCTGTTCTCCTGCGCGGCCTTTCATCTTGGCCCAAATATCCTCTGGGGGTGCGGGGGGCGAAGCGCCCCCGCTGCAAGGCCACCCAAAGACGCCCCGGCCGGAAGGCGGTCGACGCAGTTGCATCTTTGCGCCGCTGCGGCCATATAGAAAGCCGTTTCCGCGACGTGCCTCTTGGGGAGTGCCGATGAACTATCTCGAATTCGAAAAACCGCTGGCCGAAATCGAAGGCAAGGCGGAGGAGTTGCGGGCGCTCGCGCGCTCGAACAAAGAGATGGATGTCGAGAAAGAGGCAGCCGCGCTGGACCGCAAGGCCGAGGGGCTGCTGAAGGATCTTTACAAGGATCTGACGCCCTGGCGCAAATGTCAGGTGGCCCGTCACCCTGACCGCCCGCATTGCAGGGATTACATCGACGCGCTGTTCACCGAATACACCCCCCTCGCCGGGGACCGGAACTTTGCCGATGACCATGCGGTGATGGGGGGCCTCGCCCGGTTCAACGATCAGCCGGTGGTGGTGATCGGCCATGAAAAGGGCCATGACACCAAATCCCGCATCGAGCGGAATTTCGGCATGGCCCGCCCCGAAGGCTATCGCAAGGCGATCCGTCTGATGGATATGGCGCATCGTTTCGGTCTGCCGGTGGTCACGCTGGTCGATACGCCCGGCGCCTATCCCGGCAAGGGCGCCGAAGAGCGGGGGCAGGCCGAGGCCATCGCCCGTTCGACCGAGAAATGCCTGCAAATCGCCGTGCCGCTGATTTCGGTGGTGATCGGCGAGGGCGGCTCGGGCGGGGCTGTGGCCTTTGCCACCGCCAACCGCATCGCCATGCTGGAACATTCGGTCTATTCGGTGATCTCGCCCGAGGGCTGCGCCTCGATCCTGTGGAAGGATGCCGAGAAGATGCGCGAAGCCGCCGAGGCGCTGCGCCTGACCGCGCAAGACCTGCAAAAGCTGGGGGTGATCGACCGGATCATCAAGGAACCGCTGGGCGGGGCGCAGCGTGGCCGCAAGGAAACCATCGAGGCCGTGGGCAAGGCGGTGGAAACCATGCTGAAAGAGCTGGCAGGCAAGAAGCCCGAGCTGCTGGTGAAAGAGCGCCGCCAGAAATTCCTCGATATGGGGTCGAAGGGCCTCGCCGCCTGAGCGCGGCAAACGGACCCCGAAAGACAAAGGGCGGGCCATGGGCCCGCCCTTTTCCTTATCCGGCCTCGGCCATCAGCCGGTCCGAGGCGCCTTCAACCGCCGCTTCCAGCCGCTGCATGAAATCCGTGGTGTCCAGACCCGGCGGTATGGCGGGCAGAAACTCCACCACCGCCGTGCCGGGGCGGCGCAAGATGCCGCGCTTGGGCCAGAACAGGCCGACATTGGCCGCCACCGGAATGCAATCCTGCCCGAGTTGCTGGTAAAGCGCCGCCGTTCCGGCCTTGTAGGGCGCCTTCACCCCCGGCGCGACACGGGTGCCCTGCGGATAGATGATCAATTGGCCGGGCAGGCTCGCCCCCGAGGCGACCTCGGCCTTCATCCGGGTGATGGCCGCGCCGCGTTTGCCGCGATCCACCGGCACGCAGCCGATGCGCAGCGCATACCAGCCCAGCACCGGCGCCCAGACCAGCTCTTTCTTCATGATGAATTTTCCACGCGGCACGGCGCCGAAAATCAGGATGATGTCGAGAAAGCTCTGATGTTTGGCGCCGATCAGGCATTCGCCTTGCGGCACCGGGCCACGCACCTCGGTTTGCAACCCGCACAGCACCCGCAGCGTCAGCCGGACCCAGACGCAAAAACTGCGGCAGGCGGTATGGGCATAGCGGCGGTCGATCAGCGCCGGGATCAGCAGCACCACGCCGATCACCAGCATCGCCACATACATCTGCACGATGAACACCAGCGACAGCAGCCATTGCAAAGGCAGAAAACGGCGCATCAGGTCAGCTCCCGCAATTTGGCCAGCGCCGCGCGGCGGGTGGCCAGAAATGCCACGGTGGCGGCCAGCGGCGGCAGGCACAGCGGCAGCAGCCAGCCAAAGCCGGTGAAGCCCAGCCCGGTCAGAAAGCCGCCCGCCGCATCGGCAGATGGCAGCAGCGCAATGCCGATCATCCCGGCCAGCGCCCCCACCTGCGCACCGCCAAAGGCCCGCAGCGTGAAGCGCCGCACGAAGGCCCGCGCAATATAGGAATCCCGGGCCCCAACCAGCCGCAGCACCTCGATCACCTGCGCATTGGCCGCCAGCGCGGCATTGGCCGCCAGAGTGATCATCGCCGCCATGGCCCCGCCGATCAGCGCGATCGACACAAGGCCCAGCAGCCGCAGCCGCCCCGCCGCCGAGGCCAGCGGGCGGCGCCAGCGCGTGTGATCATCCAGCACCGCGCCGGGGGCCTCGGCCGACAGGCGCTGCCGCAGCCCTTCGGCGTCATAGGGCTCGCTCGCCTCGGTCAGCTCGATCAGGCGCGGGATCGGCAGCGCCTCCACCGGCAGATCCGGGCCGAACCACGGCTCCAGCAGCTTGCGCTGCTCCTCATCAGTCAGCGCGCGCGCGCTTTCCACGCCGGGCGTGGTGGTCAGCACATCCAGAACGACGCGGGTTTGCAGGTCCAGTTGCTCGGGCGGGGCCGAAATGCGGACCGTGGCCGTCCGCGCCAGCGCATCCGACCAGCGATCCGCCATCCGCCCCGCCGCCAGCGACAGCGCAAGGGCAAAGACGGTCAGAAAGGTCATGGCCCCCGCAGTGAACGAGGTCAGCCAGGCAGTATGCCCCGAAGGCGGCACCACGCGATCCGCCTGCCGGTCCGCGCGCAAGAAACGAGAGATCAGCGCCTTCACCATCACAGATCCGCCCCTGCCAGTTGCACGCGCCGGTTGCGGATGCGCAGCACCCGCGCCGCGACCTGCGCCTTGGCCTGCCGGATCAGGTTCATGTCATGGGTGGCAATCACGATGGTCTTGCCCATCCGGTTCAGCTCGACCAGCAAGGTCAGCAGCCGCAGCGACATTTCCCAATCCAAGTTGCCGGTCGGCTCATCCGCCAGGATCACCTCCGGGTCGACGATCACCGCCCGCGCCAGCGCCGCCCGCTGCCGCTCGCCGCCCGACAGCGACGGGGGCAGCGCATCCGCCAGATGCCGCAACCCGACCCAGGACAGCAGATCGCCCAGATCCTGCCCGCTCACCTCGCGGTTCGACACCGTCAGCGGCAGCGTGACATTCGAGGCCAGCGGCAAGTGATCCAGAAACTGACAGTTCTGATGCACGACGCCCACCCGCCGGCGGGTATGGGCCACCTCGTCGCGGCTCAGGCTGCGGACCTCGCGGTCAAAGATCGTCACATGCCCCGCCGTGGGCAGCAATTCGGCATAGCACAGTTTCAGGAAGGTCGATTTGCCCGCGCCCGAAGGGCCGGTGAGAAAGTGAAACGAACCGGGGGCCAGCCGTAGCGAAATCTCTGACAGCAGCTCGCCGCCGCCATAGTTATAGGCCACATTCTCGAATGAAATCACCGCCTGCCCCTTGCGTCCCTGCCGCACCTGATTGCCATAAACCGGCAAAGGGCGCCGCACAATCCCGTGGAGGGGTTGCAAATTCAACGCAATGGCCGTGGCGAATGTGCTGTTCCTGCTGATCACAGGCTTGGATCGGAAACATATCGTTGCTAAAAAGGTTAAAGACACAAGCCGTTAAGCGGCGGGAGCGGTATGAATGCGCCTGATTTGCCCCAATTGCGATGCGCAATATGAGGTCGCCGAGGATGCGATCCCCGAAGAGGGGCGTGATGTCCAATGTTCAAGCTGCGGCCATGCCTGGTATCAGCTTTCGCCCGCCGCGCTGGCCGCCCAGGCTGCGGAAGCCGAATTGTTCGAGGCCGCCGAGCCGGTGACCCCGCCCCCCCCCGAGGTCGCGCTGGAGGTCGAAGACCCGGTGGAGCCGGTCGTCGCGCCGCCGGTCGCGGCCACGATCAGCAGCACCCGCAATCTGGATGAGGACGCCCTCGCGCTGTTGCGCGAGGAGGCCGAGCGCGAGGTTCAGGCCCGGTCGCGCGACGAAAACCGGCTGGAAGTGCAAGGCGATCTGGGGCTGGAGCCCGCCGCCGCGGGGGCTGCGGCCCGGCGGGTCGCCCAGCTCAAGGGCATGGAGGCCGACAACCCGGGCCAGCCCGAGCCGCTGGTCAAGCCCACCAAGGGGCGCGACCTGCTGCCCGACATCGAAGAGATCAACTCCACCCTGCGCCCCGAGAGTGGCGGTCTGGCGGTGGAGGAGGGCAGGGCAGGGGCGGCCGATCCGCGCGGCAGCCGTCGCAGCTTCCGCCTCGGCTTCGGGGTGATGGTGCTGGCCGCGCTTTTGGTCGTGGTGCTTTACATGTTCGCGCCCCGCATCGGCGCGGCAGTGCCCGCGCTGGCCGGGGTCATGGACGGCTATGTCGCCAGTATCGACGCCCTTCGGCTGGGGCTGGACCGGCTGATGCAACAGGCAACCGCCTGGTTGCAGGCCTGATCCGGCGCCCGACCGGGCTTTTGGTCAGAATAGATCCAGCAGGCGCTTGAGATAGTCGCGTTCGCTGTCGCTGCGGTTCTGTTCGCCCGCGCGGCGGCGGATTTCATTCAGCAGATCCTGTGCGCGGCGCTCCACATCCTGCCCTTGCAACAGGTTGCGATCCGATCCGATGCGGCGGCCATTGTCGCCCGGCTCGCGGCCCAGCGGATCGCGTGCGGTCTCACGCTCGGCCAGCCGTTCGCCGCCTTCGCCTTCGGCCTCCTGCCGGTCCGCCTCGGCCTGAGCTTCGCCCAAGGCCCGCATGCCATCGCGCATCGCATCCATCGCCTCGGCCTGACGATCCAGCGCGCCGGACAGGTCGCCCTCGCGCAGCGCCCGTTCCGCCTCCTGCATGCGGCGCTCGGCCTCATCCAGCGCCTCGCGCCCTTCGCTGCCACGCTCCGTGCCTGCGCCGGGCAGGGGGCCCTGGTTCAGCCCGTCCAGCCGGTCGCGCAGCTGTTGCTGACGGTCCGCAAGGCTTTGCGCGCCCTCCTCCTGCCCGTTTTGCGCCTGCCCGTCCTGTTGCTGACCGCCGCCCTCGCCTTCGTTTGGGGCTTCGGAGGGGGCGCCCTTTTGCAGGTTGCGGAAGGCCTCGTCCGACAGGCCTTGCTGGTCGCGCAGGGTTTCCTGCAAGCCTTTCATGCCGGGCATTTGCGGCCCGCCCGAGCCGCCACCGCCCTCGGTCATTTGCAGGTTTTGCAGCAGCTGTTGCAGCATCGCCATGGCCTGCGCGGCCTCGGCCATCTTGCCTTCTTCCATCAGGCGCTGGATCTCGTCCATCATTTCCTGGATCTGATCGCCCGTGACCTCCATCTGCTCGCCGGCATCGGCCTCGGCCCCGTCGGGGTTGCGCTCCATCTCTTGCGCCAGAAGGCGCATGTAATCGTCGGTCGCGGCGCGCAGCTCGTCCATCAGCGCCTGAATTTCAGCCGGGTCGGCGCCATTGCGGATGGCCTCGTTCAGGCGCTCCTGCGCGCGGTCCAGCCTCTCGCGGGCCGAAGCCAGATCGCCTTCCTCCACCAGCAGCGCGATCTCCCACAGCTCTTTGGCCAGATCATCCCGCGCTTCCGGCGTCAGCGTGCCTTTCGCCTTGTCCAGCCGGGCGATGGCAGTTTTCAGCCGCGCAAAGGTCTTTTCATCGCGCGTGAGATCGTCCGGCAGGTGGGTGATCGCCTTGAAAATCTGCGCCGAGCGTGGGGCATTGGCGCGGTTCCACAGCAGATCGCGCCGCAATTCGATGATGGCCGCCGCCAGCGGATCGAAAAAGCGCTTGCCGGGCAGGATGAGCGAAAGCGGCGCGGCGGCGCCGGTCTGGCCCTGCGCGTCCTTCACCTCCAGCCGCACCTGCACCGGCAGATTGGCATAGGCGTGCTGCGACACATCCTCGATCAGCGCATCCTCGAATTTCGCGCGGTTGCCGCTGATTGGCAGCGGCAGGTCCAGCACCAGCGCCGGGCGGGATTCGGGTTCGATTTCAAGGCCATAGCGGCGGTCCAGCGCGGCCATGTCAAGGGTCACGGTGGCGGTCCCGCCCGCAATGGCAAAATCATCCTCGGCGGCGAAGGGCAGCTTCATCTTGCCGTCCCGCTCGCGCGTGATCTTGCCGTCGCTGGTGATCGTGGGGGCGCGATCCTTCAGCGCCACCACCTGCCATTCGCGCCCGCCGGTGCCGTTGATGGCAAGGGCGCCGTCTTGCAGCACCTCGAAATTCTGCGCCAGATCCGAAGCCGGGGGCGGGGTGGTGGCGGCAGAGACCGTCTCGCTCAGCGTCAGGGCGCCGACCTCGCCATAAAGGCGCACCTGCACCCGGGTGCCGCGCGGCAGTTCCAGCGTGCCGGCGGGCTGGTCGTTCAGATACAGCGCGGGTTTGCCGGTGTGCAGCGGCGGCTGCGCCCAGGCCTCCCAGCTGGGGCCATTCATCATCGCCTCGGCCGGATTGGCGCCAAGGCCTGTGACCGAGGCGACCCGCCAGAGCGAGCCGAACATCAGCGCCATCACAAGCGCGGTCAGCGCCAGAAAGCGCAGGCCAAACGGGTCGCGCGGGGCAAGATCAAGCGCCGGGCGCACGGGGCGCGCCGTGGCCGCGCGGGCCGCCATGCGGGCACGATGCGCCTGCCAGACCGCAAGCGCCGCCGGATCGCTGCCTCCGATCGCCAGATCATCGGACAGCGCGCTGAGCGGTTGCCCGGGCAGCGACGCATCGAGCCGCGCCAAAGCCTCGGCCCGGCGGGGGCGGCGGAACCGGCGAAACCCGAAGACCAGGGCCGCAAGGCTACCCAGGGCAATCGCCACCAGCCCGGCCCATGCGGCCTCCAGCGGCAGCACATCCTGCGCACCAAAGGCCAGGGCAGACAACGCCAGCAGCAGCACAGTCCAGAGCGGCCAGAAGGCGCGCGACAGCCGTTCCGCCCAAAGCCCCGCCCAGGTCAGCCGCAGGGGCCAACGGATGTGCCGCATCACTTCGGGCGCCTCAGGTCGGGTCATTGTCGCTGTTGGGCCTCCGCCCGTTTCTCAGAGCCATTCCGGCAGTTTATCGCGCTTCAGAATCTCGTCATAGCTGGGCCGTTCGCGAATGACGGCGAAGTGATCGTCCTTCACAAGCACCTCCGGCACAAGGGGGCGCGTGTTGTATTCATTGGCCATGACCGCGCCGTAAGCCCCCGCCGAGCGGAAAGCCACCAGATCGCCCTCCGCCAGCAGCGGAAGATCGCGCGCCTTGGCAAAGGTATCGCCGGTTTCGCAGACCGGCCCCACCACGTCGAAAGGCACCGTTGGCGCGCCGGGGGCGGGTTCGGCCACGGCAACGATGTCATGATGGGCACCGTACATCGAAGGTCTTACCAGATCGTTCATCGCCGCATCGAGGATCAGGAAGTCGCGTCCCTCGCCGTTTTTCACATAGATCACGCTGGAGACCAGCACCCCCGAATTGCCGGAGATCAGCCGTCCCGGCTCGATCTCGATCTCGCAGCCCAGATGCCCCAAGGTGCGCTTCACCATGGCGCCGTAATCCAGCGGCAGGGGCGGCGCCTCGTTCGAGCGGGTATAGGGGATGCCCAGACCCCCGCCCAGATCCAGCCGCCGGATGGTATGCCCATCGGCGCGCAGCGCCAGCGTCAGATCGGCAACCTTTTGAAAAGCCTGCTCAAAAGGTTCAAGATCAACCAATTGGCTGCCGATATGCACGTCGATCCCCACCACCTCCAGCCCCGGCAGGCGGGCGGCCTCGGCATAGACCTCGCGGGCGCGGGCGATGGGGATGCCGAACTTGTTTTCCGATTTGCCGGTGGCGATCTTTTCGTGGGTTTTGGCATCCACATCGGGGTTCACGCGCACCGCGATGGGGGCCTTGACCCCCAGCGACACCGCCACTTCGGACAGCGCCCGCATCTCCGGCTCGCTTTCCACGTTGAACTGGCGGATGCCGCCCTCCAGCGCCACGCGCATCTCCTCGCGGGTTTTGCCGACGCCCGAAAACACGATGCGCTCGCCCGGCACCCCCGCCGCCTTGGCGCGCAGATATTCCCCCATGGAGACCACATCCATGCCCGCGCCCAGATCACCCAGCAGTTTCAGAACCGCCACATTGGACAGTGATTTGATGGCGAAACAGACCAGATTGTCCATCGGCGCCAGCGCTTCCTTGAACAGCTGGTAATGCCGGGTCAGCGTGGCGGCGGAATAGCAGTAGAAGGGTGTGCCGACGTTCGCCGCGATGTCGGACAGCGCGACGCCTTCCGCATGAAGATGGCCGTTGCGATAAAGGAAATGGTCCATGCGCGCCTCCTGAAAACCCCGGCTTGCCGCCAGATTTCCCCGCTATAGCAGAACCCGGACGGCCTGCAATCGGGCAGCCATCAGCGCACCGGGGCGCTGCGCAGGAACAGATACAGCGGCAGGCCGCAGCTGACCCCGATGCAGAAGGTGGCCGGGATCGCCAGCAAGGCCAGCCAGTTCTTGCGCACCCAGGTTTCGGCCAGCACCCAAAGCGTCAGTGCAAAGGCCGAGATCACCAGATCCCAGGTGAGGCCGGTGGTCGCGGCATTCACATACCAAGCGTCCACCACCCCCGAAAGCCCGGTGCCGGTGTCGCGCATATGGATGACAAACCAGACCATCGGATGCACCGCACCCCAGACCGCCAGTGCCAGATAGATGCTGCGCAGAACCGACATTCAGAACCCCAACCCCAGATCAATCGGCCCGACCGAGGTGCCGACATGCCCGCCCGTTCCATTGGCCCCGATCCGCACCCCGCCCAGGGTGGTGGCGACCGACGGATGCACTTGCCCCGTCGCATCGACATGAATTCCCATACGTGGGTCGGCCGCGCAGGCCGCAAGGCCCAGCAGGGCGCCAAAGCCCGGCAGGATCAAGGCGGCCCAGGCTCTCACAGCGTGCCCACAACGCCGATCCGGGCATCGCCAGAGATCTTGACGCCGGGTTCAGGCGGCTGCGGCGCGCCATTGGCGCCGCACGCCGCCAGCAAGGCCAGAACCGAAAGAGACAGAAGGATACGCATGAAAGCTCCTGAAAAGGCCGGACATCTTGTGCCCGGTCCAAGGCTGCCTCAGGCCAACGCGGCTTTCCAGCGGGCGATCTGCGCCTGCACCTGCACCGGCGAAGTTCCGCCATAAGACTGCCGGGAGTTTACCGAATTTGCCACCCCCAGCACCGAATATACACTTTGGTTTATGCCCGGATGCACCGCATTCATTTCAGCCATCGTGAGGTCGGGCAGATCGCAGCCCTTTTTCTCGGCCATGGCGACCAGCGTGCCGGTCACGTGATGTGCCTCACGGAAGGGCAGGCCCAGCTCGCGCACCAGCCAATCGGCCAGATCGGTTGCGGTGCTGAAGCCGCTGGCGGCGGCGGCGCGCAGCGTTTCCACCTGCGCCTGCATGTCGCTCACCATGCCGGTCATTGCGGCAAGGCCCAGCATCAGCGTGTCGGCCGCGTCAAAGACCTGTTCCTTATCTTCCTGCATATCCTTGGAATAGGTCAGCGGCAGGCCCTTCATCACGGTGAACAGTGCGACCATCGCGCCCATGATCCGCCCCAGCTTGGCCCGCAGCAGCTCTGCCGCATCGGGGTTTTTCTTCTGCGGCATGATGGAGGAGCCGGTCGTCCATTTGTCGCTCAGGCGCACAAACCGGAACTGGGCCGAGGACCAGATCACCAGTTCCTCGGCAAAGCGCGACAGGTGCATGGCGCAGATGCTGGAGGCCGACAGGAACTCCAGCGCGAAATCGCGGTCGCTGACGGAATCGAGGCTGTTGGCGGTCGGGCGGTCAAAGCCCAGCTCGGCCGCCGTCATGTGCCGGTCGATGGGAAAGCCGGTGCCCGCCAGCGCGGCCGCCCCCAAGGGGCATTCATTCATCCGGCGCCGCGCATCCTCAAAGCGCGAGCGGTCGCGCGCCAGCATCTCCACATAGGCCATCATGTGATGGCCCCAGGTGACGGGCTGAGCGGTTTGCAGATGGGTGAAGCCCGGCATGATCCACTCGGCCCCGGCCTCGGCCTGCGCGACGAAAGCCCGCATCAGCGCCGTGATCCCCTCAATCGCCGCATCACACTGGGCGCGCACCCACAGCCGGAAATCCACCGCGACCTGATCATTGCGCGACCGGCCCGTATGCAGCCGCTTGCCCGCCTCGCCGATGATCTCGGTCAGGCGGCCCTCCACGGCCATGTGGATGTCTTCCTGCTCGACACGGAATGCAAACTTTCCGGCCTCGATCTCTGACAAGACCGTGAGAAGCCCTTCCCGAATGGCCTCGGCATCGCTACTGGTCAGGATGCCCTGTGCCGCCAACATCGCGGCATGGGCGCGAGAGCCGGCAATATCCTGCGCGTAAAGCCGCTGGTCGAAGCCGATGGAGGCGTTGATCGCCTGCATGATGGCATCCGGCCCGCTGGCGAAACGCCCGCCCCACATGCTGTTCGCGGCGGTCTGGGTCTTGTCGTCTGCGCTCATTTTCGGGCCTGTCTTTGCGGAGGGGAAATGCTGCCAATTCGTGCCGCCGTTCTTTATACGGCCTTGCTGTTCGGTGCAAACCCGGCTGCGGCGGATATTGCCGCCGCCGATGCGCTGCGCGCGGGCGACATGCAGAAACTCAGCTTTTCCGAGCCGCAGGCCTTGCCCGAGATCGGGCTGCTGGGGATGGATGAGGCGCCGCGCAGCCTGGCCGAGTTTCGCGGCAAATGGGTGCTGGTGAATTTCTGGGCGACATGGTGCCCGCCCTGCCGGACCGAGATGCCGTCGCTCGGCGCGCTTCAGGCCGCCAAGGGCGGGGCGCAGTTCGAGGTGGTCACCGTGGCGACAGGGCGCAATGCAGTACAGGGCATTACCGATTTCTTCGCCGAAGTGGGCGTGCAGCACCTGACCGCGCTGCGCGATCCGCAAATGGAGCTGGCCCGCAGCATGGGCGTCGCGGGCCTGCCGGTCACTGTCTTGCTGAACCCCGAGGGGCAGGAGGTCGCGCGCCTGATCGGCGATGCCGACTGGAACGCACCCGAAGCCCATGCCGTGATCGACGCCCTGATGCAGTGAGAACTGCGATTTTTCGCAGAAAAATCGTAGCCCTATGCCAAAGCGGCGGTTTTCGCGTGCCAGGGGCAGGTGACCAGATGGTCATTCACCATGCCCGCCGCCTGCATGAAGGCATAGGTGATGGTCGGGCCGCAGAACTTGAATCCCTCGGCTTTCAGGGCCTTTGACATGGCCTGCGATTCGGGGCTGTGGGCGCGGGCCTCCGCCAGCGAGGCCAGCCCGGTCTGCATCGGTTTGCCCCCCACGAACCCCCAGAGAAACGCCGAAAACCCTTCGCGCGCCTCGATCCGCTGATAGGCGCGCGCCGCAGCGATGGCGCCCTCGATCTTGCCGCGATGCCGCACGATGCCCGGGTCCGCCAGCAAGCGGGTGACCTCGGCCTCGCCCCATTGCGCCAGGATCTCCGGGTCGAAGCCCTGAAAGGCCACCCGAAAATTCTTGCGCTTGCGCAGGATGGTGATCCAGCTCAGCCCGGCCTGAAACCCTTCCAGCAGCACCATTTCAAACAGGCGGCGGCTGTCACGCTCCGGCACGCCCCATTCGTCATCGTGATAGGCCACATAGAGCGGGTCCGTGCCACACCAGCCGCAGCGTTCGGTCATGACGGTTTCCTTCATTAAAATTGGAACTAAATGCGAACCTTCACTCTGTCTTTACCTCTGCGCGGCAAAGCTGTCGAGGATTGGAAGTCCGATGGGGGCAGCATGGCAGTCGATCGCAGGGGCAGCTTTGGGGGCGCGGATGCGAATCCTTTGGCGTTCGTGGTGTCCGAACAGGACAAGCAGACGATGCTGATGGTGCAGGATGCCTTGCAAAAGGGCCGCGTCAGGCTGGCTTTCCAGCCGGTCGTGCTGGCGGCAGACCCAAGCCGTACCGCCTTTTGGGAGGCGCTGGTGCGGGTGCTGGATGACAAGGGCCGCGTCATCCCCGCCAAGGATTTCATGGGCGCGGTCGAAACCCAGGAGCTGGGCCGGATGATCGACTGCGCCGCGCTGGAGCTTGGGCTTCAGACGCTGGCGCGGCATACGGATGTGCGGATTTCGGTGAACATGTCGGCGCGCTCCATCGGCTATCCGCGCTGGATGCGCACGCTGAAAAAGGGCCTGCAAGTTTCGCCGACGATAGGCGAGCGGCTTATTCTTGAGATCACCGAAAGCTCGGCCATGCTGGTGCCGGAGATCGTCACCGCCTTCATGGATGATCTGCAACGCGAAGGCATTGCTTTCGCGCTGGACGATTTCGGGGCAGGGTTCACCGCTTTCCGCTATTTCAAGGATTTCTTTTTCGACATCATCAAGATCGACGGCCAGTTCATCCGCAACATCCACCGTGACCCGGACAATCAGGTGCTGACCCGCGCGCTGCTGTCGATTGCGCGCCAGTTCGAGATGTTCGCCGTCGCGGAATCGGTCGAGACGGCCGAAGAGGCGGCATTCCTGCAATCCATCGGGATGGATTGTCTGCAAGGCTATCTGTTCGGCGCCCCCAGCCTGCGCCCGGCCTTCCTGCCGCAAGAGACCAGCAAACGGGCCTGAACGCGGTATCCCGATGCCCGCATGGCGGATATGCGCAAAGCAGGATGGGTGTTTTGCGCAATTATCTTGCGTGGCATCCGGTAACAGCCTACCCATGCTGCAAAGCGGCAGTTGACTGCGCCGCATCGGCCAAGGGAGAGGACCAGCCATGACCAATGTCGTTATCGTATCCGCCGGGCGCACTGCTGTCGGCAGTTTCAACGGCTCCTTCGCCAATATCCCGGCGCATGAACTTGGCGCTGCGGTGATCGAGGCCGTGGTTGCGCGGGCCGGGATCGACAAGGCGGAAATCTCGGAAACCATCCTGGGCCAGGTGCTGACGGCGGGGCAGGGCCAGAATCCGGCCCGTCAGGCGCATATCCTCGCCGGTCTTGCCAAAGAGGCTTCGGCCTGGTCGCTCAACCAGGTCTGTGGTTCGGGCCTGCGCGCGGTTGCGCTTGGTGCGCAGCATGTCCAGCTGGGCGATGCCGAGATCGTCGTCGCCGGCGGGCAGGAAAACATGTCGCTGTCCCCCCATGTCGCACATCTGCGCGCGGGTCAGAAAATGGGCGATATGAAGTTCATCGACTCGATGATCAAGGATGGCCTGTGGGACGCGTTCAACGGTTATCATATGGGGCAGACGGCCGAAAACGTCGCCAATCAATGGCAGATCAGCCGCGATATGCAGGATGAATTCGCCCTGGCCAGCCAGAACAAGGCCGAGGCCGCACAGAAGGCCGGCAAGTTCAAGGACGAGATCATCCCCTTCACCGTGAAGACCCGCAAGGGTGACACCGTGGTCGATGCCGATGAATACATTCGCCATGGCGCGACGCTGGACAGCATGGCCAAGCTGAAACCGGCTTTCGCCAAAGAGGGTTCGGTCACTGCGGGCAACGCCTCCGGCATCAATGACGGCGCGGCGGCTGTCGTGCTGATGACCGAGGCCGAGGCGGCGCGCCGGGGCCTGACCCCGCTGGCACGCATCGCCTCCTATGCCACTGCCGGTCTCGATCCCTCCATCATGGGCGTCGGTCCGATCCATGCCAGCCGCAAGGCGCTGCAAAAAGCTGGCTGGTCGGTGGCCGATCTGGACCTGATCGAAGCGAATGAGGCCTTTGCAGCGCAGGCCTGCGCGGTGAACAAGGATATGGGTTGGGATCCTGCCAAGGTGAACGTGAACGGGGGCGCCATTGCCATTGGTCACCCCATTGGTGCCAGCGGCTGCCGCATCCTGAACACGCTGCTGTTCGAAATGGGCCGGGCCGGCGCCAAGAAAGGTCTCGCCACGCTCTGCATCGGTGGCGGGATGGGCGTCGCCATGTGCCTTGAACGCGCCTGATTCCTGATTTGACGCAAGATTGCTGCAAAAGCAAAATGAGGGGCGCAATATTCTTGCGCCCCATTCTTTTGTTAGATAGCTAGATTTCAACACTGGACTTTCTCGAGGAGGAATCATGTCGAAAGTTGCTTTGGTCACCGGGGGCTCGCGCGGTATTGGCGCGGCGATCTCGATCGCGCTGAAAAATGCGGGCTATTCCGTTGCGGCCAACTATGCCGGGAATGACGATGCCGCTGCCGCCTTCACCAAGGAAACCGGCATCCCGACCTATAAATGGTCCGTCGCGGATTATGACGCCTGCGCCGCCGGGATTGCCAAGGTCGAAGCCGATCTGGGGCCCGTTGCCGTGCTGGTGAACAATGCGGGCATCACCCGCGATGCCATGTTCCACAAGATGACCCCGGCGCAGTGGAAAGAGGTGATCGACACCAACCTGACCGGGCTGTTCAACATGTCGCACCCGCTGTGGTCCGGCATGCGCGACCGCAAATTTGGCCGGATCATCAATATTTCCTCGATCAACGGGCAGAAGGGTCAGGCAGGGCAGGCCAACTATTCCGCCGCGAAATCGGGTGACCTCGGCTTTACCAAGGCGCTGGCCCAGGAAGGCGCACGCGCCGGCATCACCGTGAATGCGATCTGCCCCGGCTATATTGGCACCGAGATGGTGAAGGCAATTGATGAAAAAGTGCTGAACGAGCGCATCATTCCGCAAATTCCGGTGGGTCGCCTGGGCGAACCCGAGGAGATTGCGCGCTGCGTCGTGTTCCTCGCATCCGACGATGCAGGGTTCATCACCGGCTCCACCATCAGCGCCAATGGCGGTCAGTTCTTCGTCTGACCAGGACCACCCCGAATGCGAAGGCCCGCTTTTTGCGGGCCTTTTTGCTTGCGGCGACGGCGCCGCACCGGCAGATTGCCGCGAAACAGGAGGCTTGATGACCCGCGCCCGCGCAACCCTGACCGGTTTCTCCGCCATCCTGCTTTGGGCACTCTTGGCCCTTCTGACCATCGGCTCGGCGCCGGTGCCGCCCTTCCTGCTGAATGCGATCTGCTTTGCCATCGGCGGTGGCATCGGTCTGGTCTGGACCTGGACAACCGGGCAGGGCGCCCTACTGCGCAGGGTGCCACTCAAGGTCTATCTGTTCGGCACTCTTGGGCTTTTTGGCTATCATTTTCTGTATTTTACAGCGTTCCGGTTGGCGCCCTCTGCCGAGACGGGCCTGATTGCCTATCTTTGGCCGCTGTTCATCGTGCTGCTGTCGGGCTTCTTGCCCGGCGAGCGATTGAGCCTGGGGCATATTCTGGGTGCGTTGATCGCTTTTTCCGGCGCCGCATGGAATGTGCTGGCGCGCGAGGGCGGCGAGAGCAACGCTCTTGGCCTGACGCTGGCTTTTGGCTGTGCCGTCACATGGGCGGCCTATTCGGTGGCCTCGCGCTTCATGGGTCAGGTTCCGACCGTGGCGGTGACCGTCTATTGTCTGGCGACGGCAGTCCTGTCGGCCCTGGCGCATGTGGCTCTGGAGCAAACGCTTTGGCCGCAGGACGCGCGGGCCTGGGGGGCGACGCTTGCGCTTGGCCTTGGTCCCGTTGGGCTGGCTTTCTTCACCTGGGATATCGGCATGAAAAAAGGCGACATCCAGCTTTTGGGTGTCGCCTCCTATGCTGCGCCGCTCCTCTCCACGCTGGCGCTGGTGTTGGCGGGGATCGCGCCCCCATCGCTGGTCCTGCTTGTCGCGGCGGTCTTGATCGCCGGAGGGGCTGCGCTGGCCGCCCGGGCCAGCGCGAAACGCGGTCAGGCCTGAGCCCGGATCAGGCGTGCATCAGCCGCTCGATCTCCTCCTTGAGCTTCATCTTCTGTTTTTTCAGCGCGGCGATTTCCAGATCGCTGCTGCCCGGCGCGCGCTGCGCCTTTTCAACCATGTCCGACAGGTGTTCGTGCTTCCTTTTCAGTTCGACGATATGCGAAGCGACAGTCATGCAAACCTCCTGTGATGTGTTCGACAAGGGGGATTGCAGCACGGATTTTGTCGTCTGTCATCAAAATGTCACCGCCGCGTTGCGGCAATTCGATGGCATTCAGCTAAACTGTGCCGAAAACGGGGCGCCATCGCGCAAAATATCGCTCGCCTTTGGCGTGTAGCTTTCGCGATCCCCGTCATGCGCGGGGCCGTGATGGATCACGAAGGGCGCCAGAAGGCGGAATGGGGCCTTGCCAGATTTGCGGGCGCGCAGAATCACCCGCTTGGCCGGGCGTCCGATCCGGGGCGCCAGCGGCAGGACCGAGGCCGAGCCTAGCTTGCCCAAACCGCCCAGCAGCAGGGGCAGCGCGTCGGCGCCGGTGATCATGGTCAGCCAGCCGCCGGGGCGCAGCCGTCGCCCGGCGGCGGCGATCCAGTCGGCCAAAGGCACCGCCTCCACCTGCATCGCCACGGCGCGCGCCGCGACGGGCGAGGGCGTGCCGCCCGCCGGGTAATAGGGCGGATTGCAGATCACATGATCGAAATCGCGCCGCAATGCCACCGGCATGGCGCGCAGGTCGCCTTCGGCAACCTCCATTTCAACCCCGTTGCGCGCCGCATTGCGCCGCGCAAGCTCTGCATAGCCGGGCTGAAGCTCCAGCCCGGCCAGTTTCAAATCCGGCACCCGTGCCGCCAGGCAAAGCGCCGCCGCTCCGGCGCCACAGCCCAGATCCAGCACGCTGTCCCCCGCCGCAGCCGGGCAAGCCGCCGCCAGAAGAACCGGGTCCGTCGCGGCGCGGTAGCCGCGCAGCGGTTGCCACAAGCGCAACCGCCCATTCAGGAATTTGTCATCCGAAAGTTGATCTTCGGTAAACATCAGCCCGGCAATCCCGTTGCAATCTGATTGTCGCGCAGCACGACCCCGGCCAGAAACGCATCCCGATCTGCCACCATGAGCCTTTGCGGCCACAATCCGATCCCGCCTTCGAGGATGCTCATGTGGACGTCCAGCCGAAACACCGTTATACCCTCGCCCTCAAGAAGAGCCGTGGCAAAGGCGAGGACCGTCGGGTCTGTGCTGCGGAGAATCTCTTTCATTCGACTAGAAATGTCGGCATTCCCCGGGGATGTCGAGTGGGTCAAGCGAGGGGCAGATGGGCTTGGACGAGGTGGCGCAAAAACCGCATGAGCGTCTGATGGGCTGGCTCGCTGCCGATATGGAAGCGGTCAATCTGATGATCCGCGACCGCATGGCCTCGGAACATGCGCCGCGCATTCCGCAGGTGACGGCGCATCTGGTCGAGGCCGGGGGCAAGCGTCTGCGCCCGCTGCTGACGCTGGCGGCGGCGCGGCTTTGCGGCTATGCGGGCCCCTATCACATCCATCTTGCGGCCACGGTGGAGTTCATCCACACCGCCACGCTTCTGCATGATGATGTGGTGGATGAAAGCGCGCAGCGCCGGGGGCGCCCCACAGCCAACCTGTTGTGGGACAACAAATCTTCGGTTCTGGTCGGCGATTATCTCTTTGCCCGCAGCTTTCAGCTGATGACCGAAACCGGCTCGATGCGGGTGATGGAGATCCTCTCCAATGCCTCGGCCACCATTGCCGAGGGCGAGGTACTGCAACTGACGGCGGCGCAGGATCTGGCGACCACCGAGGCGATCTATCTGCAAGTGGTGCGCGGCAAGACGGCGGCGCTGTTCTCGGCGGCCACCGAGGTGGGCGGCGTCATTGCGGGCGCCGATCCGGCGCAGGTGCAGGCGCTGTTCACCTATGGCGACGCGCTTGGCATTGCCTTCCAGATTGCCGACGATTTGCTGGATTATGGCGGCACCTCTGCCGCGATCGGTAAAAATGTCGGCGATGATTTCCGCGAGCGCAAGCTGACCCTGCCGGTCATCAAGGCCGTGGCGCGGGCCACCCCGGAGGAGCGCGCCTTCTGGACGCGCACCATCGCCAAGGGCCAGCAGGTCGAGGGCGATCTGGAGCAAGCCATGGCGATCATGGCGCGGCATGGCGCGATGGAGGCCGCGCGGGCCGATGCCAATGCCTGGGCCGCGCGGGCGCGCGAGGCTATCGCCACGCTGCCCGATCACCCGATCCGGGGGATGCTGTCGGATATCGCCGATTACGTGGTTTCGCGGATCAACTGAGCCATATCGGCCCGGCCGGGATAGACCAGCCCGGCCGCCACCCACCACTCAGGATGCGCGGCACGCAACGCCTCGGCGGCGTCTTGCGCCTGATCCTCCTTGGCAAACAGCGCGAAACAGGTCGCGCCAGAGCCGGACATGCGCGCAAACAGCGCCTCGGGCAGTGCCTCCAGCGCGGCAAGCACCGCGCCAATCACCGGCTGTGCGGCCATGGCCGGGGCTTGCAGGTCATTGCGGGTCGAGCGGAGCCAATCGGCCAGGGCGGGCGCACTGTCCCAGTGCGGCAGGGCCTCGGGCAGCGACGGATTATCCTTCTGGATCAAGGCCTTGAACATCGCCGGCGTCGGCACCTCTACCCGTGGGTTGGCCAGGACCACATGCAGCTCGGGCAGGGGGGGCAGCCAATCCAGCTGCTCGCCGATGCCGCGCATCCGCGCCGGGTGCGAGGCGAGGCAGACCGGCACATCCGCCCCCAAGGCCGCGATCTGCTGCGCCACATCGGGTGTCATCGGTGCCAGCCGCCCGGCCATGGCCTGCAAGCGCAGCACAGCGCGGATGGCCGCCGCCGCATCGGCCGAGCCGCCGCCGATGCCACTGGCAGGCGGCAGGCGCTTGGTCAAATGCAGCGCCACGCCTTGATCGGCCACAAGCCGGGCCGCTCGCAGCACCAGATTATCCGCCCCCGCGGGCACCCCGCCAGCGAAGGGGCCATCGAGGGTGAGGCTAAGCTCTGCGCCGGGCGTCGCCCGCAGCCCATCGCCAATTCCGGCAAAAACCACCAGCGAATCCAGCAGATGATAGCCATCGGCCCGCTGCCCGGTCACATGCAGGCACAGATTGATCTTCGCATGCGCGAATTCAGTTATCGTTTGCAGCATTCCGGGTTTCCAGCGGGGCGGCGCCCTCTTCGGCCAAAACCTTGTCCAGCCCGACCTCCAGCTTGCGGCGGATGCGGGCGGCGTCTTTCTCCTCGGGGTCGTAAGACAGGGCGCGGCGCCATTGGAACTGCGCCTCCAGCTTGCGGCCCACGGCCCAGTAGACATCGCCCAGATGATCGGTCACCACCGGGTCCACCGGCTCCATCATCGAGGCCCGCTCCATCGGCTCCACCGCGTCCTGATACCGGCCCATGCGGAAATAGGCCCAGGCCAGGCTGTCGGTGATCGCGCCGCTGTCGGGCTGCACCTCCACCGCGCGTTCGATCAGCTTCAGCGCCTCGTCGAGATTCTTGTTCAGCTCCAGAAAGCTGTAACCGAGATAGTTCAGCACCTGCGCCTGATCGGGGCTCAGCTCCAGCGCCTTGCGCATGTCGGCCTCGGCCTGCGACCAGCGCTTTTGCCTTTCGTGACAGATGCCCCGGCTGAAGAACAGGCGCCAGTCATCGGCCTCGGGCTTGGGGATCAGCGCAATGGCGGCATCATAAGCCTTTGATGCGTCTTCAAATTTCTCCTCGCGGCGCAGCATGTCGCCATAGGTGGCATGCACGCTGCGCAGTTTGGGATAGGCGCGCGCCAGCGATTGCATCACCTCCAGCGCGGCATCGGGCTTGCCTGCGGCCACCAGCGTTTCGGCGCGGCCGATCTCGGCCAGGTAATGCTCGGGCGCGGTGGTGGGCACCTGCGCATAGGTCTCGGCGGCGAGGGTTGGCTGGCCGTCGCCATTCAACAGGGTGGCGGCGGTCAGCAGCGCCTCGGCGTGATCGGGGCGGAGATAGGCGGTGGCGCGGCTGAGCAGCAGCGAATAGCCACTGCCGCCTTCCTCGCCGCGCAGCGCGGTGGCGAGGGTATAGAACACCTCGGCCATGCCCTGTTCCGGCGTCTGCACGAGGGTCCAGGGCAGCGTTTCGCCATTGGACAGCCGCTCGCGCAGGCCCACGGCGGTCGGGTCCTGGCCCGGCACAAAGGCTTCGTCCAGCAGGGCGATGGCCTCGTCATTGCGCTCCAGCTGGCTGAGGATTTCGACATGGGCCAGAACCGAGCGGCGCAGCGCCCGGGCCTCAAGCCCGGCATCCGAGGCCAGAACCCGGTCGGCGCCCTCAAAATCGCCGACGCTGGCAAGGGCAAGCGCCTGGTGATAGGCGCCGAACAGGCCCTGTTCCGGGTTTTTCGCAATCTTTTCAAAGGCGGCGATGGCGTCGGTCATTTCGCCGGTGCCTGCGGTGGCCCAGGCTGCGGTCAGCACGTCGAACAGCGCGCCCCCCGTGCGGCCTGCGGCTTGCAGTTTCTGAAGCGCCGCGTAATCGCCGCGTTTGGTTGCCTCGGTCACCAGGGCGAGGGTGCCCACTTGCCCCTTGTCGCCCTTCTCTGCCAGCTTGCGCGCATAGGTGGCGGCGGCGGTGAAATCGCCCATCCCCATCGCGCTGATCGTGGCGCCTTCCAGCATCGCCACATTGCCGGGATCGGCCTTGAGCGCCTGGGCAAACCAATAGGTTGCTGCCGGATAATCGCCCTGCGAAGCCGCGCTGCGCGCCGCGAGATAGGCACCGGCATTCATCGGCGCGCTGGCGGTTTCGGCGCCCGCCGTCAGCGGGGCAAGGGCAAGTATGAGGCCAAGGGCAAGGGCAGGGCGGCTGCGGGGCATCGGTTCCTCCGGGACTGGTCTTGCACCCTAAGGCCGCCCCCGGCGCAACGCAATGCGGGGCGCCCCTTCGGACGCCCCGCTTCGGCGCGATGTCGCGCAGAATTTATCACATGTTCGGGTAGTTGGGCCCGTCGCCACCCTGCGGCGTGGTCCAGACGATGTTCTGGCTGGGGTCCTTGATGTCGCAGGTTTTGCAATGCACGCAGTTCTGGAAGTTGATGCGGAAACTGGCATCTTTGCCTTCGCCCAGCACCTCATAGACCCCGGCCGGGCAATAGCGCTGCGCCGGTTCGTCATATTCCGGCAGGTTCACCAGGATCGGGATCGACGGATCTTTCAGCTTCAGATGCGCGGGCTGCGCCTCGTCATGGTTGGTAAAGCTGAAGGCCACATTGGTCAGCCGGTCGAAAGACAGTTTTCCATCGGGCTTCGGATAGTCGATCTTCTTGAAATCCTTGGCCTTGCCGGTGGCCTGCGCGTCATTCTTGCCGTGTTTCAGGGTGCCAAACAGCGTCAGGCCGATGGTGTTCAGCCACATATCGGCGCCGCCGCCCATCAGCGAGGCGACAAGGCCGAATTTCGACCACAGCGGTTTCACGTTGCGGACCTTCTTGAGGTCTTTGCCAATGGCGCCACCGCGCACATCGGCCTCATAGGTGGCAAGCTCGTCGCCCTCGCGGCCTGCCTGGATCGCGTCGAACGCCGCCTCGGCCGCCGCCTTGCCCGAGAGCATGGCGTTGTGATTGCCCTTGATGCGGGGCACGTTCACCATGCCGACCGAACAGCCCAGCAGCGCCACGCCCGGCGCGACCATCTTGGGCATGGACTGCCAGCCGCCCTCGCTGATCGCCCTTGCGCCATAGGCCACGCGTTTGCCGCCTGCCAGAAGCTCTGCCACCATGGGGTGATGCTTGAAGCGCTGGAACTCCATATAGGGATAAAGATGCGGGTTTTCGTAGTTCAGGTGAACCACGAAGCCAACATAGACCTGATTCCCTTCCAGGTGGTAAATGAACGAGCCACCGCCGGCATTGCTGCCCAAAGGCCAGCCCATCGTGTGCGTGACCGTGCCAAGCCGATGCTTGGCCGGGTCGATCTCCCAGATTTCCTTCATGCCGATGCCGAATTTCTGCGGGCATTTCCCGGCGGAAAGATCATATTTCGCAATGACTTCTTTCGACAGGCTGCCGCGCACGCCCTCGGCGAGGAAGACATATTTGCCGCGCAGCTCCATCCCCGGCTCATAATTCGGGCCGGGCTGACCATCCTCGCCCAGACCGAATTCGCCCGCCACGACGCCGACCACCCGGTCGCCCTCATACACCAGTTGCGAGCAGGACATGCCGGGGAAGATCTCGACGCCCAGGCCCTCGGCCACGCCCGCCATCCAGCGGCAGACATTCGCCATCGAGACGATGTAATTGCCATGGTTGTTCATCAGGGGCGGCATCGGGAAATTGGGAATGCGCATCTGGCCTGCGGGCCCGAGGACATAGAAATTGTCCTCTTTCACCTCAGTCTTGATCGGCGCATCCATGCCGCGCCAGTCGGGCAGCAGCGCGTCAAGGCCAGACGTGTCCAGCACCGCGCCCGACAGGATATGCGCGCCGACCTCGGAGCCTTTTTCCAGCAGCACCACGTTCAGATCGGGGTCAAGCTGTTTCAGCCGGATCGCCGCCGAAAGACCGGCAGGACCGCCGCCCACGATGACGACGTCATATTCCATGCTTTCGCGTTCGATCCCGCTCATCCCGTTCCCCTCTCTGGCTGCGCGCGCCGCACTGCTTGATGCCGCGTTTCTGTGCCGCAACGGAAGCCGAACGTCAATCGTGACGCAAGATCAAAGCGCCATATCAGGGCCTTGGTGAAATATTCTTGCCCGACCCGTGACGCTTTGAAGCCGCAACATGCCGGTTTCCGCCCGCACAAGCCCGGCGCCCTCTTGCATTTGCCCTGCCTCTCGGGCCAAGTGCGGGAAAGAGTCACGAAAGTCATGGCCTCACCGGGCCGTGGCTTTGCTTTTTTCGTGAGAGAGTGATGGAAAAGATCCCGATGACCCGCGCCGGCAATCAGATGCTGGACGAAGAGCTGAAGCGCCTGAAATCGGTGGAGCGCCCCGCCATCATCCAGGCCATTGCCGAGGCGCGCGAGCTGGGCGACCTGTCGGAGAATGCCGAATATCATTCGGCCCGCGAAAAGCAGAGTTTCATCGAGGGCCGCATCAAGGAGCTGGAGGGCATCCTCTCGCTGGCCGAGGTGATCGACACCGCCAAACTGTCGGGTGCGATCAAGTTCGGCGCCACCGTCACGCTGGTGGACGAGGACACTGACGAGGAAAAGACCTATCAGATCGTCGGCGAGGTCGAGGCCGATCTGGAGCGCGGTCTGCTCAACATCCGCTCGCCGCTGGCGCGCGCCCTGATCGGCAAGGATGAGGGCGACTCGGTCGAGGTGAACACGCCCGGAGGCCAGCGCAGCTATGAAGTGCTGAGCATCCGCTATTCCTGACCCGAGAGAGGTGGCGCCATGGCCGAATCTCAGCCCGGAAAGATCGTGACCCCGCAGGCCAACCCGCCGGTCGAGGCGGAGGCCGCGCGCGGCATGTCGCGCACCGAGATGGTGGCTTCTGTCCTCAGCGTGATCTGGCTGGTGGCCGTGGCCGCCTATATCCTGGTCGCGCCCGAGGGCGTGGGCACGCTTGGCCTGGTGATGACCCTGATGATGGTGTTTTTGCCCATCGCGGTGATCTGGGTGGCGGTGACCACGCTGCGGTCGGTGCAAGAGCTGCGGGCCGAAGCCTCGCGCCTGCAATCCACCGTGGAGAGCATGCGTGCGACCTGGGTCCAGGCGCAGGTGCAGCCCTCGGTCGAGAAAAAGCTGGATGAGATCGAGCGCGCCACCCGTTCGACCGAGACCGCGCTGGCCACCTTCACCTCGCGCCGCGATGTGACGCTGACGCAGGCCTCGGCGGATCGCAAGGCCGCGCTGGTGATGCAGGGGCGCGAGGGCGGCGACGATCAGCCCGCGCTGGCGCTTGGCACCCCGGCCGAGGATCTGCGCCCGCCGCTGTCGGTGGCCGATTTCATCCGCGCGCTGCAATTCCCCGAAAGCCCCGAGGACAAGGAGGGCTTTCGCGCCCTGCGCATGGCGCTGGAGGATCGCAAGGTCGCCAAGCTGATCCGCGCGGCGCAGGATGTGCTGACCCTGCTGGCGCAGGAGGGCATCTATATGGATGACCTCAAGCCCGAACGCGCCCGCCCCGAAGTCTGGCGCGCCTTTGCCGAAGGTGCGCGCGGGGGGGCGGTTTCGGGGCTGGGCGGCATCCGGGATCGCTCGTCGCTGGCGCTGACCGCCGGGCGCATGCGCGAGGACCCGGTGTTCCGCGATGCGGCCCATCATTTCCTGCGCACCTTCGACAAGACCTTTGCCGAGTTTGAAAAGAATGCCAGCGATGCCGAGCTGATCGCGCTGGCCGACAGCCGCACCGCGCGGGCCTTCATGCTGTTTGGCCGGGTGGCGGGCGTTTTCGACTGATCAGACGGGCGAAACCTTCAGCCAGACCCCGCCTTCCGGGCGCAGGGTCAGGATCATCACCGGGCGCGGGTTGCGGCCCGGGATGGAATCGAAGCGAAAGCGCGCCAGCAGGCTGGCCAGGATGATGACCGCCTCCTGCACCGCAAAATTCGCGCCGATGCAGATGCGCGGCCCGTCCCCGAAGGGCAGCCATGTAAAGCGCTCGGGGCGCGCGCCCAGAAAACGCTCCGGGCGGAAACTGTCGGGCGCCTCCCATAGCGCGTGATGGCGATGCAGCGCATAGATCGGCAGGATCACGGTATCGCCGGGGCGGACCTCGTGCCCGCACAGCCTGTCAGGAGCCTGCGCGGTGCGCGACAGGAAGGCGGCCGGGGGATAAAGCCGCAAGGTTTCCTCGATCAGGGCGCGGGTATAGGGCAGGGCGGGCACATCCGCCGCCGTCGCCGCGCGCCCTTGCAGCACGGCCTGCGCCTCGGCCCTTGCGCGGGCCTGTGCCTCGGGGTCAAAGCCGCACAGATACAGCGCCCATGCCAGCGTCAGCGCCGTGGTTTCATGCCCCGCCACGATGAAGGTCAGCAGATTGTCGCGCAGCTCTGCCGTGGACATCTGGCGCCCGGTCTCCGGGTCGGCCCCGGCCATCAAGAGGTCGAGCAGGTCCGGCACTGCGCGCGCGCCCGCAGCGCGCCGGGCCTGGATCGCGGCATCGGCCATCCGCTTCATCTGGGTGATCCGGGTCGCCCCCATGATCCGGCCCGGGCGCGGCACCCAGCGGGGCAGGCCCAGCACATCCAGAAGCGAAATTCTCGCGCTGCCCGCAATATACTCCTCGATGGCCTGATGCACCGCCGCGCGGTCAAAGGCCGGTCCGTCCCCGCCCAGTGTGACATCCGAGATCACCTCGAATGTTGCGGCCACCATGGCCTCGAACAGGTCGACCGGGCCAGAGGCCGCCGCCAGCCGCCCTGCCGCGCGCTCGGCCGCCGCCGTCATCACTGGCCCCAGCGCCGCCACATGGCGATGCGAAAAGACCGGCGCCGCCGCCCGCCGCTGCCACATCCAATGCGCCCCCTCGGCCACGAACAGGCTGTCGCCGATGGCGGGCTCAAGGATCAGCTTGGTGACCAGCGATTTCGGGTAATCCTGCACACGGTCCCGCAAGATCTGGCGGATCGCCTCCGGCTCTACCACCATATGCCAGCGCCGCCCGGTGCGCCCGGACAGGATCGGCAGGCGCGTCGCCGCCTCGGGAATCAGCTCCAGCACATTGCGCCGCCCGGCCAGCAGCGTGCCCAGCACCCCCAGCGGCTCGCGGTGCAGCGGCACCCGCACGGGAAGGCGGGTCGCCTCTGCTCTCTCCTTGACGGTATCGGCCATGATATCCCTCCTTCCCCAAGGTAGTGCGGTGCGCCCGATTGCCAAGTGGGGTTGATTTTCCCCGGTTTCATGGCTAAGTCGCGCCCGGTGCAGATCACGGGCGCGACATGGCGCCCCCCAATCCACGAGGGCCGTTATGGCAAAGGCAAAGTTTGAACGGAACAAACCGCACGTCAACATCGGCACGATCGGCCACGTTGACCATGGTAAAACCACGCTGACCGCGGCGATCACCAAGTATTTTGGTGAATTCCGCGCCTATGACCAGATCGACGGC
>NZ_JAEULU010000340.1 GCF_016792925.1 Gemmobacter sp.
CCGCGCGCCGAGGCGGGCATGTCAAGCTGCACCAGCGTGCGGTCGAGCAGCACCACCTGCGAGCCGATGGGCCATTCGGCGGGCATGAGCGCATCGGTGCCCAACTGGCCGCGCAGCCGCAACGACAGCTCCCATGTGCGGGGTGCCACCAGCTGCGCGGTGGCGAACTGGAACACCTCCCAATCGCCGGTCGTCGGGTTGCCGATCGCCATCGCATTGGCGCCGTTCAGCACCGCGCCCTGACTGGCCGAGGCCAGCGTGCCGGAGCTGAGCTTCACCCGCAGCCCGGGGCCCTGATCCCAGAACCCGGCGGCGGCGGCGGGCAACACGGTCTCGGTCCGCCCCACCGTGGCCGAGGCCGCGACAGTGCGGTTGAAGACATAGCCCGCATCCTGATCCGAGGACCAGACCGACACCGCCCCGCGCCATGGCCGCGCCGAAATGGCGATATGGGGCGCGTGTTCCACCTCCTCGCCGGTCATCAGCGGCAGGTCGAGGAACACCGGATAGACCGGAAGCTGCGTGTTGAAGGCGCGCGGCACCACCGGGTCGCCGGGGTGATCGGCGGGCTCATAGATGCCCGGCTCGGTGCGCGCGGCCTCGACCATCAGGCTTTCGCCCAGCTCCACCCGGTCGATGCGATAGCGGTCGGGGCCGATCCGCACCACATCGCCCGCCCCCAGATGCGCCGCCGAAGGCGGCAGGGCAAAGCGCAAGGCATCGCGCGAGACCCGCGCCTCTGACAGCCAGCGCTCGGCCATGGTCACGCCCTCCGCCCCGGTCAAGAGCATCGGCAGATCGGTCTGCGACACTGCCATGCTGGCCTCGTCGGGGTGGCGGGCCTCGGAGACCCGCATCTCGAACTCGGCCTCGGCCTCATAATGGCCGACCAGCACCCGGCCCGAAACCTCGATGGCGGGGCTGCGGCTGGCCTCGATCCGGCCCGGCAGATCGGGATGCAGCGCCAGGCGCGCCTCCTCAACCTCGCCCGCCAACTGTGCGCCCCGCATACGGAATTGCAAAACCCCGTCGCGATCCACCGCATCAAAGCCATGCGCCAGCATCAGCCCCTGAAGGGCGGCGCGCCCGCTGCCCATCTGCTCGAGCGCATAGCCGCGCACCACGCCGCGCAGGTCGCTGACATCAATGGCGGTCAAGCCGCTGCGCTGGCAGATCTCGGCCACCACCGCCGCCAGCGCCTGATTGGAGGCGCGCCCGGTCAGCCAATGGCCCCGGCTGTAATTGTCGCCATCCGACCAGACATCCGACTGGTTGGGGAAGGCCGGAAAGGGCCGCGCATCCCAGGCCCAGACAAAGGCGTGATCCATATCCACCATGCGCCCGGCATACAGCGAGGCCTGCGGGTTGTTCGCGCCTTCGGCCCAGTATTCGCGCATGGCTTGCAGATAGGCCATCTGCATCAGATCATCGCGCCGCCCGCTGGAATATTTCGGCAGCACCGATTCCGAGGATTTCGGATCGAGGAACTTGTTGGGCTGGTTCGCGCCCTTGTCGATGGCGGCGCAGCCATATTCGGTGAACCAGACCGGCTTGGAGCCCGGCACCCAGGCCGTCGGGCTGGCCTGCCGCACGCCGTTCAGCCGCTCGTGATGAAGCTGGCCCCACCAGTTGCGGATGTCCTTGTAGCGCCAGACCCAGGGCTCGCCATAGGCACCATCGGTGATCGGCTTGCGGAGTTGCGCGGCCTCGCCCTCCGGGCTGTCGTAATACCAGTCATACCCCTCGCCGCCCGCGACATTGGCCTTGAGATAGCCCAGATCATAGGTCGATCCATGGCCCGCATCGGCATGGCCCTCGCCATCGCGCCAATCGGCCAGCGGCATGTAATTGTCGATGCCGACAAAGTTGATGTTCGGATCGGCCCAGAGCGGGTCGAGGTGGAAATAGCGATTGTTGCCGCTGGTATAGCCGAAATACTCGGTCCAGTCGGCGGCATAGGAGATCTTGCAGGCAGGCCCCAGAATGGCGCGCACCTCGGCCGCCAGCGTGCGCAGCGCCGTCACGGCGGGGAAGCTGTCGCCCGCGCCGCGAATGGTGGTCAGCCCCACCATTTCCGAGCCGATGCAGAAAGCATCGACCCCGCCCGCCGCCGCGCAGAGATGGGCGTAATGCAGGATGAAGCGGCGGAATTTCCATTCTGCCGGGCCGGAATAGCTGACCGTGGTGCCGCTGATGCTGAATTGTGCGGGCGTGGCCGTGCCGAAGAAGGCCGCCACCTCGGCTGCCGCGGCCGCCGTGCGGTCGGTCGTGCCTGCGCGGCCCGGCGCCTTGGCGGTGGTGATGCGGCCGCGCCATGGCAGAACCGGCTGGTGACCGGCATCCGACCACGGGTCGGGCAGGTCATTCCCGGCCAGTTGATCCATCAGGATGAAGGGATAGAACATCACCTCGCGCCCGGCATTGCGCAGATGCTGGATCGCCTCCACCACCGAGGCATCGGCGGGCGTGCCGCCATAGACCGAGGCGCCCGAGACGCGCGGCACCTCTTGCGCGGCGGCGCGGGTGATGCCGCCCGCCGTCCAGGGCATGCCCTCGCCCTCAAGGTCCGCTTGCTCGACCTTGGGCCGCACCGTGCATTGGCCGCAGCGCAGATCGCTGCCGAACCACGACACGACCAGCGAGACCGCGCCGCAATTGGGCAATTCGCTGCGCAATTGCGACACAGAGACCGCAAGGTCCGAGCGCCCGCGCGGCGTATGCACATTGGCCGAGCGCACGGCCTCGTCGCCTTCCTTGTAATGCACCTTGGTGGTGGCCAGCGCATATTCGCCCGTGCCGGGGATCATGGCGACACCGCGCACCGCGCGCGGCAGGTCGGTCATGGCATCGGCCAGCGCGCCTTGCGCCGGGCGCACCACCTCGAAGCTGAATTGCGGCACCCGGTTGCCATAGGCGCCCAGCTCCAGATCCTCGATCACCACATAGGCGATGCCGCGATAGGAAGGCGCCATATCGGCCCCCTCCACCGCCTCGACCTTGGGATCGGGCAATTGGGTCTCGCTGCCCTTGTAGACCCGCAGGTTCAGGCTGTTCGGCGCAATCTCCACCCCGTCGGCCCAGATGCGGCCAAGGCTGGAAATCTCGCCCTCGCACAGCGCGACGGCAAGGCTGACCGAATAGGAATAGCTGGTGGTTTTCGGGCTGGGCGTGCCCTTGCCGCCGCCGCTGGTGCTGACGGTCTCGGTAAAGCGGGTGGCCCAAATCACCTGCCCCGCCACCCGCATGCGGCCCCAGACCTGCGACACCGCCGCGCCTTCCGAGGCGCCCATCAGGCGGAACCGCTCCACCCGGCCGATCTCCACCGCCTCCGAGCCGCCGCCCAGAATGCGCTGGTCGATGGCCCGGCCCAGCGTCGCACCGATCGCGCGGCCAATCACGGCGCCCGAAAGCCCCAGCACGGTGCCGCCAAAGCCCGCGCCCACGGCGGCCCCGGCAGCCGAAAGCAAAATCGTCGCCATTCTGAACGCTCCTTAATGGTCAGCCGGATGCGCGCCCGGCGCATCCAGATCGGGAAAGGCAAAGCGCGCCGCGATCCGGCGCGCCCAGGGGCCCGAGAGCGGGCTTTCCACCACCCCATGCCCGGTATAGGCATGGATGAAACTGGGGGCCGCGCCGATGCGGCCTTGCAGCCCCAGATGTTTGGCCACCGCGCCCTCGCGCATCCGAAACAGCAGCACATCGCCCGGCGCGGCATCGGCCACAGGTTTGGCGCGCAAATGGCGCCGCGCTGCCTGCCACAGCAATTCCTCGCCCGAGGGCTCGGCCCAATCCTGCGTATAGGCGGGCACGGCCTCCGGCTCCTCGCCATAGACCGCGCGCCAGATGCCGCGCAGCAGGCCCAGACAATCGCTGCCCGCGCCCCTGGTCGCGCATTGATGCAGATAGGGCGTGCCGATCCAGGCCCGCGCCTCGGCCACGACACGCTCCGCGATCATCGGCCCCGTCATCGACCAAGGCTCCCGCCGTCATTCACCGTGGTCGAGCTGGGATAAGAGGTCAGCCAATCTTCACCCGGAATATGAGGAAAGCCGCGAAAGTTCAGGAAATTGTTGAACTTTTGGCGGCAGGTCAGGCTGCGCTTGTCACAGCCCGCCTCCAGCCGGATCAGATCGCCCGGCGCCAGATCGGCGCCCAGACGCTGCCACAGCTCCACCCGCCGCCTGCCATCCGAGGCCAGCCGGTCGGATTTCACAAAGCCCGAAAGCCCCGCCGCCGCGCCGGTCTGCACCAGCAGACGCCCGCGCTCGAACCAGCGGTCCTCGAAGGTATCGAGCCCTGCGAAATCCAGCACCACAGCGCCCTCCACCGCCTGCACCGGAGTCTCGGCGAAATAGCCCGGCAGGCTGGTGTCGAACTTGCACTGCCCGTCGCCCAGAACCGCGCTGCAATGGCGATGGTAAACCCGGCCCTGCACCTGGTTCAGCCGCTCGGCCAGACCGCGCAGCTCGGCATGGAACGCGCCGCCTGCCCGGGTGATCTCGCCCAAGGCACCGCGAAACAGCGTCATGCGCTGGCTCACATCGGCCCAGTTCACCAGCCAGCTTTCGACCTCGGCGCCGTCATAGCGCCCGGCCAGAATATCGGCCTCGGTGATCGCCGCATCCGACAGCGCGCCCATGGCTTCGCTATTGTCGACCGACAGGCCGGTGGATTGCTGCAAGGCCCGCGCCGTCAACCCGCTTTCGGCCTTGAAGCTGATGCCACCAAAGCGCAGCGCGCGGTCATGGTCGGTGAAACCCAGCACCGTGCCATCGGCCCGCGTCACCGCCCAGGCGCGGCACACGGTGGTGGTGCCCGTCGCCAGATGGTCCAGAAGCTCCTGCTTGCCCATCAGACCCGCACCTCCACCACTGGCACATTCGGCACGTCCCCCGCCTGAAACGAGGCGACCGAGGTCTGGATGCTGTCGGTGTCAAACCGCACCGGCACGTCGAATTCAAATCCCGCCCAAATCACCGCACCTTTGGCGGGCGCGGTGTCCAGCGTGATCAGCCCGGTGGCAAAGTCGATGACCACCTCCTGCCCCTCGACCTTCACGTCCCGGTCCACCGCCACGATCACCGTGCCCAAAACCGGCTTCACGATGGGGCGCACATAGGTCTGCTCGCCCGAGCGATAGGTCTTGATCAGCTGAAACTCGGTCGTCGCACCGTCGCCGGTGGCGATTTTCTGGTCAAACGCCGTCACCGCGCGCGAGGCCGGGCCGGATTTGTAATCCGACCAGTCTTTCCAGCGGAAGCCGTAAACCTGCCCGCGCCGCGCCTCGAAAAACGCGATCAGCGCCGCCACATCATCCAGCGAGCGCAAGCCCACTCCCGCATCATAGCGGCGGCGCGAATGCTCCCAGGGCGTGTTGCGCTCCTCGAACCCGTTGGCCAGCGTCACGATGTCGGTGCGCCGCTCTGGCCCGCCGACCGAGCCGAAGCTCAGATTGGCGGGAAAGCGAATGTCATGAAATCCCATGGTTTTCTCCTCAGCGGTTGCGCTGGCCGCGGCTCAGCGCGCGGGCGGCCTGCGCCGCGATCTGGCTTTGGCTGCGCTGGAAGCCCTGCACATCGGGCGTGGTGATATTCATTACCACCGTGACGGGGCGCCCGCCGCCCGCCGATTGCACGCCAAGGCGCCCATCGGGCCCGCGCGTCAGCGGCATGATCGCCTCCGGCCCCGCCTCGCCCATCAGCCCGGTCGCGCCGCGCATCGGGAAAGAGGTGGGCCCCGAAACCACGCCGCCCTTGGCAAAGGGCATCACCCGGCCTTGGGTGAAGGCACCGCCACTGGCAAAGGGCATCATGCCGCTCAGAAGGCCATTCAGCCCCTGCGCCAAAGCCCCGCCAATGGCGCCCTGCACCGGCTTCATCGCCACGTCATAGACCATGTTCACCATGGATTGCGCGACCTGCTTCAGGGCCTCCGAGGCCTTCAGCCCGTCGAAGACCAGCCCGTCAAAGGCCCCGCGCAAGCCCCGCCCGATGCCGGTGGACAGCCGGTCCACCTCGCGCCCGGTATAGACCATGCTGTCGCGCATCCGCGCCAGCTCGCCCTCAAAGGCCCCGACCACGCTGCCCGTGCCCGCCAGCGTCGCCTCCAGCGCTGCGATCTGATCTTCCAGCGCCTCTGTCCGCGTCGTCATGCCCAGCCTCCATCTTCACATCGGGAAAGGCGCGGCACAGCTCATCCAGCCGCGACCGCGTGAATGCCGGGGCCGCCGTATCGGCCCCCAGCATGATCCGCAGCTCCAGCGGCGTCAGCCGCCAGAACTGATCGGGCGTGAGGCCCAGCCCCTTGAGGCCCGCCTGCATCAGCCCCGGCCAATCAAAGCGCCGCCTCATGCCTCCTCCGGCGGCGGGGCGAAGGCGCGCGCCAGCAGCGCCGCCGCCACCCGCGCCGCCCCGACAAGGCCCCCCCCGAACTCGGACCCGATTTCGACCCGTGCCAGATCCTCGGCGCTGCCCTGCCAGCCGCCGCCGCGCAAGCCCGCGAGGATCAGCGCCAGCACATCGCGCGCGGTGAACCGCCCGGCCTCGAAACGCTCGATCAGATCGACCAGGCCCCCGGCCTCCAGCGCCGCCTCCAGCTCGGCCAGCGCGCCCAGCGTCAGCTTGGCCACATGGCGCTGGCCGTCGATCACCAGCGCCACCTCGCCTGCAAAGGGGTTCACCATCGCAGCCCCCATTACAGGGCCGTGAAGGTCAGCGCGCCCGCCGAGGCCAGCGTCATCTCATAGGTGGCCTCGCCATTATGGCTGCCCGCATATTCGATGGCGGTGATCTGGAAAGGCCCCTGCACCACGCCAAAATCCGGGATCAC
>NZ_JAEULU010000353.1 GCF_016792925.1 Gemmobacter sp.
CGCCCGGTGAAACCGAGACGTTCCGAGGTGGTGGCCTTCACCGAAATCCGGCCCGGCTCCAGCCCCATGATGGCGGCGAGAGCGGCCTGCATGGCCGCGGCATGGGGGCCGATTTTCGGGCGTTCGCACACCAGCGTGACATCGCAATTGGAGATCTGGAAGCCGCGCGCGGCCGCCAGTTGAACGGCGTGGCGCAGGAAAATCTCGGAGGCGGCGCCTTTCCATTGCGGATCGCTGGGCGGGAAATGGCGCCCGATATCGCCCTCGGCCAGCGCGCCATAAATGGCATCGGTGAGGGCGTGCATGCCGACATCGGCATCAGAATGGCCCAGCAAGCCCTTGGAATGCGGCACTTTTACGCCGCAGAGCCAGCAATGGTCACCCTCCGTGAACGCATGCACATCATAGCCATTGCCAAGGCGAATATCCATGGCGCGTCCTTTCAGCAGGGCCTCGGCCCGCGCGAAATCGGCGGGCCAGGTCAGTTTCAGATTGTCTTCCGAGCCGGTGACGATGGTGACGGGCAGGCCTGCGGCGCGGGCGACCTCCACATCATCGGCGGCGCCACCGGGATGGGCGCGGTGGGCGGCGAGGATCGCTGCGAAATCAAAACCTTGCGGGGTCTGTGCCCGCCAGAGCCCGTCGCGCGCCTGCGTGCCGGTCACCTGCATATCCGCACCGCGCCACAGCGCATCGGACACCGGCAGCGCGGGCGCGGCGGCGGGGCCATGATCGAGGGCTGCCAGCACGCGGGCAATGAGATCGGGGGCCACCAAGGGCCGCGCGCCATCATGGATCAGCACCCGGGTGATCTTGCGATTTTCTAGCGCTTCCAGGGCGTTGCGCACCGAACTGGCCCGATCCGGCCCACCCTCCACGATCAAATCGGCGGGCAGGTTTTCGGCACGGGCGCGGTCATCGGGATGGATCACCAGCACGCGGAAACAGCCGGCAAAGGCCGCGAGCGTATGCGCCAGCACGGGCCGACCGGCAAGGTTTTGCCATTGCTTCGGGATCTCGCCCCCGGCACGGGTGCCGCGCCCGGCGGCAACAAGGATGGCGGCTGTGGTCATGGCAGTCTCGGCTGGTGCTTCGGTTGCATTATCCCTAGTGCAAGGGTTGTCGGGTGACAATGCGGTGGCATTCGCCCGGCAAATCGCCTAGTTTTTGTGCAATCCCATGCTTGCGCCCAAAATTGCAGCGTCTTGCCGTTGTTTCAAACCACTGGCAGGTCTAACTGCTGAATTGATAGACAAGGAACCCCCAAGTGTCGCCTCGTGCCGCTGAAATTTGTCTCGCTGATCTGTCGCTGTCGCCGCCGGTGGCCCTGGCGCCCTTGGCCGGGATCACCGATCTGCCGTTCCGGCGGCTGGTGGCCTCGTTCGGGGCCGGGCTGGTGGTGAGCGAGATGGTGGCCAGTCAGGAAGTGGTGCAGGCGCGCCCTCTGGCGCGGGCGCGGGCCGAGCTGGGGTTCGAGGAAGCGGCGACAAGCGTGCAATTGGCGGGGCGTGAGCCTTACTGGATGGCCGAGGCCGCGAAATATGTGGCGGGGCAAGGCGCGCGGGTGATCGACATCAATATGGGCTGCCCGGCCAAGAAGGTGACGAATGGCTATTCCGGCTCGGCCTTGATGCGCGATCTGGATCATGCCTTGAAGCTGATCGAGGCGGTGGTGGGCGCGGTGGAGGTGCCGGTGACGCTGAAAACCCGGCTGGGATGGGATGATGCCACCCATAACGCCGCCGAGCTGGCGCGGCGGGCCGAGGGCGCGGGCGTGCGGATGGTGACGATCCATGGCCGCACGCGCTGTCAGTTCTACAAGGGGCAGGCCGATTGGGCGGCGATTGCGCCGGTGAAGCAGGCGCTGTCTATCCCGTTGATTGCCAACGGGGATATTGTCGATGCCGCCACGGCGGAGGCGGCGCTGCGCCTCTCGGGGGCGGATGGGGTGATGATCGGGCGGGGCGCGCAGGGGCGGCCCTGGCTGCTGGCACAGGTGGCCCATGCGCTGTATGGCCGCCCGGCGCCGGTGATCCCGCAGGGCGACGCCTTGGCCGATCTGGTGGTGGGCCATTACGAGGCGATGCTGGCGTTTTACGGGGCTGAGCTGGGCATCAAGATCGCCCGCAAGCATCTGGGCTGGTATTTGGAAATGGCGGGGCTGGAGGCGGCGCGGGGCGAGGTGATGACCTGCGACGCGCCGCAACAGGTGATTGCGCTGATCCGCGCGGCCTTTGCGCATCAGGGGCGGGAGGCGGCATGAAGGGCTATCGTCAACCCTATCCGGTGCCGGGGGTGATCTGGGCCTCGCTGCCCATTCCGGCGCTGCTGGTGGATGAGGCGGGCCTTATTCTGGAAACCAACCCGGCGGCTGAACTGTTCCTCAACGCCTCGTCGCGCAATCTGAAGGGCCAGCCGGTGTTTGACCGGGTGCATATCGACGCCGAGATGGATGAGGCTTGTGCGCGGGCGCGGGCGAACCAGTCGGCCCTGTTCATCAATGATGTGGATGTGACCAGCGGCGAGAAACCGCCGGTGCAATGCACGGTGCAGGTGGCGCCGATGGCGGATAATCCGGGCGTGCTGATGCTGCTGATTTCTCCGCGCGAAATTGCCGACCGGCTGGGCCGGGCGGGGGCGGCCAAGACGGCGGCGAAATCGGCGATCGGCATGGCGGAAATGCTGGCGCATGAGATCAAGAACCCCCTCGCAGGCATCTCGGGCGCGGCGCAGCTTTTGTCGATGAACCTGAGCCCCGAGGATCAGGAGTTGACCGATCTGATCGTGGAAGAAACCCGCCGCATCGTGAAGCTGCTGGAGCAGGTGGAGCAATTCGGCAATCTGCGCCCACCCGAGCGGCGCGCGGTGAATATCCATGATGCGCTGGACCGGGCGCGCAAATCGGCGATTTTCGGCTTTGCGGCGAATATGCGCATCGTCGAGGAATATGACCCCTCGTTGCCGCCGACCCATGCCGACCCCGATCAGCTGATGCAGGTGTTTCTGAACCTGATCAAGAACGCGGCCGAGGCGGCGGGGGGCAAGCCGGGCACCATCCGGCTGCGCACGCGCTATGACCTGTCGCTGCGCCTGCGGCGCAAGGATGGCACCGGCAAGGCGCTGCCCTTGCAGATCGAGATCATCGACGACGGCCCCGGCCTGCCGCCCGGCATTGCCGACGAGATTTTTGAGCCCTTCGTCTCGGGCAAGGAAAACGGCACCGGGCTGGGCCTCGCCTTGGTGTCGAAGATCATTACCGAACATGACGGCTGGATTTCCGTGGATTCAGTGCCGGGGCGGACGGTGTTCCGCGTCTCACTGCCGGTCTTGCCGAAAGAATTGCAGAAAAAGGAAACTGAGTGATGGATGGCACGGTTCTGGTTGCCGATGACGACCGCACGATCCGCACGGTTCTGACCCAGGCGCTGACGCGGGCGGGCTGCAAGGTGCATGCCACCTCCTCGCTGGTCACGCTGATGCGGTGGGTCGAGGAGGGCAAGGGCGATCTGGTGATCTCGGATGTGGTGATGCCCGATGGCAATGGCTTGGAGGCGCTGCCGCGCATCACCAAGATGCGGCCCGGCCTGCCGGTGATCGTGATCTCGGCGCAGAACACCATCATGACGGCGATTCAGGCCGCGGAGGCCGAGGCGTTTGACTATCTGCCCAAACCCTTCGATCTGCCCGACCTGATGAAACGCTCGGCGCGGGCACTGGATGTGAAGCGGCGCGCGCCGAAACCGGCCCCGGCCCCGCGCGAGGGCGGCGACGATCTGCCGCTGGTCGGGCGCACGCCCGCGATGCAGGCGCTGTATCGGCTGGTGGCGCGGGTGATGAACACCGATCTGCCGGTGCTGATCACCGGCGAAAGCGGCACTGGCAAATCGCTGATCGCGCGGGCGATCCATGATTTTTCCGACCGGCGCACCATGCCTTTCGTGGTGGCGCAGGCGGCGGACCTCACCTCGATGGATGGGCCGTCGCAATTGCTGGCGCGGGCGCGCGGCGGCAGTCTGGTGTTTGACGAGGTGGCCGATCTGGAGGATGAGGCGCAGGCGCGCATCGTGCGGATGCTGGATATGCTGGGCGACAATGCGCCGCGCATCATGGCCACCAGCCAAAGCGATCTGGCCAGCCGGATGGAGGCCGGGCGGTTCCGGCAGGATCTGTTCTACCGTCTGGGGGGCGTGACGCTGCATGTGCCGTCCCTGCGCGAGCGGGTCGATGACATCCCGCTGCTGGCCGAGCATTTTCTGGCCAAGGGCGAGCGCGATTTCGGCACCATTCGCCGCCTGTCGGGTGACGCGCGCGAGCTGGTGCGGGCCTATAGCTGGCCGGGCAATGTGCGGCAGCTGGAAAACACGCTGAAGCGGCTGATGGTCACCTCGTCGGAGCCCGAGATCGCGCGGGCCGAGGTGGAGGCGGTGCTGGGCAGCCAGCCGCTGCCCGAGCCGATGAAGGGCGTGGGCGAGGGCGACAGGCTTTCGGCTTCGGTCATGCGGCATCTGAAGCGCTATTTCGATCTGCATGGCGGGCAATTGCCCCCGGCGGGCGTTTACAACCGGATTTTGCGCGAGGTTGAGGCGCCGTTGATCGAGATTGCGCTGGATGCCACAGGGGGCAATCAGGCCAAATGTGCCGATCTTTTGGGGATCAACCGCAATACCTTGCGCAAGAAGATCACCGAGCTGGATATTCGCGTGACACGTCGCCGCAAACTGATGTAAAACCGCAACAGAGCGCGTGACATTCTGGCCATGGCCCGAATCTCATGACAGCTATGGCAGCGGGGGCACAGCAAGACCCCTGGTAACGGGTGAGGGTCTTGAAGGTGCGGGCGGCGAGTGCGGGAGGCGCATGGCTGGTGAAGCTGTCGCGATTGCGGCGGCAAAGACGCGTGCAGACCTTCTCGACCTTCGGGCTGGTGGCGCTTGGACCGGCGCTGGTGGTGGCGACGCTGCTGGTGCTGGGGCCGTTGAACGATGCGGCGGGGGGCGCCGGGCTGCGCCTGATCCTGCTGGTCGATTTCATCTATATCCTGCTGATCGCCGCGCTGGTTCTGGCGCGGGTGGTGCGCATGGTGGTGGATCGCCGCCGCCGCTCGGCCGGGTCGCGGCTGCATTTGCGGCTGACCGGGGTCTTTGCGCTGGTGGCCTTTCTGCCCACGGTGCTGGTCGCCGTGTTCGCCGTGCTGACGGTGAATGTGGGGCTGGAGGGCTGGTTCTCGGAACGGGTGCAGCGCGCGGTCGGCGCCTCGCTGGAGGCGGCGGAGGCCTATGAGCGCGAGACGCGCGAGGATCTGGTGGCCGATGCGCAGACGCTGGCGGGCTATTTCAACATGGCCAAGCAATCGACCTTCTTTCTGGAAGATGGCCGCTTGCGGGTGCTGCTGACCGAGGCACAGAAAACCGTGCAGCGCGGCTTGCGCGAGGCCTATCTGATTGATGGCACCGGGGCGCTGCGCTCGCGCGGGGATAACAGCTATCTGTTTGATTTTGAACAACCCACCTCGGAGCAACTGCTGCGCGCCAAATCGGGCGAGGTGGTGGTGATCCAGGATTGGGCGAATAACGAGTTCCGCGCGCTGCTATATCTGGAGGCTTTTGCCGATCGTTACCTGTATATCTCGCGGCAGGTGAATGGCGATCTGCTGAGCCTGCTGGATCAGACCAAGGAACAGGTGCGGCTGTATAATCAGGTGGAGGAGGCCCGCGATCAGGTCTTGCTGGGGGTGGGGCTGCTCTATTTGGGTTTTGCGATGATCCTCATTCTGGCGGCGATCTGGCTGGGCCTGTGGTTTGCCGAAAGGCTCAGCCGTCCGGTGGGGCGGCTGGCGGCGGCAGCCGAACGCGTGGGCGAGGGCCATCTGGATACCCGCGTCATCGAGGAAGACAGCGATGACGAGATTGCCCTGCTGGGCCGCATGTTCAACCAGATGACCCATCAGCTGAAGGGCCAGCGCAATGCGCTGATGGAGACCAACCGGCAGGAGGAACGCCGCAGGCGGTTGTTTGACAGTGTGCTGTCCTCGGTCACGGCCGGGGTGATCGGGTTGGATGCCGAGGGCGATGTGGATTTCGTGAACCGCGCGGCGCAGCGCCTGCTGGATTATGACGAGGGCAAGACCGATGTGGCGCTGGCGGTGGCCGTGCCCGAATTCGGCCCGCTGTTCGAGCGGCTGCGCGAGGGCGGCGGCGCGGCGGTGCAGGAGGAGGTTCGGCTGGTGCGGCAGGGGCGGATGGAAAGCCTGCTCGTGCGCATGTCGGGGCGGCGCAGCGAAAGCGGGCGGCTGGAAGGCTATGTGGTGGCCTTTGACGATGTGACCGAGCTGGTCAGCGCGCAGCGCATGGCGGCCTGGGGCGATGTGGCGCGCCGCATCGCGCATGAGATCAAGAACCCGCTGACCCCCATTCAGTTGTCGGCCGAGCGCATCAAGCGCAAGTTCCGCCGCGAGGTGGCCGAGCCGCAGGAGCTGGACGCGTTGGCCGATGTGATCGTGCGCCAGACCAATGACCTGCGCCGGATTGTCGACGAGTTTTCCAAATTCGCGCGGATGCCGGAACCCGACCGCCGCGAAACCGATCTGGTGAAGCTGGTGCGCGAGGCGGTGTTGTTGCAGCAATCCGGGCAACCGGGGGTGCTGATCCGCGCCGAACTGCCCGAAGGCGCGGCGGTGCTGGATCTGGACGCCACCATGATCGGGCAGGCGCTGACCAACCTCATCAAGAATGCGGGCGAGGCCATCGAGGGTTTGCAGGAGAAGGGCGCGCCCGCGGGCTTTGCCCCGGAAATCCGCGTGGCGCTGCATCTGTCGCCGGAAGAGGCGCTGATCACCGTTGCCGATAATGGCTGTGGCCTGCCGCCCGACCGCTCGCGCCTGTTCGAGCCTTACGTCACGACCCGCGAAAAGGGCACCGGCCTTGGCCTGCCCATTGTCAAGAAGATCATCGAGGAACATGGCGGCACGCTGGCGCTGACCGACGCGCCGCCCTTCACAGAAAACGCCCATGCCGGGGCGCAGGCCGAGATCCGCCTGCCGCGCGACGCGACGCGCGCCCGCCCCCGCAACAGGCAGACAGCCATGGGAGGCCAGGGAGACGCATGAGCATTCTGATCGTGGATGACGAGCGCGATATTCGCGAATTGATCGGCGATATTCTGAAGGACGAGGGGTTCTCGGTGCGGCTGGCGGCCAATGCCGATGACTGCATGGCGGCGATCAATTCCGAGGCCCCTTCGCTGATGATTCTGGATATCTGGCTAAAGGACAGCCGGATGGATGGGATCGACATTCTGAAAACCGTGAAGCGCGACAACCCGGATGTGCCGGTTGTGATCATCTCGGGGCACGGGAATATTGAAATCGCGGTGGCAGCGATCAAGCAGGGCGCTTACGATTTCATCGAGAAGCCGTTCAATATTGATCAGCTGATGGTGGTGGTCAGCCGCGCGATGGAGACGGCGCGGCTGCGGCGCGAGAACAGCGAGCTGCGCCGCCGCGATGTGACCGCCTCGGAGATGCTCGGCTCCTCGATTGCCTTCCGGGGGTTGCGCGGACAGCTGGACAAGGTGACCAAATCCAATGGCCGGGTGATGCTGACGGGGCCTGCGGGCTCGGGCAAGGAGCTGGCGGCGCGCTATATCCATGCCCATTCCAACCGGGCCGGGGCGCCCTTCATCACGGTCTCCTCGGCCACCATCGAGCCAGAGCGGATGGAGGAGGTGCTGTTTGGCCGCGAAACGCCGGAGCGCGGCGTGGAGCCGGGGCTGCTGGAACAGGCCCATGGCGGCATCGTCTATTTCGACGAGGTGGCGGATATGCCGCTGGGCACGCAATCGAAAATCCTGCGCGTGCTGGTGGAGCAGCAATTCACCCGCGCGGGCGGGCAGGACAAGGTCCGGGTCGATCTGCGGGTGATCAGCTCGACCACCCGCGACCTGCGCACCGAAATCGCGGCGGGGCGCTTCCGGCAAGAGCTGTATGACCGGCTGAATGTGGTGCCGATTGCGGTGCCGAGCCTGGAGGAACGCCGCGAGGACATCCCCGAACTGACCCGGCATTTCATCGAGGTGTTCCACCGCAGCCAGGGCCTGCCGCTGCGCAGCCTGTCGCAGGATGCCGAGGCGATGTTGCAAACAATGCGCTGGCCGGGCAATGTGCGGCAGTTGCGCAATGTGATCGAGCGGGTCTTGATCCTGGGCGATGGCACCGGCCCCATCGAGGCGCGCGAGCTGCCGGGGCAGGAGGCGCCGACAGGCGATGAGGGGCGGCTGGTGATCAGCGGCACGCTGGCCACCCTGCCGCTGCGCGAGGCGCGCGAGCTGTTCGAGAAGGAATACCTGCTGACCCAGATCAATCGCTTCGGCGGCAATATCAGCCGGACGGCGGCCTTTGTCGGCATGGAACGCAGCGCGCTACACCGCAAGCTGAAATCGCTGGGTGTGGTGACCGGAACCAAGGGCCGCGGCGAGGACGAGGACGGCGAGGAGTGAGGCGCAGGCCCGAGTTTTCGACGAAAACTCGGATCTTGCGATTTTTCGCAGAAAAATCGGTCTGCTTGACCCGCTGGGCCTTGCATGCCATCCCTGACGGCAATCAGACGGGGGCAAGGCCATGAAGGTGATCATCTGTGGGGCGGGGCAGGTGGGCTGGCAGATTGCCCGCCACCTCTCGGGCGAGCGCAATGACGTGACCGTGGTGGACAGCAACCCCGATCTGGTGCGCCGCGCCACCGAGACGCTGGACGTGAAGGGGGTCACCGGCTTTGCCTCCTATCCCGACATTCTGGAAAAGGCGGGCGCGCGCGATGCCGACATGATCATCGCCGCAACCTATTCCGACGAGGTGAACATGGTCACCTGTCAGGTGGCGCATTCGGTCTTTGGCATCACGCGCAAGATTGCGCGGCTGCGGGCGCAGAACTATCTGATCCCGGCCTATGGCGATCTCTATCGCCGCGACCATCTGCCGATCGACGTGGTGATCAGCCCCGAGCGCGAGGTGGCGCGGGCGGCCTTGCAGCGGCTGGCGGCGCCCTCGACCTTTGACAGCGGCCTGTTCCTTGATGGGCGGGCGCAGCTTCTGGGCATTGTGCTGGATGGCGATTGCCCGGTGCTGAACACGCCGCTGCGGCAATTGACCGAGCTGTTCTCGACCCTCTCGGCCATCGTCGTCGGCGTGCGTCGCGCCAGCCGTCTATATGCGCCCGACCCGGAGGATCAGCTGTTCGAGGGCGATCAGGTCTATGTCTTCGCGCAGGCGCGCGATGTGAACAGAACGCTGGAAGTCTTTGGCAAGACTGTCAAAAAGCAAGAACGTGTGGTCATTGTCGGGGGCGGCAATGTGGGGCTTGCCGTGGCGCAGGCGCTGGAGGTGCAAAGCGACCGGGTGCGCGCCAAGGTGATCGAGATGGACCGGGCGCGGGCCGAACTTGCGGCTGACGGGCTGACGCGGACCATTGTGCTGAATGGCGACGGGCTGGACCTCGATCTGCTGATGGAGGCCAATATCGACCGCGCCGATGCGGTGCTGGCCGTCACCGATGATGACAAGACGAACATGCTGGTGGCGGTGCGCGCCAAGGCGGCGGGCTGCCCGATGGCGATTGCGCTGGTCAATGATCCCGGCATGGTGCAGCTGCTGCCCGAGCTGGGGATTGACGCCCATATCAACCCGCGCGCCACCACGGTCAGCTCCATTCTGCGCCATGTGCGCCATGGCCGGGTGCGGGCGATCTACAGCCTGGGCGATGCCGAGGCCGAGATGATCGAGGCGCAGGTGCTGGGCACCTCGCCGCTGGCCGGGCGGCTGATCCGTGACATCGGCTTTCCCGAAGGGGTGCTGGTCGGCGCGGTGCTGAAGGGCGAGCGGGTGATCAAGCCGCAGGGCGACACCCGCATTGACGAGGGTGATGTGATCGCGCTGTTCGCCATGGCCAAGGATGTGCCCGAGGTCGAGCGTCTGCTGCAAGTCTCGGTCGATTTCTTCTGATGCCGCGCGCGCCGCTTGCCTTGCCAGCCCGCGATGCCCTGCTGGGCCTGCCTTTGCTGGTCTGGCTGATGGCAGTGACGGCGGCGGCCATGCTGCTGCCTGCCTTGCACGGGTTTCTGAGCGCCGAGCATGATGCCGGGCGGCCCTTCCTTTATGGCGCGCTGTTGCTGGCGGTGCTGACCGGCATGATCGGGCTGGCCACCTGGCAGCAGGGCGCGGCGGTGGATGCGCGGGGCGCCGAGGCACGGGGGAGCCATTTGCGCGCGCTGGTCGCGGCCTATGTCGTCTTGCCGCCGCTGATGGCCTGGCCCTTTGCCGAGGCCTTGCCCGATACCCGCTTTGTGAATGCCTGGTTCGAGATGCTGTCCAGCTTCACCACCACCGGCGCCACGCTATACGATGTGCCGGGGCGGCTGCCCGAGAGCCTGCATCTGTGGCGCGGACTGGTGGCCTGGCTGGGCGGGTTTTTCATCCTGGTGATGGCGGTTTCGGTGCTGATGCCGCTGAACCTCGGCGGGATGGAGGTGCTGAACGGGCGCACCGGCCCGGCCCGGGCGCGCCAGATCGACCGGGTGGCCGACCCGTCCGAACGCATGGTGCGCTTTGCCGCCGAACTGTCCGCGCCCTATGCCGGCTTCACGGCGCTGCTGTGGCTGGCTTTGGTGATGGCGGGGGAAAGCGGTTTTCATGGGCTGTGCCTGGCCATGGCGACGATCTCGACCTCGGGCATCCTGCCGGATGGCATGACCGGCCCCGCCGCCTCGGGGATGGTGGGCGAGGCGCTGGTGGCGGTGCTGCTGTGCCTTGGCCTGACCCGCCGCGCCTATCCCGGCGCGCTGTTCGATGATGGCGACCTGCCCCTGACCCGCGACCCGGAAATCCGGCTGGCGGCGGCGGTCATTCTGGCGGTGACCGTCATCTTGCTGTTTCGCCATTGGGGCGGTGCCGCGAGTTTCGCCGATGCGGGCGATCTGGGCGCCATGCTGGCGGCGGGCTGGGGCGCGGCCTTCACGGCGCTGTCCTTCCTCAGCACCACCGGCTTTGCCTCGGCGGAATGGGAGACGGCGCGGCTGTGGTCGGGGATGGAGACCCATGGCCTGATCCTGCTGGGCCTTGCCATCATGGGGGGCGGGGTCGCGACGACGGCGGGCGGGGTCAAGCTCTTGCGGGTTTACGCGCTGGTCTTGCAGGGGCAGGGCGAGTTGCAGCGGCTGGTGCATCCGCGTGTGGTGACCGGCGGCGGCACGCTGGCACGGCACCTGCGGGGCGAGGGCGCGCGGATGGCCTGGGTGTTCTTCATGCTGTTTGCCATCTCGATTGCGGTGGTGACGGCGGGGCTGACGCTGGCGGGGCTTGATTTCAACACGGCGCTGATTGCCGGTCTGGCCGGGCTGACCACCACCGGCCCGCTGATCGGGCTGGCGGCCGAGGCGCCGATCCGCCTGATGGACATGGGGCTGGCTGCCAAGGCGATTCTGGGCGGGGCGATGGTGCTGGGCCGCATCGAGGCGCTGGCGCTTCTGGCGGTTCTGGCGCCGCAAAACTGGCGCCGCTAAGCGTTAACAGCTGGTTTTTTGGGCTGGAATCTCCCGCTTTTGCCGGACATACTGGGGCTGTCCGTCACCGAACAGGGGGGATGGGCGCAAGGACGACCCGCGCGACATAAAAAAAGGCAAAACAAAAATGGCTGCCGACAAACAGAATTTGCAGGACGCATTCCTCAACCATGTGCGCAAGGCAAAGGTTCCGGTTACAATTTTCCTCATCAATGGCGTCAAGCTTCAGGGTGTGATCACCTGGTTTGACAATTTCTGCGTCTTGTTGCGCCGCGACGGCCAGTCGCAACTGGTATACAAGCACGCGATCTCGACCATCATGCCGGGCGCGCCCATCAACCTTTACGAAGGTGAAGACTGATTTCCGATCTGCCTGAAGACGACGAATTCGACCTGTTCCATGAAGATGGCGGGATCGAGGCTTATGAAACCGCGGCGGCGCCGGTGCGGGCCTGGATCCTGCACCCGGACATCAAGTCCGAGCGCACGCGCCGTTTGCCCGAACATGGGCTGGCCGAGGCGGTCTCGCTGGCGGGGGCCTTGCCCGGCATGCAGGTGCTGGGCGCCGAGGTGGTGCGCCTGTCCCGCATCCATCCCGGCACGCTGTTCGGCTCGGGCAAGCTGGACGAGCTGAAGGCGCGGTTCAAGGCCGCCGAGGTGGAGCTGGTGCTGGTGGATGGCCCGGTCTCGCCCATTCAGCAGCGCAATCTGGAAAAGGAATGGGGCGTCAAGCTGCTGGATCGCACCAGCCTGATCCTCGAGATTTTTGCCGATCGCGCCCGCACCCGCGAGGGCGTGTTGCAGGTGGAGCTGGCGGCGCTGAGCTATCAGCGCACGCGGCTGGTGCGGGCCTGGACCCACCTTGAACGCCAGCGCGGCGGGTTCGGCTTTGTGGGCGGCCCCGGCGAGACGCAGAAAGAGGCCGACCGGCGCGCGATCGACGATCAGGTGATCCGGATCAAGCGGCAGCTGGAAAAGGTGGTGAAAACGCGCGAGCTGCATCGCAGCGCGCGGCGCAAGGTGCCGTTCCCGATTGTGGCGCTGGTGGGCTATACCAATGCCGGGAAATCAACCCTGTTCAACCGGGCGACCGGGGCCGAGGTGCTGGCGAAGGACATGTTGTTCGCCACGCTCGATCCCACCATGCGCGGCGTCACGCTGCCCTCGGGGCGCAAGGTGATCCTGTCCGATACGGTGGGCTTCATCTCCGATCTGCCGACGCAGCTGGTTGCGGCCTTCCGCGCCACGCTGGAGGAGGTGCTGGAGGCCGATCTGGTGCTGCATGTGCGCGACATCGCGCATCCGGAAAGTGCGGAACAGGCGGCGGATGTGGCGGATATTCTGGCCAGTCTGGGCGTGAAGGACAGCACGCCGATGTTCGAGATCTGGAACAAGCTGGATCTTTTGCCCGCCGATACTCAGGCCGGGTTGCAGGCG
>NZ_JAEULU010000056.1 GCF_016792925.1 Gemmobacter sp.
GGTTTCCAGATTGCCGATCTGGGTCGAGATCAGCTGCACCTCGACCTCAGAGCTGAGAACCTTGTATTTCTCTTGCAGTTCAACCACATGGCGCTGCGCCGTGATCATCTCACGCTCGGCGTTCTGATAGCTTTCCAGCGCGCCGCGCATCTGGTCCTCGCGCATGCGCTGCGTCAGCTGATCCACCTGTTCCTCGGCATAGCCGATCAGCGCAGTGGCAAATTCCACGGCCTTTTCAGGGCTGGCGGCAATCACCTCCATCTTGATATTGCCCTCGCTCGGGTCATAGGAGATGTGGATGTTGCGCGTATAAGTCTTGTAGGCATCCTCCAGCGAGGCGCCGGGGTCCAGCCGTTGAATCGGGTCCAGTTCCGGCCCTTCGAAATGCGCGCGGAAGCCGTGGTCCTGATCCAGCCGGATCATCGCGTCGCGCGATTGCAGATAGCCCTGCACGGCGATCGAATCCTGCGAGGTGGCAAAGCCGGTGCCTTGCAGCAAGCCGCCCAGACCGCTGCCGCCCCCGGCCGAGGGCATGCCCGATTGCTGAATCACGAATTCGGTCTTGGTCGAATACAGCGGGCTGGCGACGAAATAATAGTAAAACGCGGTCAGCAGCGTCGGCAGGCCGACAAAGAAGAACAGCCGCGCCATCAGCAGCACCACCTTGCGGCGGCGGCGGCGGGCAAGGTCGCGCTGGATGCGCATGATGTCTTGCGCGTGGCTTTGATCGGCCTGCACCTCGGTCGAGGGCAGTTGCACCGGCTTCACGGTTTGCGGCAGGCGCACGCCATCGCCCGGCACCGGGGCAAGCGCGCGGCTGGCAGGCGGCGGGCCATCGCCGCCATCGCCGCCGGGATCGGGCAACAGCTCCATCAGGCTGGAGCGCTGGAACGGGTCGATACCGGATTGCCGCAACAGGCGCACCGCGTCGAAATCCGAAGTGGCGGGCATGTTGTGCTTTTGCGCCAGCCGCCGGGCCAGCCGCAATTGCCGCCCCGTCAGCCCCTCGCGCCGGATGGCGTCCATCTCGGTGCCGGCATTCGGCTCGGTCGTGTTGGCGGGGGCCACGGGTTTCACGAAACTCTGATCCCCGAAGCCGTCATCCCCGGGGGCGGGGGCGAAAAGCATGCCTTCCTGCGCCAGGGCCGCGCGCGGGGGCAGCGGTTCGACAGGCTCGGCGCGGCGGATGCGGAACCGTTTAGCTGTGAGCTTCATAGTCATAGAGACGCTTCGCTTCCTCGAGGGTGTCGAACATGTACAATTGGCCATTCCGCAGCACGGCGGCAGAGCGGCAGAACTTCTCAAGTGTCGAGGCCTGATGCGAGACCACGATGATCGTGGCCTTGCCCAGCCGCTCTTTCAGCAGGGCCCCGGCCTTGCGGTTGAACTCGACATCGGTGGTGGAGGGCATGCCCTCGTCGATCAGGTAGATGTCGAAATCCAGCGCCAGCATCAGCGCAAAGCTGAACCGCGCGCGCATCCCGGCGGAATAGGTGCCCACCGGCATGTCGAAATATTCCTTCAACCCGCAAAGCCAGCGGCAGAAACTTTCGACATAATCGGGGTCCAGCCCGTAAAGCCGGGCGATGTAACGCGCATTTTCCGTTGCGGTGTGTTTGGAGATCACGCCGCCCATGAAGCCCAGCGGGAAGGAAATCCGCGAGCTGCGGGTGATGCGCCCCTCATCGGGCTTTTCCAGCCCGGCCATCATGTTGATGATCGTGGTCTTGCCGGTGCCATTGCGGGCCAGAATGCCCAGCGAATTGCCCAGTTCCACGCGGAAAGAGGCGCGATCCAGGATCACCTTCCGGGTTTTGCCCGTCCAGAACGACTTGCTGACATTGTCGAACTCGATCATCTGCGCCTCATCGCGCGCCCTTCAGGCTGGCGGTGGTGCCGACCCGGTGTTTCCCGGTTACGGCAAATTCGTTAATCTTTTGTCACTCGTTTCGCTGGCGTGCAATATGCCGGGCGAATGGGGCGGCATTATGGCCGCCGCATCCGCAGCAAAAGCACCGGCGCCAGCAGCAGGGTCAGCGCCAGCCCCATGCGGGCGGCCTCGGCCATGGCGCCGCCGGGCAGGGCGCTGCCCAAGACCAGAACAGGCACAGTAAAGCCCATGCCCAGCAGCGCGGCCATGCGCGCCAGATCGCCCCGGCTGAGCCCGGCGGGCAGGGCAAAGCCCATGGCGCGCGCCAGCGCCACGCCCGCCAGAAACCCCAGGGGCCGCCCGATCCAGAAGGCGGCGAGGGTCACCAGGGTGGTGGGCGCAAAGGCCATCAGATCAACACCGCCGCGCGTCAGCCCGAACAGGAACAGCACCACCAAGAGCGGCTTCACCGCCAGATGGGCCAGCCGGTTCAGCGGATCATGCAGCAGCTCCTCGGCCTCGGCGAACAGGCCAAAGGCGCGTTTGGCATGCGGGATGGCCGGGATGATCGGCAACAGACCCAAAGCCCCCGGCAGCCCCGAGGCCATGACGCCGAACCAGCTGGCCGCCCCCGCCAGCACATAGGGCCACAGATGCAGCGCACCTTGCCGCTCCCGCTCGGTCCGGCCCTGCGCATGGCGGCCAAAGCCCAGCCAGACCAGCGCCGCCGCCGCCACCGGCAAAGCCAGCCAGAGCAGCCGCACCGGCGACAGGCTCAGCGTCGGCACCATGGCCAGCAGCCCCGCCAGATCGGCGCCGATGGCGATCAGCAGCAACAGATGCAGCGCCGGGCTGCCCTTGCCGAAGACCCGGCGCCCGATCACATAGGCCAGCACCGCATCGCCGCCGATCGGCACCGCCCAGCCGGTCGCAAAGCCCGCCTCCTCGGCGGTCTCGATCAGGCTGGCGGTGAGGGTCCAGACCAGCACGCCGCCCAGCATCGCCCCCAGCGTGGCCAGAAACGGCAAGCCCGCGCGCCGCCCGTGCAGCGCGCCGCGCTCCAGCATATTCGCCTCCCACAGCTCCTTGCCCAGCAGGAAGACGAACAGCGCCATCAGCGCCTCGGAGACCAGCGTGATCGGGGTCACCCGCGTCATCTCGGGCAGCAGCCAGTCAGGCAGCGCGAGCTTCAGCACACGGCTTTCCATCACATCATAATAGCTGGCCGGGTCCAGATTGACCCAAAGCGTCGCCACGGCGGCGCCGCCCAGCAGCGCGCGGGCGAAATGACGGATGAAATTCGAGACACGATACATCTTGTGCGCCTTTGCGGCCAGAGAAGCCGGGAACCACCAGCCATAGAGGCAGGCCGGGTTCCCCGCAAGGATGCGCCGCCGCGCGCGGTGATGCAAGTTCCCCTCTTGCTTGCCGGGGCGGGGCAGGCTAGCCCAACTCCGATGCCAGCCGGAGGCCCGCCGATGACCCTGCCGATGACCCCGCTTGATCAGGCCTATGAGGCCATGGTGGCCGCGCCCGAGGGCGAGGACGCGCCGCGCCTGCGCTTTTACGAGCGGCTGGCCGATGGCGAGATGATCGTGCTGCTGGAGACCGAGGCCGAGGGGGAGACGCTGACCCCGCGGGTCTTCGATCTGGAAGACGGCCCCGTAGTGCTGATCTTTGATACCGAGGCGCGCTTGGGCCAGTTCACCGGGGTGCCTGCCCCCTATGCCGCGCTGCCGGGGCGTGTGGTGGCGCAGATGCTGGCGGGGCAGGGGATCGGGCTGGGGATCAATCTGGGCGTCGCGCCGTCTTCGATGCTGCTGCCCGGCTTCGCGGTGGATTGGCTGGCCGAGACCCTCGCCCACGGCCCCGAGGAAGCCGAGGCGCAGCCCGAGGCCTTTGGCGCGCCAAAGGGCTTGCCGCAGCGGCTGGTCGAGGGGCTGGATGCCAAGCTGGCGCGGGCCGGCGGCCTGGCCGCCCATGCGCTGCTGGCGGCGGTGACCTATCAGGGCGGGCGGCAGGGGCATATGCTGGCCTTCATCGACGCGCAGCCGGGGGCCGAGGCCGCCCTGGCCCGTGCGGCCTCCGAGGCGCTGACCTTTTCGGGCGTGGAGGCGGGCGAGATGGACGTGGCTTTCCTGACCACCGGCACCCCCGTGACCGAGGCCATGGCCCGCGTCGCGCTGCGCTTCGATCTGCCAGAGCCTGTGGCCGAGGCCCCCGCCGCGCCCGCAGCCCCCGGCATGGACCCGGCAAAGCCGCCCAGATTGCGCTGAAATCTGGGGTATTTTGATACCTATTTTTCAAGTCATTGTTTTCGCGTGATTTAATTGCCAATCCAGCGCTTGACCCGCGCCCCGCGATAGGGGAAAAGCCCCCATCCGAGATTCAGGGGGCCTCGCCCCTTTCCAACATCATGGGTCTGACATGAAAACCTTCACCGCTACTCCGGCGGATATCGAGAAGAAGTGGATCCTGATCGACGCCGAGGGCGTCGTTCTGGGCCGCCTCGCCACGATCGTCGCCAATATCCTGCGCGGCAAGAACAAGCCGACCTTCACGCCGCACATGGACATGGGCGACAACGTGATCGTCATCAACGCCGACAAGGTGCAGATGACCGGCAACAAGCGCAACGACAAGCGCTACTACTGGCACACCGGCCACCCGGGCGGCATCAAGTTCCGCACCGCGCGTCAGGTGCTGGAGGGCAATCACCCCGAGCGCGTCGTGGTCAAGGCCGTTGAGCGTATGATCACCCGCAACTCGCTGGGTGCCAAGCAGATGACCAACCTGCGCGTCTATGCCGGCGCCGAGCATCCGCATGAAGCGCAAGCCCCTGCCGTCCTCGACGTCAAGGCGCTGAATCCCAAGAACACCCGGAGCGCCTGATCATGGCTGACATCAAATCCCTCGACGATCTGAAATCGGCCGTCTCGGGCGCCGCTGCTCCGGCTGCTGCCGAAGTCGCCGCCCCGCGTGAGCCCAAGCGCGACTCGCTGGGTCGTTCCTATGCCACCGGCAAGCGTAAAGACGCTGTTGCCCGCGTCTGGGTGAAGCCCGGCACTGGCAAGGTTGTGGTCAACGGCAAGGAAATGGCGGTTTATTTCGCCCGTCCCGTGCTGCAAATGATCCTGAAGCAGCCCTTCACCATCGCCAATGTCGAAGGCCAGTTCGACGTTTACGCGACCGTGGCGGGTGGTGGTCTTTCGGGCCAGGCCGGCGCTGTGAAGCACGGCATTTCCAAGGCGCTGCAACTGTATGAACCCAGCCTGCGCGGTGCGCTGAAGGCGGCTGGCTTCCTGACCCGCGACTCGCGCGTGGTGGAACGGAAGAAATACGGCAAGGCCAAGGCCCGTCGTTCGTTCCAGTTCTCGAAGCGCTGATCTTCGGACTGTTTTTGGAAAGGGCCCGCGTTTCGCGGGCCTTTTTCTTTTGCGATCATGGGCTTGCGCCATAAAAAAGGCCGGGCAAAAAGCCCGGCCCAGTCAGGGGTACGCCCATTTGATCCGCAGGGCAGGGAATCGGATTGTATCAGGCCTGCCAGAAGGGTTTGGCGGCCTCGTCACCGGCTGTGGTGGTATCCAGCCCGATATCCCGCAACATATGGGCATCAAGCTGTTTCAGGGCCTGACGGCTCGCGCGACGAGTCTCCCAGAGCAGCACAATTTGTGCCAATCCGACCAGCGCACGGGTGACCGGCGGCAGGGAGAGGGGAAGCGTCGTCATCGGGGCGGCCATAAGAGCCCGGGCCATGTTACACCTTTTGTGTTGATACACTGCGGAAATTCGCATATGGGTATTGATACAATGCCACATGCACAGCCGCCAGAGGAACATTGTGACTGATACAACTTGGCGTCCCGACCTGTCACAATTTCCCGGCCCGAAATATCTGGCCCTGACCCGCGCCCTGCGCGAGGCGATCCGCGCGGGCGAGCTGCCGCCCGGCGCGCAATTGCCCACGGTGCGCGATCTGGCCTGGGATCTGCATGTGACGCCCGGCACGGTCAGCCGCGCCTATCAGCTCGCGACACAAGAGGGCCTGCTGGCGGCCACGGTGGGGCGCGGCACCTTTGTCGCCGCGCGCGAGCCGCGCCTTGGCCCGACACAATCGCTGGCGCTGGAGCGCGACCCGGCCGCTGACCCCTGGCTGGTGGACCTGCGCTCGCCGCAGCTGCCCGAGGTCGGCCAGACCGAGGCCTTTGCCGCCGCCATGGCCCGGGTGGGCGGCGCCATTGGCCGCAGCTGGGACGATTACCCCAGCCAGCGCGCCGAAGCGCCGCTGCGGGCGGCGGTGGTCGAGTGGCTGTCGGACCGGCAGTTGGGCCGGGTGACGGCGGATGACATCGCGCTGAGCCATGGCGGCCAGAACGCCTTGCTGCTGATCTTTCTGTGCTGCCTGCGCGGCGACCGCCCGGTGATCCTGACCGAGGATCTGGCCTATCCCGGCATCCGCCACGCCGCGCGGCTGGTGCGCGCCGAAGTGGTGGGCATCGAGCTGGATCATGAGGGCATGGTGCCCGACGCGCTGGAAGCCGCCTGCCGCCGCCATGGCGCGCAAATCCTCGTGCTGACGCCCGAGGCGCAAAACCCGACCGCCAGCCGCATGTCGGCCGCCCGCCGTGCCGAGATTGCCGCCATCGCCCGGCGCTATGACCTGCAAGTGGTTGAGGATGATTGCTATTCCGTGGCCGAAAGCAGCCTGCCCAGCCTGCGCGCGCTGGCGCCGGAACGCACCTGGTATGTGGGCTCGCTGTCCAAATCGCTGTCCTCGGCGCTGCGCTTTGGCTATGTGGTGTGCCCGCAAGGCATGGGCGAGGCGGGCCGACTGACCGCACAGCACGGGTTCTTTGCCCTCGCGCGCCCGGTCTCGGACCTGTGCCTCGACCTGCTGCGCTCGGGCGCGGCGCAAGAGATGAAACGCCGCGTGCAGGCCGAATTCTCCACCCGGCTGCATCTGCTGGTGAACGCGCTTGGCGCCTTTCACATCAACTGGCAACCGGGGCTGCCCTTCATCTGGGTGCCGCTGCCGATGGGCTGGCGCGGCTCGACCTTCACCCGCACCGCCGAGGCGGAAGGCGTGCTGGTGCGGCAGGCGGATGAATATGCGCTGATCCATGGCCGCGCGCCCCATGCGCTGCGCATCGCCGTGGCGGGAGCCATGGCCATGCCGCGCTATCAGACCGCGGTGGAGACGATCGCCACCCTGCTGGCCCGCCCGCCCAGCGACATGATGGCGGTGTAGACCCGGCCCATCTGCCTGTTTTCCGGGCAGAAGCCGGGGCTTCCCCCACGGCAATCGAAAAAAAATGATCAAATTATTTTCCGTGAGAATTCATGGCTCTGTGATCTTTGGTTCTGGTTTTTCCCCTGTTTTGACGCCGCTCTGCCGTTTTGGCCTCTTTTCAGGCGGCGGCCCATGTGCCAAAAATTCAGGAAAAATCCGATGACCCTTGCGGGGCCGCCAAGCCCCGACAAGGCAGCGACAGGGGACATTATGCAATCAGGCTCTACATCGGGCCGCCTCAGGAATTCGGAGGCTGCCAATGGTCTGTTGATGGTCTCGCCCACCGCGATCTATGCGATGCTGCTGATGGCGGCGCCGCTTCTGGCCTCGGTGGTCTATTCCTTCATGGTGGACAGCAAGGTCGGCCTTTCGGCTGGCCTGACTTTTGACAATTACATCAAGGTCTGGACCGGCCGGATTGATCAGGCGCTGATGATCCGGTCGCTGACGGTTTCGGCGCTGGTGACACTGGCGACGGTGACTCTGGCCTATCCGGTGGCCTATTTCGTGAGCTTCCATGTGCGGCCCGAGCGGAAATCGCTGTGGCTGTTCCTGATCACCATCCCGTTCTGGACCAGTTATCTGATCCGGGTGTTCCTGTGGAAGGTGATCCTGGGCTATAATGGCGTGATCAATTCGGGGCTGATGAGCCTTGGCGTGATCGACGAGCCCCTGACGGTGATCAACTATTCGCTGGGCTCCATGGTGATGACGCTGGCGCATGCCTATGCGGCCTTCGCGATCCTGCCGATTTTCGTGAGCCTGGAAAAGATCGACCGCAGCTTTCTGGAGGCGGGGCAGGACCTGGGCGAAAGCAAGTTCATGACCTTCATCCGCGTCACGCTGCCCTTGTCGATGCCGGGCGTGATTGCGGCGGTGCTGATCGTCTTCATCCCGACCATCGGCGATTATGTGACGCCCGAGCTGATCGGCGGCGGCAAACTGCCGATGATCGCCAACCGGATCGAGGCCATCATGCTGAAACAGAATGACAAGGCCCTGGGTTCGGCCATTGCGATGACGGCGATGCTGATCGTGGCGCTGGTCTCGGTGATGTTCCTGCTGCTGAACCGGCGCTTCCTGAAGGGGCAAAGCAAATGAGCAAGAGCCCCTCTCTCAAGGTCTATGTGATCGCTTATCTGCTGTTTCTCTATGCGCCGATCGCGCTGCTGCCGCTGTTTGCCTTCAATGACAGCCGGGTCATCGCCTTCCCGCTGGCGGGCTTTACGACCAATTGGTTCGCCGAGATGTGGGCCGATGCCAACCTGTTCACCGCGTTCAGAAATTCGCTGATCATCGCGGTGTCCTCCTCGCTGCTGGCGACCACGCTGGGGGTTTTTGCGGCGCGCGCCTCGACGCGCTACAAATTCCCGGCCAAGGGGGCGGTGTTGGGGCTGATCATGCTGCCCATGGTGCTGCCGGAGATGATCCTGGCGATGTCGCTTCTGGTGGTGCTGATCGCGCTTGGGGTGCCGTTGTCGATCTTCACCATCATTCTGGGGCATGTGCTGGTCTGCACGCCCTTTGCGGTGGCGATCCTGACCTCGGCCTTCCAGTCGCTTGACCGCTCGCTGGAGGAGGCGGCCTATGATCTGGGCGAGACCTCGGCCTCGACCTTCCGGCTGATCATCCTGCCGCTGGTGATGCCCGGCATCATCTCCTCGCTGCTGATCTGTTTCACCATCAGCCTCGACGAGTTCATCATTTCCAACTTCCTGGGTTCGGGCGATCCGATCCTGTCGGTCTATATCTTCGGGCAGTTCCGCTTCCCGGCCAAGGTGCCCGCCGTCATGGCGCTCGGGTTCATCTTGGTCTGTGTGTCGATCTGCCTGCTCACCATCGCTGAATATTTCCGCCGTCGCGGCATCGCGAAAACCGGCGGCAAGGATACCGGAGGCTTCCTGTGACCGCTGCTGACAAACCCAATATGATCGAGTTCCGGGACGTTCATAAATATTACGGCGAGTATCACGCGCTGCGGGGGATCAATGCCACGATCCGGGCAGGGGAGTTCTTCTCGCTGCTGGGGCCGTCGGGCTGTGGCAAGACCACGCTGCTGCGCACCATTGCGGGTTTCGAGGATATTTCCTCGGGCGCGGTGATGATCGACGGCAAATCCATGGCCGGGGTGCCCGCCAATGTGCGGCCCACGAACATGGTGTTCCAAAGCTATGCCATTTTCCCGCATCTGTCGGTGGAGGAAAACGTGGGCTTTGGCCTGCGCCGCGATCCGCGCAGCAAGGAGGAAAAGGCCAAGGCGGTGGCCGAGGCCTTGGAAATGGTCGGCCTCAAGGGCTATGGCAAGCGCGCGGCCCATGCGCTGTCGGGCGGCCAGCGGCAGCGGGTGGCGCTGGCGCGGGCGCTGATCCTCAAGCCCAAGGTGCTGCTGCTGGACGAGCCGCTGAGCGCGCTGGACAAGAAGATGCGCGAGCAGATGCAGGTCGAGCTGATCCGCCTGCAACGCCAGGTCGGCATCACCTTCATTCTGGTCACCCATGACCAGGAAGAGGCGCTGGTGATGTCGGACCGCATCGCGGTGATGTTTGAAGGGCAGATCGCGCAACTGGCTGATCCTGAAACGCTTTATCGGCGCCCAGCCAGCAAGAAAGTGGCGGATTTCATCGGCACGATGAACTTCCTGCCGGCGCAGCTCATCTCGGACAGCGGCGCCACGGTCGAGATCGACGCGGCGGGCTTTGGCCGCATGAGCCTCGCGCCCGATCAGGTGATGAGCGGCGATGGCGAGGGCGGGGCCACCATCGGCCTGCGCCCGGAAACCCTGACCATCCTGTTCGATGGCCAGACCGCCAGCGACCGCGAGGTTCTGGGCACGGTGGAGGAGGTCGTCTATTACGGCGACATGACCTATTACGACGTGAAGCTGGAGGGCACCAGCGTGCCGATGCGTCTGTCCATGCGCAACGTGCCGGGCCGCCCGGTGCTTGATCGTGGCGCGAAGGCCCGGCTGGGCTGGAGCCCCGGCGCCGTGGTCCTGTTCCGCTAACACCCCGGAAAACCTGCATGAAAGCCGCCCTTCGGGGCGGCTTTCATCTGTCCGGCGGCAAGAGGCCCAGACCGCGCAGATAAATGCCGATGCCGGATTCCAGCAGGTCTTCGGGGGGGAAGGGGCTTTTCGTCGCGCCGCGCATGTAAAGCTCCACCACGCCATGCGACATGGCCCAGATATGGGCCGAAACCATGCTGGCAGGCGGGCGCCGGTCGGCGGGCAGATGGCGCGACAGCCCGTCGGCGGCGCGCTCCAGCACCGCCCGCGCCCGCATCGCCACCGGCGCAAGCTCGGGGAAGGCTTGCAGGCTCAGCCCGGCCTCGAACATCGCCATGTAATGACCGGGATATTTGCGCGCAAAGGCCAGATAGGCCCGACCCGTCGCCTCGAAGGCCGCCAGCGCGGTGGGGCGGCCCTCGTCAAAGGCATATTCCATCAAGGCCGCAAAGATGTCATAGCCTTGGCGGGCCACCTCGGCCAGCAGATCCTCGCGGCCCGCGAAATGGCGATAGACGGCGGCCGGTGTCACCTCGGCGGCCTTGGCGGCCTCCGACAGGGTGAAGCCCTGCGGGCTTTTCTCGGCAATCAGCTCCAGCGCGGCCTCGACCAGCGCCTGCCGCAGATTGCCGTGGTGATAGCCGCGTTTAGTCATTCTCACCGTCTGACCACATCTCGGGGCCGCCGCAGATCAGCGGATCGGGCTGCCCGATGGCCTTGCTGTCTTTGCCTTTGAATTCAACCGCTTGCAGGATGGTTTGAATGACGGCGAGCCGGGCGCGCTTTTTGTCATCCGACCGCACGACGACCCAGGGCGCATGGCCGGTATGGCTGCGCTCCAGCGTCTCGGCAATGGCTTCGCAATAGGCATCCCATTTGGTCAGCCCCTCCACGTCGATGGGGGAGAGCTTCCATTGTTTCAACGGGTCTTTCTCGCGATCCAGCATCCGGCGCAATTGTTCCGGTCGGCTGACATCCAGCCAGATTTTCAGGAAGGTGATGCCCTCGCGGACAATCATGTCTTCAAAATCAGGCAGTTGGCGGAAGAAAGCCTCTTTCTGGTTCTCGGTGCAAAAGCCGAAGACCGGCTCCACGATGCCGCGATTGTACCAGCTGCGATCCAGCAGGATGATCTCTCCGGCGGCCGGAAACCAATCGACATAGCGCTGGAAATACCATTGTGTCGCTTCACGGTCCGAGGGTTTCGACAGCGCCACCACCTGACAGCCGCGCGGGTTCAGGTTCTCGGTCACCGCCTTCAGCGTGCCACCCTTGCCCGCCGCATCGCGCCCCTCAAAGACCACCATCAGCCGCTTGCCGGTGGCCTTGACATCGGCTTGCAGGCGCACGAGCTGGGCCTGCAAGACCTCCATCGCGGCCTCATAGTCTTTCTTGCCGATCTCCTCGCGATACGCATAGCCTTTGGACAGGATTTCATCCTTGCCAGCATTTTCAATGGCTTTGCGCACGGCCTTGGGGGCGGTTTCCTTGAAATAGCGGCTGATTGCACCGTCAAAAGGCAGGTCCATGGCGTTCCTCCGTCACTCGTGGATCGGGTCAGTCTAGGGCCAGCCCGGCCCGGCCTGCAAGGCGCAAGACAGCGGCGGTCACCTCGGCGGGATGGGTCTGGTGCGGCATATGGCCGACGCCGGGCAGCAGGGTCAGGGCGGCATCTGGCAGCCGCTCGGCCAGCGGCAGGGCATGAATGTGATGCGGCACGATTGTATCGCTGTCACCATGGAGGATTTCGACGGGCGCCGAAATTGTATGGTATTGCGGCGCCATTTCCCGCACAAATTGCAGCAGCCGGTTCACTTGCCGCGCATTGGTCGCCAGCGCCTTGCGGCGCAGGATCAGCGGCACAGCGGCGGCAAAAGCGTAATCCTCTATACGCTTTGCCTGCCCGTCAGGGCCATAAGCGTAACCGGATATACTGTTTTGCGGCGCAAAGACCTCGGCGATGGAGGCCTCGATCTTGCGGCGCGGCACGAAGGCGGTGACCAGCGGCACGATCAGCGCCCGGCCAAGCGCGGTGGCAGTGGCGGCATACCAGGGGCCCAGCCCACCGGGCCAGGGCATCGCCACGCCCGACAGGATCACCAGCCCCGCCACCGGCGCTTGCAGACCCCAGGCCAGCGCCACCGCGCCGCCATAGGAATGCCCGAGAACGAGCGGCCGGGTGACCCCCGCCGCCGCGCAGCCGAGGCGGATCAGCCGCGCCTGCGCGGCGGGAGAATCGCCCGCATCATCCGACCAGCCCAGCCCCGGACGATCCACCAGCGTGACGCGGAAACGGTCGGTCAGCGCCGGCGCAAGCCCCATGGTGAATTCGCGCAGGTTGGCAGAGGAGCCGTGGATCATCACCAGATCGGGGCCAGAGCCCGCCTGCCACAGATGCAGCCGCTTGCCCTCGACGGTCACCACGCGCCCCAGCGGCGGAAAGCGCGCCTCATAGCGCCGCTCGCGCCGACGGGCGCGCAGGGTGGTCAGCCCCGCAAGCCCCAGTGCGCCCCCGATTGCGCCCCCGATTGCGCCGAGGGCCGCCCATTCAAGTGCCAATATCGTCGACCTTGAAATGGGTGGTCTGATACACTTCGTTAACCCAATTGCCGTAAAGCAGGTGAGCATGGCTGCGCCAGCGGTTCAACGGCGGGAGGGAGGGATCGTTATGCGGATAGTAATTGTCGGGCACGTTGATCGGCGTGCCCTGCGCCACATCCCGATCATATTCCTGCTTCAGCGTGTCGCTGTCATATTCAAAATGGTTGAAGATATACAGCGCGCGGTGGCCCGGATCTTCCACCAGACAGGGGCCGACCTCATCACTGCCCAGCAAGGTGCGCAGGCCGGGCTTGCTGTC